>NZ_JCAFVO010000003.1:0-498252 GCF_059372445.1 Stenotrophomonas sp. YJH_SMC_127 | reverse complement strand
TTACGCTGGCCTGAAGGCCAAAGGCAAAGCGAGCAAGGTGGCGCTCGTGGCGGTCATGCGCAAAATGCTGGTGATCCTAAACGCCCGTAAGCGGGACGCCGAGGTGGCCCTCGGCTGCCCCTGACAAGACAGTTGCTACTGCTGTGCGGTTGCCACCATGCCTGGGCACGCCGTCATGGTGCGGCTGTGGTTGGGGTCAGAGCCCTTTCCTGCGGAAAGGGATCCGACCCCGACGGTTCGTTCAATACACATCGCGCCGGTAACGACCGGCCAGCAGCATCGCTTCCCTGCCTGCGGTACCCAGCACCCGCTCGATCACTGCATCCACGCCCGGGGCCATGCCCTGCAGGCTGCCGCAGACCAGGATCGTCGCGCCTTCATCGACCCACTGCCGCAGCGTCGCCGCTTCGGCCTGCAGCCGGTCCTGCACATAGCGATGCGCGCCGCCGTCGCGGCTGAACACTGCATCCAGCCGTGCCAGCGTGCCGCTGGCCAGCATCGCCTGCAGTTCTTCGCCGAAATGGAAGTCGTGCGCGGCGGTGCGCTCGCCGAACAGCAGCCAGGTGCGGCGCGCGCCACGCTGGGCACGTTCGTGCAGGTGCGCGCGCAGGCCGGCGATGCCGGTGCCGTTGCCGATCAGCAGCAGCGGGACATCGGCGGGCACGCCATGGAAATTGTCGTTGCGGCGCAGCCGCAGTTGCACCGGTTCGCCGATGGCCGCGTGGTCGCACAGCCAGCCGCTGCCGATGCCGGGTGTACCGTCGGCGCGCAGTTGGCGGCGCACCAGCAGCTCCACCGCGCCGTCGGCCATCACCGAGGCGATCGAGTACTCGCGATGCGGCAGCGGTTGCAGGGTTGCCAGCAGTGCGGGCAGATCACCCGGAGGAACCAGCGAGGGCAGATGCGAGCGCTCGATACGGGCCAGCAACGCCTGCCCGTCATCCAGCATGGTGTCTGCATTGAAGCCCTGTGCATCGAGCCAGGCGCGCGCGCTGTGGCGTGGGTGCTGCGGGCCGATCTCGGCGATGTCGCCGGCCTGCCACTGCACATCGACGCCAGGCGGTGGCTGCAGGCGCACCCGGTACACCGGGCCGCCGGGGCTGCCCGGATTCAGATGCTGGCGTTGCAGCAACGTCCACGGCTGATACTCGGCCGGGCTCCAGTCGGGCAGTTCAGTGGCGCCTCCGCCAAGTTGTCCCAGCAGCTGCTGCCAATGTCGCAGCGCCGCCGGATCGGCATTGTCGACCTCGATCGCATCGAACAGCGGGTGCGCGCCGTGCTGGCGCAGCCACTGGTCCAGCTGGTGGCCGAATCCGCAGAAGTGGCCATAGCTGCGGTCGCCCAGCGCGAGCACGCCGTACTGCAGATGCTGCAACGGAGGCGGCGTGGCCATCACCCCGCGCAGGAACGGCAGGGCGTGGTCGGGCGGATCGCCTTCGCCGGTGGTGCTGGCAATGAACAGCGCGCGCTGGCTGTCGGCCAGCAACGCTGCATCCACCTCGTGCAGTCCGCGCACACGCACCGGCATGCCGGCACCACGCAGGGCCTCGGCACTGCGTTCGGCCAGTTCGCGGGCAAAGCCGGTCTGGCTGGACCAGACCAGCAGGAGCGGCGCGGTATCGGCGGACGCCGCATCATCGCGCGGACGAGTGCGCCACCACAGGGCTGCGCAGGCCAGCGCGTACAGCGCGGTGGCGATGATGGCGATCTGCGATTGCCGTGCCGGCGGTGCGCCCTGCCACCAGGCTTCGCCGAGGTGCAGGCGCAGCAGCGCCCAGGCGATCAGCGCCAGTACGATCAGTACAAGTGTGTTGCCGAGCCACGCACGCGATGGCCGAGTGCTCATGCGTCCTGCCCGTCGAGCAGGCGCTGGAAGGCGCTGCTGAGAAATTCCTGCGGGCCGTCTGCGCTGCGTTGCAGGTAGCGCGCGGCCAGTCCTTCGCGCTCGGCCAGCGCCATGCCCTGTTCGCGACCCAGCACGGTCAGTGCGGTAGCCCAGGCATCGGCGTGCATGGCGTCGTCGGCCACGACGGTGACCGCTGCGGCGACCTGCTGCACCGGCCTGCCCGTACGCGGGTCGAGGCTGTGGCTGTAGGCCTCGCCATCGGCCTGGTACTGGTGCCAGCGATCGCCCGAAGTGGCCACCGCCTTGCCGTCCAGCGCCAGCACCCGTGGCGGGGTTTCGGTGTGCACATCCTCCTCCGGTGCGGATTCCACCAGCACGCGCCACGGTTGGCCGTCCGGTTTGCGGCCGTAGCCGGCCAGTTCGCCGCCGACTTCGATCAATGCTGCAGCAATGCCTTGCGCGCGCAGCCAAGCGGCGACGTGATCGACGCCGAAGCCCTTGGCGATCGCAGAGAGATCCAGTTCCAGCCGGCCCGGTTGCAGCAGCGCATCACCCTGCCACTGCAGGCGCTGCCAACCGCAACGCTCACGGGTGGCCTGCAGGGTAGCGGCGTCGGGCTGGCGGCGTTCACCGGCATGTGCACCGAAGCCCCACAGTGCAACCAGCGGACCGATGGTGGGATCGAAGGCGCCGTCACTGGCGGCGGCGATGGCCTGTGCGCAGGCCAGGACGTGGCGGGTTTCGAACGGCAGCGCGCACCATTGCCCAGCGCCGGCGCGGTTGTAGCGGCTCAGGTCCGAACCGGGCTCCCAGGTGCTCATCTGCGCGACCACGTCGTCCAACCGCGCCTGGATGCCGGCGTGCAGCGGGTGCAGGTCGCGCTGGCGCGACGCGACCAGCGACACGCTCCAGGTGGTGCCCATGGTGGTGCCACCGAGGCGGGCGATGTCGAGATGGGAATCGGTCATGGTGATGCGTTGCGGTGGCGATGCCGGGGAATGCCCGGCATCGCGGTCCACATTACTGCGGCAGCACTTCCAGCGTGGCGACGTAGCTCAGGCGGCGCTTGGCGGCCTGCTTCACCGACGTCTTGTTGTCCTCGGTGCCGGTCTCCAGCCAGTACATGCCGGCTTCCGGCCAGGTCACCTTGATCTCGCCCTTGGCATCGCTGGTCAGCTTCAGCTCGTCCTGCGCGTTGCGGTAGCGGGTGGCGCCACGCACGATCTCGAACTCCAGGCCGGCGGTCGGCTTGCCATCGACCAGCACGCGGAAGGTGGCTTCCTCGCCGGCGAACAGGTCATTCGGGTGGCCGACTGCGACCAGCTCGATGCCACGGTTGGTCGGCTTCAGCGCGGTGTCGTTCGGCGCACCGTTGGTGACAAAGGTCTCCACGCGGCCGATCGACTGGCTCACTTCCAGCTTCTTCGCATCCTTCGGCAGTTCACCGAAGGTAGCCACGCTGCCGCGCCAGCGCTTGCGCTCGCCGTTCTGCTCGTACGTGGCGAACAGGCCGTCATTGACCGACGCGATGCGGTAAGTGCCCGGCTGCTTCAGTTCGATGTCGAACACGCTGCGGTACTTGCCGGTCGACGCGTTCTGCGGCTGCACGGTGCTGCCGTCCGGCGCGGTGATCACCAGCGATTCCAGGCGCAGCGGCACGTGGTTGAAGTAGAACAGATCGTTGGAGACCGCACCGTCGATGGTGATCCACGGCGCGTTGCCGGCGATCACGGTCTGCGAGGGCAGCAGCCAGGCCTTGTGGGCCAGGGCGGAGAAGGGAAGGGCAGCGGCCAGGGCGGCGGCGAGGACGAGCGTGCGCTTCATGCGGAAGACTCCAGTGGATGCGGATGGGTGGGGTCAGAGCCCTTTCCGCGGGAAAGGGATCCGACCCCGGGGTCGGATCCCTTCCGCAGGAAGGGCTCTGACCCGGATGAGCGGTCAGGGTTTGACGGCGAGGGTGACCTGGCCCAGTTCGGTGGCGCCCTGCGCCTTGCCGTTCTGCGCGGCGGTGGCCGGCCAGGTGAAGGGGATCTTCAGCAGTTCGCGGCCACCGACTTCGCGCACCGCTTCCACCACCAGGGTGTAGTTGCCCGGGGCCAGTTGCTTCAGTGCCGGCTGCCTGTCGTTGAACGACAGCGCGTGCTTGCCGGCCGGGCGGGTCGGGCCGGTCACGCCGTCCACCGGCACCTGCAGGGTGCGGCCGCTCTTGCGCCACCACTGGCGCAGGTCCGGCAGCCATTTGGTGCCGTGGCCTTCGCTGTTGCTGGTCTGCTGGTACCAGACCGACAGGTTGGCCGCGACCTTCTGGTCGGCGCCTTCCAGCCACACCGCCACGTACGGGCGGTGGTACTCGGCCACGTTGAGCTTGGGCACTTCGACGTTGATGTCGAGGGTGGTGGCGTACGCCGGCGAGGTGGCCAGCAGGCCGCTGAGGGCGATGGTCAGGGTGACGCGCATGGGGCGGCTCCGGAAACGAAGGAAAGTCAGTGGATCAGCAGCAGGGCGATCAGCAGCGGAATCATCAGGCCCAGGCCGACCAGCGGCCAGGTCATGCGCCGCTGCCGTGCATGCAGGTGCAGCAGGAACAGGCCGGTGATGCAGAACACCAGGCAGGCCACGGCGAACAGGTCCAGGAACCAGCCCCACGCCGGGCCCGCGTTGCGGCCCTTGTGCAGGTCGTTGAGGTAGGACACCGCGCCGCGCGAGGTTGATTCGTACTCCACCGCGCCGGTCCCGCGATCGATGCTCAGCCAGGCGTCGCCGCCGGGGCGCGGCAGCGACAGGTAGATCTCCTCGGCCGACCACTCGGCCGGGCGCCCGCCGATGGCGATGCCCAGCTGCGTGTCCAGCCAGTGCCGGGCCGGGCGCGGAATCGGTGCATTGCCGTTTTCGCGCGTGCCGAGCTGGCCGAGCAGATCGGCCGGCAGTTCCAGATGCTGGTTCTGCACCTGGGGTTTGGCTTCGATCTTCGCGGCGTGGTTGAGGGTCAGGCCGGTCACCGCGAACAGCAGCATGCCGATCAGGCACACCGCCGAGCTGATCCAGTGCCACTGGTGCAGCGTCCGCAGCCAGAAGCCACGGTTCTGTTGCTGCGCCACGGTGGAAGAGGCAGGACGGCTCACGGCACGGTTCGAGGCGGACGGGGACTGCCCATTACATCATTGATGAGAATAGCTCGCAATTGCGTGTCGTTCTGTATCGCTGGAGGGCGATTGCCGGCCAGCGGCCGGCACTACCGATCGGTAGATCCACGCCACGCGTGGATGAAGCGGTGCCGACCAAGGTCGGCACCCACCGGGGCCGGGCGCGGCGATCAGAACTTCGCGTTCAACGAGATCCAGTAGCTGCGGCGCTGGTCCTTGGTCGCGTAGTCGTCCACGCAGTTGAACTCGCTCTGGCTGATCAGCAGGCACGACTGCGAAACGAAGTCCTTGTCGAACAGGTTGTTGACGCGTGCGTTCACCGTCAGCCATGGCGTGGCCTTCCAGCTGCCACCGAGATGGAAGATGGTGTAGTCCTCGTAGTAGCGGGTGTGGCTGGCGCCGTTGGCGTCCAGCAGCGTGTCGCGGTAGCGGTCGTAGCGGCCTTCGCCGATCAGCGACAGGCTGATCGCTTCGTTGACCTGCCAGTTGAGGCTGGCATTGGCCATGTGCTTGGCCGGCATCGTGCCGCTGATCGGCAGGCCCTTCTGCGCGCCGCTGGTCTGCTCGCTCCTGGTCCAGGTGTAGTTGCCGCGCAGCTGCAGGGTGTCGAGCAGGTCGACATGCGCGGCCAGTTCGGCACCGCGGGTCTCGGCCTTGTCGATGTTCACGCTCTGGGTGAACGTGCTGTAGCCCAGTGCCGCCCAGCCCGGGCCGATGTCCACGCAGTAGCCGCTGCCGGCGCGGGCCACTTCGCAGTTCGCAAAGGTGCCGCCGCTGGCGATCTTGTCCTCGAACGTGTTGAAGAAGCCGGTGACGTTGAAGCCCCAGCGCTGGCCTTCGTAGTAAGCGGCCAGCTCGTAGTTGGTGCTGGTTTCAGGCTTGAGGTTCGGCGAACCGACCAGCGGCAGCACACCCTGGCCACCGAAGCCGGTGATGCCCGGGAACAGCTGGTCCGGACGCGGGGTCTTGTAGCCGGTGCTGACGCCGCCCTTGAAGGTCCACGCATCGCTGGCATTCCACACCAGGTAGCCACGCGGACTGACATGGCTGCCGAATACGTTGTGGTCGTCGTAGCGCAGGCCGAAGGTGGCGGTGAGGGTGTCGGTCAGCGCCCAGTTGTCCTCGGCGAACAGCGCCCACATGCGGTGCGTCTGCTTGACGTTGCTGCGGTAGCCGGCGCCATCCATGCCGAACACGCCGTCGACCATGTCAGTGTCGTTGTACTGGCCGCCCACGGTCAGCGTGTGCGCGCCGAAGTCCAGGTCGAGCATCGTGTCGAGCACGTAGCCTTCCAGTTCCATGGTGCGCAGCGGGCGCGGCAGGAACGCCTGCAGGCGCGCCATCTCGCTCGGGTTGAGGGCAGCCAGGGCGTTGCCGCGGCCGGCCGCACAGTTGTTGGCAGCACCGGTGCGGCGGCAGACGTCATTCCAAAGCGTCTGCAGGTTGGCGCGCTCTTCCAGGGTCAGCGGCAGCGAACGGCCCAGGTTGCTGCTCTTGCTGTGGGTCAGCGAGGTCTGCCAGGTACCGAAGCTGTAGCGGCCCTGATGGGTCAGCGACAACTGGTCGCGTTCGTAGCGCTGGTAGGCGGTGTAGCCCACGCGCGGCTGCACCACGCGACGGGTGACGGTACCGCTGCCGTTCGGGTTGGGAATGACGGCATTGCCGACGCGCCACAGGCTGGCCAGGCTGTCGAGGGTGCCGGTCTGGCCATCGCTGTTGTCGAACTTCTGCCGCGACACGTCGTAGTCCAGCCACAGTTCGTGATCGTCGTTGATGCGGACGTCCAACCGCACGCCGCTGTTCCAGTTGGTGTTGGCCACCGACTTGCCACCACCGCCGAAGCCGATGCTGCGCTCCCACAGGGTGCCGTCGGGCAGGGACAACGCATCCCATTCCGGGTTGGAAGCCTTCGCGTCGTAGTAGCTGCCGCGTACTGCCAGGCTGAGGCGCTCCTTCAGCAAAGGGCCGCTGAGGTAGAGGTCGGTGGTGCGTGCATCGCCGAACTGGTCGTCCTGCTGCACGGTGAAGCCCTGGCTGACCGAACCGTGCCAGCTGTCCTGGTTGCGGCGGGTGATGATGTTGATGACACCGCCCATCGCGTCCGAACCGTACAGTGTGGACATCGGCCCGCGCACGACTTCGATGCGTTCGATCGCGTCCAGCGGGGGCAGGTAGGCGAACTGGCCGCCACCGAAGTTGTTCGGATAGATCTGGCCGACATTGCTCTGGCGGCGGCCGTCGATCAGCACCAGGGTGTACTCGGACGGCAGGCCGCGCATCGACACGGTGGCGCGGCCGTTCTTGTCGGTCGCTTCCAGGCCGACGTCGATGCCTTCGACGTCGCGCAGCGCATCGACCAGGCTGGTGTACGGGCGCTTGCTCAGTTCCTCGCGGCTGACCACGCTGATGCTGGCCGGGGCATCGATCACCTTCTGCTCGAAGCCGGCGGCGGTGACCACCACCTTGTCCAGCGTCTGCGGCGCGCCTGCGGCGTCACCGTGGGCGAAGGCAGGGCTGGCGAAAGCCGCCAGCACGGCGCTGGTCAGCAGGGTACGGGACAGGGACGAACGGACACGATGGCGCTGGGCCATGGCAGTTACCTCGAAGGATGCAGGGTGGCGCGGTGCCGTGCGCGAAGGGCGCGGCAGGCACGGAAGGCCCGGTCAGGGGCGGCAGGAATGAAGCAGGCAGCGGCGTGCAGGCGCGACCGCGCAGGCGGTCACGTCGGGCCGTGGATCAGGCGAGCGGCGGCGCCTGGCCGCGTTGCTGACGGCGCCCGGGCGCATCGGCCCAGGGCGTGTCCGGAGCGGCCAGCGGCCAGTCCGGGCGCACGCCGGGCATGGCCGGCATGGCGGGTACGAGGTCGAGCTCAGTGCGCAGCCAGTGGCTGGCCAGCAGCAACGGCGGGCGTGCCTTCTCGGCCGACTTCACCGGAGCGGAGGCGCAGCGGCGCAGCTTGGCCGGCGCCTCTTCCTGCAGGGGCGCTTCGCCTCCGCGCTCCTCCAACGGCACCTGCACGGCCATGCCGGCGTGGGCCTGTGGCAGCAGCGGCAGGGTGCCCAGCAGCAACGCCAGCATCGCCACCCACGCCAGCAGACTGGCCAGCGCGGGACGCTGGCCGCGCATGGCGGTGCCCATCTTGCGATGGATGAGTGGGCGAGGGCGAAGCGGGCGCAGCAAGCGGGGGTCCCCTGGGGCTGCCGGCAGCGGCCGGCATCAACGGGGCGTGATTGTAATGAGAGCTGTTAGCCGTTGCAAATGAGAATTATTGACAAATGTCGCAGGCCGGCCCGGCAAGGCTCAGACTTCGCTCCAGCGCCGCAGCAGGTTGTGGTACACGCCGGTCAGCTGCAGGACCGCCTCGGCGTCGCCGCCGGTCTGCCGCAGGCGCTCGATCGCGCCATCCATTTCCCACAGCAGGCGGCGCTGCACATCGTCGCGGATCATGCTCTGCACCCAGAAGAACGAGGCCACGCGCGCGCCGCGGGTAACCGGCCGCACCTGGTGCAGGCTGCTGGACGGGTACACGATCAGGTCGCCGGCCGGCAGCTTCACTTCGTGCTCGCCGTAGGTGTCGCTGATGATCAGCTCGCCACCCTCGTATTCGTCCGGCGCCGACAGGAACAGGGTGCAGGAGATGTCCGAGCGCAGCTGTTCGCCGTTGGCCAGGTTCATCACCGCGCCATCGACGTGGTAGCCATAGGTGCCGCCACCGCTGTAGCGGTTGAAGCGTGGTGGCAGGTACTTCAGCGGCAGCGCGGCACTGAAGAACAGCGGATGCCTGGCCAGCGCGACGAGGATGATCTCGCCCAGTTCGCGGCGCAGCGGCGAGGCCTCGGGCAGCTGCTGGTTGTGCTTGGCCTGTGCGCCCAGATGCCCCACGGTTTCGCGGCCATCGGTCCAGTCGGCGGCGTCGAGGCGGCGGCGGAAGTCGGCGACCTGGTCGGCGCTGAGAATGTCGGGGATGTGCAGCAGCATGCGGGACTCCTCAGAGGGACGGCGGTGCGACCAGGGCGCGCACCTGTGGATGCGGTGACGCGGCCAGCTCCGGCACGATGTGCGCCATGAATGCCGGGCTGCCGTGCGCCAGTGCGAGCCGCAGCCAGTGCACGGCCTGCTCGACCTGGCCGGCCTGCAGCAGGATCGAGGCGTAGTTGGCCTGGCCGCGGAAATCACCGGCCTCGGCCGCGCGCTGGTACCAGGCCAGCGCCGCCTGCGGATCGGGTGCGGTATCCAGCCCGTCTTCGAGGTGGCGGGCCAGCAGGTTCATCGATTTGGCGTGGCCCAGGTGCGCGGCACGGGTGTACAGGGCCAGTGCCTGCGCGCGGTCCTGCGCAATGCCGCGGCCGGTGGCCAGCAGGTTGGCCAGGTTGTACAGGCCCCAGTCCAGGCCGGTATCGGCCGCGCGCCGGTACCACACCGCCGCCAGCGCCAGGTTGACCGCCGTGCCGTGGCCCAGCTCATGGCAGCGGCCGAGCATGTTCATCGCCATCGGCGCGCCGTTGTTGGCGGCGGTTTCGTACCAGAGCAGCGCCGCCGAAGCGTCCTGTGCGGTCCCTTTGCCTTCCATGTGCATCTGCGCGAGCAGCAGTTGTGCATCGACCTGCCCAGCCTGTGCGGCGTCGCGCACGCGTGCGAACGCGGCCTGCGGATCGTGCTGCAGCAGCTCGGCCAGGGCGTCGCTGTCGATGGGGGTACGGGTTGCCATGGGGTGAGTATCGCCGGAAACAAAAACGGCGGCAGGAGAGCCTGCCGCCGTGGTGGAGCGAAGCTACATCAGAACTTCACGTTCAGTGCCAGGGTGGCCGAGCGACCCGGGGCGATGCTCGCGTAGTGCGAGGCATAGGCCTTGGTGAAGTAGGTCTTGTCGGTCAGGTTCTGCACGTTGAGCTGCAGGCTGATGTTGTCCTGGATCGCGTAGCTGGCCATTGCGTCGAAGCGGGTGTAGCTGGCGATCCACTTGGTGTTGGCGACGTCACCGTACTGCTTGTCCGAGTAGAACGCACCGGCACCGACGGTCAGGCCGATGGGGAAGCGGTAGGTGGTCCACAGGTTGGCGCTGTGCTTGGCGGTGTTCGGGAATACGTTGCCGTTGTACGGCGAGGGCACGTAGACGTTGGACGGGCAGGTGCGGCCGACCGGTGCACCACAGACGAAGCCGTTGTCCTTCAGTTCCGAGTCCAGGTAGGTGTAGCCGCCGTACAGGCTCCAGGCGTCGGTCAGCTGGCCGGTGAAGCCCAGCTCGAAGCCGTTGATTTCCTTCTTGCCGGCATTCTGGCTGGTGCCGTTGTCGACCGTCACGCGCGCGTTGTTCATCACCGTGTGGAAGATCGCCGCGGTGAGGTTCAGGCGCTGGTCGAACAGGTCCCACTTGGTGCCCAGCTCGAGGTTCTTCGTATCCTGCGGCTTGAGGTCGGCCACGGCGGCGCTCAGGCCGTCCGAACCGTCACCACCGTCCATGCCCGGCGGAGTCGAGGAGGTGCCCCACGACAGGTAGATGCTGCCGTTGGCGGCCGGCTTGAACACCACGCCGGCCTGGTAGTTCAGGAAGTCGTTGCTGTTGCGCACGCGGGTCGGTGCCTTGCCGGCCACCGGGGTGGTCAGGGTGGTGCGGAAGTCGTCGTAGCGCAGGCCGAGGTTGATCATCCACTGCTCATTGAGCTCGATGGTGTCGAACACGTAGGCCGAGGTGGTCCTGGTGCGCTGCTCTACGTCCAGTGCCTTGTCGCTGCGGTACACCGAATGGGTGGCCGCCCACGGATCGCGCGGGTTCGGATTGGCGAAATCGGTGCAGTTGTAGCCGGTGGCCGCGCCGGTGGTCGGGCACTTGCTGTTGCCGGTGAGTGGGTTGCTGGTGCCCGGGGTCATCAGATAGCTGCCGCGGGTCATCTTCTCGTCGCTGTATTCCACGCCCGCGCTGTAGCTGTGCTTGAGCGCACCGGTCTGGAAGGCACCGGTCAGGCCCAGCTGGTCGGCGAAGCTCTTGACGTCGACGGCACGGCTGTTGGTCCGGCGCCACAGGGTGCCGTAGTTGTTCGGGTTGCCCTGGCTGTCGTCCGGCTGGGTCCACAGGTAGTCGTTGCTGGTGTTGCCCAGGCGCGCGATGTTGCGCAGCTTGTGGCCGCCGAAGTCGTAGCTGGCATCCAGGGTGCTGATGTCGGCGCGGGTACGCTGGAAGTCACGGTCGACCAGGCCGTAGTAGTTGTTGCGGTCCGGCACCATCGGGCGGCCGTCGACCCACTTCGAGGCCGGCGCACCGTTCGGGTTGCCATACGGGAAGCCACCCGCGTCCGGCAGGTCATCGCTCTGCATGTGGTAGTGGCTGGCGATCAGCTGGGCCGGGCCGTTCAGGCCGAACGCGATCGACGGCGCGATGCCCCAGCGGCTGACATTGGCGGCGTCACGGCCGGCGATGTCCGATTCGTGCTTCATCAGGTTCAGGCGCGCGGCGATGCCATCGCCCAGCACGTAGTTGGCGTCCACGGTGCCGCGCGCGTAGCTGTCGGTGCCGATGCCCATGCTGGCGCTGGTCTCGTTCTTCAGCTTCGGCGTCTTGCTCACAAGGTTCAGGCTGCCACCGCCGGAATCACGGCCGCCGTAGGCCGAGCTCGGGCCCTTGACTACTTCCACCTGCTCCAGGTCGAAGATCTCGCGGGTCTGCGAGCCGACGTCGCGCAGACCATCGACGAAGACGTTGCTCTGCGAATCGAAGCCACGGATGAAGGGACGGTCGCCGGTCGGGTTGCCGCCTTCGCCGGCACCGAAGGTGATGCCCGGCACCATGCGCAGCGCATCCTGCAGGTTGGTCGCACCGGTTTCGGCGATCAGCTTCTCCGAGACGATCGACACCGACTTCGGGGTGTCCAGCAGTTCAGCGGTGAACTTCGGCGAGGACGGATTGAACCAGCTGCCGCGCACCTGCACCTTGTCCAGCTCGGTGGCGTTGCGGGAACCGGCGTCGGCGCCGTCGGCAGCCTGCGCAGCCAGCGGAGCAAAGCCCGCGGCCAGGGTGGCGGTGGCGAGCAGGGAAACGCGCGGGGCGTGCTTGCGGGACGTGATGTGGGTCATGACTGTG
The DNA here is from genome assembly GCF_059372445.1 of Stenotrophomonas sp. YJH_SMC_127. Taxonomy (NCBI): domain Bacteria; kingdom Pseudomonadati; phylum Pseudomonadota; class Gammaproteobacteria; order Lysobacterales; family Lysobacteraceae; genus Stenotrophomonas; species Stenotrophomonas sp. YJH_SMC_127. The sequence goes on along the minus strand of NZ_JCAFVO010000003.1, from coordinate 486,188 downwards.
GGTAGTGGCTTGGATCGGGAAAGGGCGAGCGCGAGCCGGCGCAGATGGGCATGCGGCGACAGGCGGGAAGTGGGTGCTGTAGAGCCGAGCCAGGCTCGGCTGGCGGGAAACGCAATCAGGCGCACGGCAACGGCCGCAGGGCGCCTCAGCTGGCGTGCGGTGCGGGCGGTGCGTGGCCGGGGTTCAACCGCAGCGCGGGATCATGCAACTGCCAGCGCAGGGCATCGGAGCGCCACAGCGGGATACGCGCGACCAGAGCGGCGCGTGCAGGGACCAGACCGGTGCAGGGCGAGGTGCCCTCGCCATCGAACGGAGGCTCCGGTGCTGGTGCGGCGTGCTGCGGGCATTCGTCGGCTGGCGGTTGCGGCAGCGGCATCGCCTGCAGCAGATCTTCAGCGTGTGCCTGCCAGCCGTGCGCAGCCGGATCGCCGCCACGCCCTTCGTGCAAGGCCGACCAGCCCAGCAGCAACGTCAGCAGCACGGCCACGAGCAGTGGCCACCCTTGGCGGGCGAGCTGGCACAGCGTGGCGGTGGGCGCGGGCGAAGCCATGGCGCAGGGGCGATGTCGTTACGAAGATGTTACGTAGAATAACATCAACGATAATGATTCGCATATGCGCAATCGGGTTGCCGATCTGGATGGCCTGGAAGGGCCTTGGAGGGCCCCTCAGTGCACTCCAGTAGATTCCACCTCACGGGTGGATGCTCTCCGCCAGGCGCCCTCTGGGGGGCTCTCCGGGCCGAGCGCCGCCTCAATCCCGGTCGTCGCGGGTCCAGACGGCGTCGTGTTCGCGCTTCACCGGGAACTTGGGTACCGGCGTATAGGCCGGGGCGCACAGGGCGCGGCCATCGCGCACGTCGAAGCGCGCGCCGTGCAGCACGCATTCCACGCTGCCTTCGTCGGTGTTGAACTCGCCCGAGGACAGCTCGAACTCCTCATGCGTGCACTGGTCTTCCAGCGCGTACAGCTCGCCGTCGAGGTTGAACACCACGATCGGCGTGCCGGTCACTTCGTCGAACACGCTCTTCATTTCACCGGGCAGCAGCTCGTTGCCGGCACACACGAAGGTCCAGGTATCGCTCACGCGGCGGCTCCGGCCAGTGGCTTTTCCAGGACCTCGAAGCGCAGGTCGTCGCGCTTGGGGATTCCGAAGCGTTCGTCGCCATATGGGAACGGCTTCTTGATGCCGGTACGCTGGTAGCCGCGGCGCTCGTAGAAGGCGATCAGTTCGTCGCGTACGTCAATGACGGTCATCTGCATCACCGGTACGTTCCATTCGCGCGCGGCGTGTGCTTCGGCGGCATCCATCAGCTGCTTGCCGACGCCGCCGCCCTGCTGGGCCGGATCGACCGAGAACATGCCGAAGTAGCCCTTGCCGTCGACGTCGGCAACGTGGGCGCAGGCCACAAGAACGCCTTCGCGCTCGGCCAGCAGGATGGCCGATCGCGGGCGGTCGAGGTCGGCCTGGATGCCTTCGGCGTCGATGCGGGCGCCATCCAGCAGGTCGGCTTCGGTGGTCCAGCCCACGCGGCTGGCGTCGCCACGGTAGGCCGAGGTGACGAGGGCGATCAGGGCGGGGATGTCGGCCGGCGTGGCGGCGCGGAAGGTCAGGGTGCTCATGGCCCCATTCTAGGTGGGGCGTGGGCGGGCGCAAATGGGGGAGTGGGGTCAGATCCCTTTCGCAACGCGAAAGGGATCTGACCCCGGTATCTACTGACTCAACGGCAGGCGATGGACCGACTGGCACGGGTGCGGAATCGGCAGATGCTCGGGGTCAGATCCCTTTGCGCAGCGAAGGGCCCTGACCCCCTGCTACCAGGAGCAGCCCATGCCAAGGCCACGGCGCATCGATGCGCCCGGATACCCGCAACATGTCGTCCACCGCGGCAACAATCGCCAGCCCGTGTTCTTCACGGATGACGACCGCGTGGCCTACCTGCGTCTGCTGTGTCATCACGCAGACCAGCAGCACTGCCGGGTCCACGCTTATGTGCTGATGGACAATCACGTCCATCTTCTGGCAACGCCTGATCTCTGCGGCGGGCTGTCGCGGATGATGCAGGCCGTGAACCGGACCTACGTACGTCGGGTGAATGATCGGCAGGGCCGCACCGGCACGTTATGGGAAGGGCGCTTCCACTCCACGGTGGTGGATACGGATCGCTATCTGCTGGCCTGCCAGCGCTACATCGAGCTCAACCCGGTTCGGGCGGGGAAGGTGGCGCATCCCGGTGACTATCGCTGGTCGAGCTATCGTGCCAATGCGCGTGGCAGGCCCAATGCGCTGCTCGAGCCGCATTCGGCATTTGAGCTGATGGGTTCTGATGCGGATGAACGGTGCAGGCGCTATGTGGAGTTCATCGAGGCGGGTATTCCGGCGGGGGATCTGCTGGCGATCCGGCGGGCATTGCAGTCGCAACGGCGGCTGTCGGGAATGCTGGTGGGGTCAGATCCCTTTCGCGTGGCGAAAGGGATCTGACCCCGGTGTGCTGCGGGCGGTATGCCGCGTTCATCTGGTCGCGATCCGGCGGGCATTGCGGTCGCAACGGCGGTTGTCGGGAATGCTGGTGGGGTCAGATCCCTTTCGCGTGGCGAAAGGGATCTGACCCCGGTGTGCTACGGGCAGTATGCCGCGTTCATCTGGTCGCGATCCGGCGGACATTGCAGTTGCAACGGCGGTTGTCGGGAATGCTGGTGGGGTCAGATCCCTTTCGCGTGGCGAAAGGAATCTGACCCCGGTGTGCTGCGGGCGGTATGCCGCGTTCATCTGGTCGCGATCCGGCGGGCATTGCGGTCGCAGCGGCGGCTGTCGGGAATACTGGTGGGGTCAGATCCCTTTCGCGTCGCGAAAGGGATCTGACCCCGGTGTGCCGGCTCAGCCCAGAAGCTTGCGCACCTTGGTCAGCGCGGTCATGAAGCGCTCGATCTCGGCGTGCGTGTTGTAGAACGCCAGCGAGGCACGGCAGGTGGCGGCGACGCCGAAGTACTGCAGCAGCGGGTGTGCGCAGTGCTGCCCCGAGCGCACGGCCACCCCTTCCAGGTCGAGCAGGGTGGCCAGATCGTGCGCATGCGCGCCATCGATCAGGAACGAGACCACGGCGGCCTTCTCCGGCGCTTCGCCGATGATGCGCAGGCCGTCGACGCGGCGCAGCTCCTCGGTGAAGTGCGCCAGCAGTTCGGCTTCGCGGGCTTCCACGTTCTCCTGGCCGAGCTGCTGCAGGTAGTCGGCGGCCACGCCCAGGCCGATGAAACCGGCGATGTTCGGGGTGCCGGCTTCGAACTTGTGCGGGGCATCGTTGAACACGGTGCCGTCGAAGCTGACTTCCTTGATCATCTCGCCGCCGCCGAGGAACGGCGGCATCGCGTCCAGGTGCTCGCGGCGCGCCCACAGCGCACCAGTGCCGGTCGGACCGCACATCTTGTGGCCGGTGATGGCGTAGAAGTCGCAGCCGATCGCGGCGACGTCGACCTTGCGGTGCGGCACCGCCTGCGAGCCATCGACCACGGTGATGATGCCGCGCTTGCGCGCTTCACGGCAGATCTCGCGCACCGGATTGACCGTGCCCAGCACGTTGGAGACATGGGTGACCGCCAGCAGCTTGACCTCCGGGGTCATCGCCGCGCGCAGCGCATCCAGGTCCAGCGCGCCATCGGGCGTGATCTCGGCCACGCGGATGGTGGCGCCGGTACGTTGCGCGACCAGCTGCCACGGCACGATGTTGGCATGGTGTTCCATGCGCGTGATCAGGATCACGTCGCCGGCCTTCAATCGCGGCAGCGCCCACGAGTAGGCCACCAGGTTGATGGCGAAGGTGGTGCCGCTGCACAGCACCAGGTCGCTGGCGCGCACGTTGAGGAAGCGTGCCAGCTTGTTGCGTGCGCCTTCGTAGGCGTCGGTCGCTTCGCTGCCCAGTGCATGCACCGCGCGGCTGACGTTGGCGTTGTAGCGGCGGTAGAACTCATCCACCGCGCCGATCACCTGTACCGGCTTCTGGCCGGTGTTGGCGTTGTCGAAATAGACCAGCGGCTTGCCGTGCACTTCACGCATCAGCAGCGGGAAGTCGAGGCGGACGCGATCCCAGTCCGGGGCGCCGGTGCGTTCTTCGATCGGGCGTGGCGTGGACAGGTTCATGCCACACCCGCCTCGGCCAGGGCCTTGTCCAGGCGGCGTGCCAGCTGCTCGCGCAACGCGTCCGGCAGGATCTTCAGCGGTTCATGGCAGAACGCAGCGCTCAGCAGTGCCTGCGCCTGGACCTGGGGCAGGCCACGCGAGCGCAGGTAGAACAGCGCATTGGCATCGAGCTGGCCGACGGTCGCGCCGTGCGCGGCCTTCACTTCATCGGCGTCGATCACCAGCGTCGGCTGGGTATCGATCTCGGCATCGGCCGACAGCAGCAGGTTCTTGTTGGACAGGTTCGCGTCGGTGCCGTCGGCGCCTTCGCGGATCTGGATGCCGCCATGGAACACCACGCGGCTGCGGTTGGCGGCAACGCCGCGCCACAGCAGCTCGCAGGCGGTATCGCGCGCGATGTGGTCGATGCCCAGGCGGGTCTCGACGTGGCGGCGGCCATTGCCGAGCAGCACGCCGTTGGCGGTCAGCCGGGCGTTGTCGCCTTCCAGGCGCACGTTCAGTTCGTGGCGGCTGAGCGCGGCGCCCAGTTCCAGGTCCACGCGGTGGTACTGCGCGTCGCGGGCCAGCACCGCGTCGGTGCGCAGGAAGCTGGTCTGGCGGGCGCTGCCGGCCTGCACGCGGGCGTGCTTGAGTACGCCGTCGCGGGCGACGTGGGCATGCAGCACGGTGTTGTCCAGGTGGGCGGAGTCACCCACGCTGAAGCGGTGCTCGACCACGCCGAGGCTGGCGCCGGCGCGCAGTTCGATCAGGTGGCGATGGTGCCAGGCCAGGTCGGCTTCGCCGGCGACGCTGGCGAATACCAGCTGCAGCGGCGTTTCGACCTGCACGCCTTCATCCACGCGCAGCACCACGCCTTCATCGGCCAGCGCGGCGTTGAGCCGGGCGAAGATCTCTTCGCTGCGCTCGTAGCGACGGCCAAGGAAACGCAAGGCGTCTTCGCCAGCGGCCAGCGCGGCCGACAGCGGCTGCAGCTGCACGCCGGACGGCAGGGCCTGCACATCGCTCAGCGCGGCATCCAGGCGGCCGTTGACGAACACCAGGCGCGGCGCCGGGATGTCGTCCAGCAGCGCGGCGTCCAGCGCCGGGCCCTGCAGCGGCGCTGCAGCGAACGCACGGCGTTCCAGCTGGCGCAGCGAGGTGTACTTCCAGGCTTCATTGCGGGCGGCGGGCAGGCCGTCGCGCAGGACCGCATCCAGCACTTCGCGGCGCGCATCGCTGCCACAGAAGGCCTGGGCCATGGAGTCAAGCAGGGCGCTCATCAGACCGCCGCCTCGGGCACGACCCGGTCCTTCAGGAAATCGTAGCCGTGCGCTTCCAGCTCCAGCGCCAGCTCGGGGCCGCCGCTCTTGACGATGCGACCATCGGCCAGCACGTGCACCACGTCCGGCTTGATGTAGTCCAGCAGGCGCTGGTAGTGGGTGATGACCAGGAACGAACGGTCGGCGCCGCGCAGTGCGTTGACGCCGTCGGCCACGCTCTTCAGCGCGTCGATGTCCAGGCCCGAGTCGGTCTCGTCCAGGATCGCCAGCTTCGGTTCCAGCACGGCCAGCTGGAAGATCTCGTTGCGCTTCTTCTCGCCGCCGGAGAAGCCTTCGTTGACGCCACGGTGCAGCAGTTCGTCCTTCAGGTGCAGCACGGCCAGCTTCTGCCGCACCAGCTTGAGGAACTGCATGGAATCGAGTTCTTCTTCGCCGCGCGCCTTGCGCTGGGCGTTCAGTGCCGCGCGCAGGAAGTAGGTGTTGTTCACGCCCGGGATTTCCACCGGGTACTGGAACGCCAGGAACAGGCCCGCGGCGGCACGTGCTTCCGGGTCCTGCTCCAGCAGGTCGACGCCGTCGAACTGCACGCTGCCTTCGGTCACTTCGTAGCCGTCGCGGCCGGCCAGGACGTTACCCAGGGTGGACTTGCCGGCGCCGTTCGGGCCCATGATGGCGTGCACCTGGCCGGGCTTCACATCCAGCGACAGGCCCTTGAGGATTTCCTTGTCGCCGATGCGGGCGTGGAGGTTTTCGATCTTCAGCATGGTGGGGGTTTCCGTGGGGCGGGCCAGGGCCCGCCGGTAAAGAGAATGCGTTTGCGAGGGGCAGGGGCGGGCGGTCAGCCCACCGAACCTTCCAGCGAGACTTCCAGCAGCTTCTTGGCTTCCACCGCGAACTCCATCGGCAGTTCGCGGAACACCTGCTTGCAGAAGCCGTCGACGATCATCGACACCGCGTCTTCCTGGCTGATGCCACGGGCGCGGCAGTAGAACAGCTGGTCATCGGAGATCTTGGAAGTGGTCGCCTCGTGCTCGACGGTGGCGCCCGGGTTCTTCACCTCGATGTAGGGGAAGGTGTGCGCGCCGCACTGCTTGCCGATCAGCAGCGAGTCGCACTGGGTGTAGTTGCGCGCGCCCTCGGCGTTGCGGTCCACCCGCACCAGGCCGCGGTAGGTGTTCTGGCCACGGCCGGCGCTGATGCCCTTGCTGACGATCTTGCTCTTGGTGCGCTTGCCGACATGGATCATCTTGGTGCCGGTGTCGGCCTGCTGGCGGTGATGGGTCAGCGCGACCGAGTGGAACTCACCGACCGAATCGTCGCCCAGCAGCACGCAGGACGGGTACTTCCAGGTGATCGCCGAGCCGGTCTCGACCTGGGTCCAGGTGACCTTGCTGCGCGCGCCACGGCATTCGGCACGCTTGGTCACGAAGTTGTAGATGCCACCGACGCCGTTCTCGTCGCCCGGGTACCAGTTCTGCACCGTGGAGTACTTGATCTCCGCATCTTCCAGCGCGACCAGCTCGACCACCGCGGCGTGCAGCTGGTTCTCATCGCGCATCGGCGCGGTGCAGCCTTCCAGGTAGGAGACGTAGGCCTTGTCCTCGCACACGATCAGGGTGCGCTCGAACTGGCCGGTGTGGCCGGCGTTGATGCGGAAATAGGTGCTCAGTTCCATCGGGCAGCGCACGCCCTTGGGAATGAACACGAAGCTGCCGTCGGAGAACACCGCCGAGTTGAGCGCGGCGAAGTAGTTGTCACCGACCGGCACCACGGTGCCCAGGTACTGGCGCACCAGCGCCGGGTGTTCCTTGATGGCCTCGGACATCGAGCAGAAGATCACGCCCTTCTCGGCCAGTTCCTTGCGGAAGGTGGTGCCCACGGATACCGAGTCGAACACCGCATCCACCGCCACGCCGGCCAGCTTGGCGCGCTCGTGCAGCGGCACGCCCAGCTTGTCGTAGGTGTCGAGCAGTTCCTTCGGCACATCATCCAGCGAGGCGTACTTCGGGCCCTTCGGCGCGGAGTAGTAGCTGAGCGTCTGCAGGTCGATCGGCGCGATCTCCAGCTTGGCCCAGTCCGGCATCGGCAGGGTCAGGAAGTGGCGGTAGGCATCCAGGCGCCACTGCGTCATCCACTCCGGCTCGTCCTTCTTGGCCGACAGGGCACGGATGGTGTCCTCGTCCAGGCCCGGCGGCAGGGAGTCCGACTCGATCTCGGTGATGAAGCCGGCCGAATACTTGCGGCCGAGCTGCTCGTGGATCTCGCGGTTGGGGGTGTCGTCGTGGGCGACGTTTTCGATGGTTTCGGTGGCCATGGGGGCTGCCTACGGATCAGGAGACGACGTCGACAGCGATGGTGCGGCGCTGTTCGTCATCGGCAAGGGGGAGAGGGGGCAGGATCTGCGCGAGGGTGACATCGCGCAGGGCCTCGGAGACCACGTCGTTGATCAGCCGCCAGCTGCTGCGCGCGCCGCACTTGGGCGCCATGCCGCACTGGTGGTGGTCGTGGCTGCATTCGGTCAGGGCCAGTGGCCCTTCCATCGCTTCGACCACTTCGAACAGCGAGATCTCGATGGCCGGGCGGGTCAGGCGGTAGCCGCCACGGACGCCACGCAGGCCTTCGACCAGGCCGGCCTGGGCCAGTGGCTTGAGCACCTTGCTGACGGTGGGCGGCTCCAGACCGGTGAATTCGGCCAGCTCGGTGGCACTGAGCACTTCGCCCGGACGGGCGGCGAGCACGGTCAGCACGACGGTGGCGTAATCGGTGAGCTTGGTGACGCGCAACATGGGGATGCGAGTGGTTCTTAAAGCGGACTGAAATTGTACGCTTTTATTCGCCACCATCCAACCCGGGCATTCAGCCGGCGCTGGGGCCGGGCGGGGAGGACACGCCGGGGCCGTTGCCGGGCCGCAATCCTGCGCCAACGGGGTGATTTTCGCAAATCACCCGGAATGGGCGAGAATCAAGGTTCCATCCGCTGCAAACAGCCCGTGCCGATGCCGAAGAAGATCCAAGCCCGCAAGTCCGCCATCCATGGCAACGGTGTGTTCGCCGTGGCCCCGATCAAGCAGGGCGAGCGCGTGATCCAGTACAAGGGCCTGCTGCGCAGCCACGGCGACGTTGATGCCGATGACAGCGGCGACGTCGAAAGCGGCCATACCTTCCTGTTCACCCTCAACGATGACTGGGTGATCGATGCCAACTACAAGGGCAACGAAGCGCGCTGGATCAACCATAGCTGCGACCCGAACTGCGAGGCCGTGATCGAGGAAGACGAGGACGGCGACAGCCGCGGCGACAAGGTCTTCATCGAGGCGCTGCGCGACATCACGCCCGGCGAGGAGCTGACCTACAACTACGGCATCACCCTGGCCGAGCGCCACACCGCCAAGCTGAAGAAGATCTGGGAGTGCCGTTGCGGCTCGCCCAAGTGCACCGGCACGATGCTGCAGCCCAAGCGCTGATCGGTACCGGGTAGTGCCGGCCGCTGGCCGGCAAGGCGCAATCCAGGTGCCGGCCAGCGGCCGGCACCACCCGGCGGCTCTCCACCTGCCGTGCACGACAGGGTCACCGCCGCGCAAGGGCCGTTCTTCCATTCTGTGGGCTCCCCCAACCGGAGTGCCTCCATGGCAGAGCGATTGAAGGGCAAGCAGATTGCCATCCTTGCCACCCACGGCTTCGAACAGTCTGAACTGATCGAACCCAAGCGTTTGCTGGAAGCGGAAGGGGCGCGCGTCAGCGTGGTCTCGCCCGCAAAGGAAGCGACGATCAAGGGCTGGAAGGAGAAGAACTGGGGCGACGCCGTCGCGGTGGATATCCCGTTGGATGAGGCGGATCCTGCACGCTTCGATGCGGTGGTTCTGCCCGGCGGGGTCATCAATCCGGACACACTGCGCACCGATGATGCCGTACTGGCCTTCATCCGTTCAGTGGATGAAGCCGGCAAGCCCGTCGCGGCGATCTGCCATGGCCCGTGGCTGCTGATCAACAGCGGCCTGGCCGATGGCCGCGAGCTGACCTCCTGGCCTTCCCTGCAGCAGGATCTGGCGAACGCGGGTGCGACATGGCGCGATGCCGAGGTGGTGGTCGACGGCAACGTCATCACCAGCCGCAAGCCGGATGACATTCCGGCTTTCAGCGAGGCGGTGGTAAAAGCGCTTGCCGCCTGATGCGCTACCGGTAGTGCCGGCCGCTGGCCGGCAGATGCAGTGACGTGCTGCCGGCCAGCGGCCGGCACCACCTCATTTGCCCAGCACGCCTGCCGGTACCAGGTTGCCCAGGTTCTGGTTGAAAGTGACCACCAGCTTGCCGTTCTTCACCTGTGCCGACTGCACCTGCAGGGCGCCGAGCACCCCGGCCACGGCAGGGTCCAGCTTGTAGATCGGTTCGCGCTGGGCGTAGTCGCTCAGCCACGCATTGAGCAGGCCACGGGTGCGCGAGTCGAGGCGGCCGCCCTGGTTGGCCGGGGTGAAGTCATCCACGCTCGGCTGCTGCAGGTGAAAGCCCTGGGTCTGCGCGTCGTAGCGCAGGCCGCTGCTGAGCTTCACCGTGCCCAGTCGGGCCGGGTTGCCGCCGGCGGTGGCCAGCGCGACGTCCATGCCCAGGTTCAACCGTTCGCCGGCCGGAAGGCTCAGCTGCGGGTGGCTCATGGTCAGGGCGATCAGGCCGCCGAGGGCGTCCTGGGTGCGCGGGAAGCTGCCATCGAGGTACTGCTGCACGTCGCTGGCGCCCACCGACAGTTCGCGGCCGGAAATGGAGGGAGCCGCCTGAGCACCGATCGCAGCGGCGATGAGCACGGTGGAGGCCGCGAGGCGGGTCATCAGGGAACGCAGGCGCATGTCGGTGACCGGTGGGAAGCAGATGGATGGATCAAAGAGTAGCCGCGCAGGCTGAATCGCGCGTGCATGCCGCTGCAACGGTTCAGTCCAGCGTTGGACGCAGCTGTGCCGACTGGATCTGCCAGGCGCTGCCGTCACTGCTGGGCTGCACGCGGTACCAGCCGCCGAAGCGGAACGTGCCATTGGCGGTGACCGCACGGATCTGCACAGGGACTTCAAGCAGCCGCGGTGGCTGCCGGTCATCTCGGGCGATCGGGGTATCGCTGTGCAGGCGCAGCGTGCGCAGGTCCTGCAGCTGCCGCAGCGCGGCGTCGTCTGCATGCCGCGGGTCGCCGGGTGGGATCGTCCAGGCAGCATCGCTGGCGGCGCGGTCGCGGTTGAGCAGTGCGGCGACGTAGCGGTTGAGCATCGTCGACGGCGGCTCTGCGCCGTCGTCGACGGCGGACAGCAGCGTCATATCGCTCGCCTGCAATGCTGCGGGACCGGGGCCGGTACCGGTGTCCGCTGCTGCGGCGACGGGAGCGGACGCTGCCGTGATGTGATCATTCGTCTGTGCCGCCGGGCGTGAACAACCCAGCAGCACCAGTGGTGCGATCAGGAACAGGATCCTGCGCATGCCCGCCTCCTCCCCGAGGCAACCTGGAGGGCGGCAGTGTATCGGTTGCGCCGCTATCAGCGGGAGGAGGGCAGCTGCTCCAGCGCGTCCAGCGCCGGCAGGACCTGGCCGGCGATGGCGGCCAGTGCGTGGCCGTCGGTCTCGGCGTGGCGCTGTACGATGTCGCGCAGCAGCTGGGTGGCGATCACCAGGGTCGCGCGCTCGTCGCCACTGATGCCGGCGGTACGCGGGGCCGCTTCCAGCAGGCGCATCAGGTCGCGGCCGGCGCGGTGTTCGAGTTCGATGGTGCAGCGCCCGGTGCACTGCAGCCCGTCCTTTTCGATCGGGGTTACCGAGATCCGGTAGCGGGTGGAGGGGCTGGCCATGAGGGTGTGCTCGCCGTAGCTGTGGAGGATGTGCCCACCATAGGCAAGGCCACGGCTGGCGGCGACGGCCGGCGCTGCACGCAGTGTTCCACCCGGTACGTTCCGCGCCCTTTGCGGAGCACCGGCAGCCAATGCTGGCGGGCCTGTACGGGGATTGCCGGGGCCGCGGCAACGCTGTGTTGCGGGGTGTGGTGCGGACAAAAAAAACGGGACGGCCAGAGCCGTCCCGTCGGAATCCGCGTTGGGGCGCGCGCTTACAGCGCGGCGTCCTTCAGCTTCTTCAGCGGACGCACCTTCAGCTTGGTGGTGGCCGGCTTGGCAGCGAACCACTGCTCTTCCTTGGTGAACGGGTTGATGCCCTTGCGCTTCGGCTTGGCCGGCACATTGACGGTGGTGATCTTCAGCAGGCCCGGCAGGGTGAACGAGCCAGCGCCCTTCTTGTGCACCGAGGAGGCGACGGCGCTTTCCAGCGAGGCCAGCACAGCGCGGACGTCCTTGGCGATGACGCCGGAGGCTTCAGCGATGTGTGCAACCAGGCCGGACTTGGTCAGCACTTCCTTGATCGGCTTCGGAGCGGCCGGCTTGGCGGCTGCCTTCGTCGCGACTTTCTTCACTGCCTTCTTCGGGGCAGCCTTCTTAGCGGTCTTTGCCATGGTTTCCTGTTCCGTGAACGGTTGGTTGTTTGGTCGGCGCCGAACCCCGTCGGCAAGCGCAATGTAGGGCAACTCTCGGGCGCCGCCAATAGCCCGAAGCGCGGAAAGTGCATGTTTTTTCATATCCAGGCCGATTCAGTACATGGCCGGCGGTGGGGGACGGGGGCGCTGCAGCGTGCGCGATGGCTGCTGCCTGCCCGTTGCTGGAATGTGCGAAACCACTGAAAACAAGGGAAAAGTCCACGTCGGTCTGGCGAAGAAGTGACCAGCTGTCCGATGTCCGGCGGACGTGCGGCATGCGGCGGAGCGACGCAGGGCTAACGCGTCCCGTGCGAGAGTGGCCGTTCATCACCGCCACGCAGGAGCAGCACATGGGAATCTCGCGACACGCCACCGCGCACTGGGAAGGCGATCTGAAGTCGGGCAAGGGACAGCTGAGCACGCCGCAGAGCGGGCTGCTGGACAAGACCCGCTACGGCTTCAACAGCCGCTTCGGCGACGAGAAGGGCACCAATCCGGAGGAGCTGATCGCCGCCGCGCACGCCGGCTGTTTCACCATGGCGCTGTCGGCCAAGCTTGGTGAGGCCGGCTTCACCCCGACCTCGCTGGACACCGAGGCCAAGGTCGATCTGTCCCTGGAGGGCGGGCCGCAGCTGTCGCAGATCCGGCTGAAGGTGAAGGCCGTGGTGCCGGGCATCGACGCCGCACAGTTCCGTGCCATTGCCGATGACGCCAAGCAGAACTGCCCGGTGTCCAAGGCGCTGAGCGCGGTGCCGATCAGCCTGGAAGCCGAACTGGGCTGAGCCACGGTAGTGCCGGCCGCGGGCCGGCAACCGCATGATGCCGAGGCCCATGTAACAGCCGGCCAGCATTATGGCGGCCTTCCTGGCCGCCACCCTCCGGGCCGTCGCGTCCGACGTTGGCAGCGGCTCCTGCCGCTGCCTTCGGCTCTACCACCCGCCAGCGCGATCACCAATCAAGGGTGCCGGTAATCACCGTCTGCACCTGCCCGCCCGACCAGACCTCGCCGTCTTCATCGACCCGCAGGGTCAGGCGCGCGTCATGGCCGACTTCGCGGCCCTGGCTGACTTCGAACGGTGCACGGCCTCGGGGCAGCGCATCGCGCAGGTCCAGCCACGCGGCCAGCACTGCATTGGCAGCACCGGAGGCGGCGTCCTCGAAGCGGCGTCCATTGCCGACGAAGGCACGTACTGCAAGATCGAAGCCCTTGTTGCCATCGCTGAAGGCGTAGGCAAACACGCCCATGCTGTCGGTGGATTCGGCCAGAGCCGCGACCGCGTCCCAGTCCGGGCGCAGTGCGCGCAGTGCCGCTTCATCGGCCACCTGCACCACCCACCAGCTGCGCCCGCCCTGCATGCGCGCTGGCGGCAGCGAGCCCAGCGGCCAATTCTTCAGCGCCGCCTGCAGGCGCGGGTCGGTGGCCTCGGCGATCTCCGCCAGCTGCGCGCGCGGGGTGCGAATGGCAATGCGCTGCTGCGCGCCCTCGCCGTTCACGCGCAGCGGCAGCGCACCGGCAATGCCATCCTGCACGAGCACGCCGTCGACTGGCGCGGCCAGGCCCGCCTGCAGCACCGCATGCGCGGTGCCGACGCTGGGATGGCCGGCGAACGGGACCTCCTTCTGCGGGCTGAACATGCGCAGCCGGTAGCTGGCGCCTGCGACCTGCGGCGGGAACACGAAGGTGGTCTCGGGCAGGCGCGTCCAGCGCGCAATGGCCTGCATGCTGGCATCGTCCAGGCCTTCGGCATCAAGCACCACGGCCAGCGGATTGCCGGCACCGGCGCGCGGGGAGAACACATCCAGCTGCAGGAAACGGCGGGTGGACATCGGGCGGGACTCCAGTAGACAGGCGGCATAGCGTAGCGCGGGGCACAAAAAAGGGGACGGAGGGAATTAAGTCGCTTGTGCCCCAAGTGCCATAAGCGACTTAATTCCCTCCGTCCCCTTTTTTCGTGCGCTACCAGCGAAGGTGGCCGTCGATGACCGGCTGCACCTGGCCGCCGATCCAGACCGTGCCCTGCGCGTCGACCTGCACCTGCACGTGGCCATCGCGGCCGACTTCGCGGCCCTGGCTGGCCACGTAGTGGCCCTCGCGGCCGGGCAGGGCGTTGCGCTGCCGCAGCCAGGCAGCGATCAGGGCATTGGCGCTGCCGGTGACCGGATCTTCCGGCACGCTGGCCGCATCGGCGGGGCAGAATGCGCGCACCACACGGGTGTGGTCGGTACCGGCTTCGTCGGCGAATACGGCCACGCCGGTGGCCTCGGTGGCAAGGCTCCAGTCACGCAGGGCGGCCATGTCCGGCGCCAGGCCGCGCACAGCGGCGGCATCGCGCAGCGGCAGCAGCCACCAGCGCGCGCCGTTGTCCCAGAGTTCGGGCACGTGCCCGTTGGCGGCGAGGGCCAGCAGTGTTTCGGGTGCCGCATCTGCGCCAGTCGCCAGCTGCCGCGCCGGTGGGCTGGCCAGCTGGATCTGGAGTGCCTCGGCCGGGCCGCTCACCCGCACGGGCAGCACCCCCGCCGCGCACTGCTGCAGCAGGGCGCCGTCGCGAGGCTGGGCCAGGCCGCAGCTCACCGCCGCCCAGGCCGCGCCGACGCTCGGGTGGCCGGCGAAGGCCAGCTCACGGGTCGGGGTGAAGATGCGGATGTGGTAGTCGGCGCCGGGCGCGCTGGGGCGCAGGAAGAACACCGTCTCGGACAGGTTCAGCCAGGCGGCCAGGGCCTGCATCTGCTCGCCGGAGAGCGCATCGGCGTCCAGGAGGGCACCCAGTGGATTCCCGGTTCCGGGGCGGGAGGCGAAGACATCGAGCTGCAGGTAACGGAGGAGGGCCATCTACGGGGATATTGCGCTTAGAATCAAAGGTTCCGCCCCCAAGGGCGGCTTCCCCACATTCTACATAGCCAATCCATGTCAGCTTCCCCCCTTGTCGATCGTTGGATCGTACTGAAGTTCGGCGGCACTTCGGTGTCGCGTCGTCACCGCTGGGACACGATCGGGAAGCTGGCGAAAAAACGCGCGGAAGAGACCGGCTCGCGCGTGCTGGTGGTGGTGTCGGCGCTGTCCGGGGTCACCAACGAACTGACCGCGATCGCCGATGGCGCGCCGGACAGCCGTGATCGCGTGGCCGCGCTGGTCGAACGCCATGAAGGCTTCCTGGCCGAACTGGGCCTGGGCCGCGAAGTACTGGCCGAGCGCCTGGCGGCACTGCAGGGCCTGCTCGACGACCCGCGTGCGGCCACCCGTCCGCTGCAGTGGCAGGCCGAAGTGCTGGGCCAGGGCGAACTGTTGTCGTCCACGCTGGGCGCGGCCTACCTGCACGCCTCGGGCCTGGACATGGGCTGGATGGATGCCCGCCAGTGGCTGGACGCGATGCCGCCGCAGCCGAACCAGAGCGACTGGTCACAGCGCCTGTCGGTGAACTGCCAGTGGCGTGCCGACGCGGAGTGGATGCAGCGCTTCCGCGCGCAGCCGACCCGCCTGCTGATCACCCAGGGTTTCATCTCGCGTCATGCTGATGGCGGTACCGCCATCCTCGGCCGTGGTGGCTCGGATACCTCGGCGGCGTACTTCGGCGCGCTGCTCGGCGCCAGCCGCGTGGAAATCTGGACCGATGTGCCGGGCATGTTCAGTGCCAACCCGAAGGATGTGCCGGACGCGCGCCTGCTGACCCGCCTGGACTACTACGAGGCGCAGGAAATCGCCACCACCGGTGCCAAGGTGCTGCATCCGCGCTCGATCAAGCCGTGCCGCGATGCAGGCGTGCCGATGGCCATCCTCGATACCGAGCGTCCGGAACTGCCGGGCACCAGCATTGACGGCAGTGCTGCACCGGTACCAGGCGTCAAGGCGATCAGCCGCCGCAACGGCATCGTGCTGGTGTCGATGGAAGGCATCGGCATGTGGCAGCAGGTCGGCTTCCTGGCCGATGTGTTCAACCTGTTCAAGAAGCATGGCCTGTCGGTGGACCTGATCGGTTCGGCCGAGACCAACGTCACCGTGTCGCTGGACCCGTCCGAGAACCTGGTCAACACCGATGTGCTGGCCGCGCTGTCGGCCGACCTGTCGCAGATCTGCAAGGTGAAGGTGATCGTGCCGTGCGCGGCGATCACCCTGGTCGGCCGTGGCATGCGTTCGCTGCTGCACAAGCTGTCGGACGTGTGGGCCACCTTCGGCCGCGAGCGCGTGCACATGATTTCGCAGTCGTCCAACGACCTGAACCTGACCTTCGTCATCGACGAGGCCGATGCCGATGGCCTGCTGCCGATCCTGCATGCCGAGCTGATCGACAGCGGTGCGATGCCGGTGGAAGAAACCGAAGTGTTCGGCCCGCGCTGGCGCGAGATTGCCGGCACCGTGCGCCCGCGCGGCACGCCGTGGTGGCGCGGCCAGCGTGCGCACCTGCTGCAACTGGCCGATGCCGGTACGCCGCGCTATGTCTACCACCTGCCGACGGTGCGCGCCCGCGCCCGCGCGCTGGCCGCGATCAAGCCGATCGACCAGCGTTACTACGCGATCAAGGCCAACAGCCACCCGGCCATCCTGCAGCTGCTGGAAGCCGAAGGCTTCGGGCTGGAGTGCGTCTCGTACGGCGAGCTGAAGCATGTGTTCCAGCACCTGCCGGAGCTGTCGCCGCGGCGCGTGCTGTTCACTCCCAGCTTCTGCCCGCGCAGCGAGTACGAGGCGGCGTTCGCCCTTGGCGTGACCGTCACCGTCGACAACGTCGAAGCGCTGCAGCGCTGGCCGGACCTGTTCCGCAGCCGCGAGCTGTGGCTGCGCGTCGACCTGGGGCGTGGCGAAGGCCACCATGCCAAGGTCCGCACCGGCGGCAAGGAGTCCAAGTTCGGCCTGCCGATCGCCCGCGTGGACGAGTTCGTGCGCGCGGCCACCGAGCTGGGCAGCCGCGTGGTCGGCCTGCATGCGCACCTGGGCAGTGGCGTGGAAACCGCGCAGCACTGGCGCCTGATGTGCGATGAGCTGGCCGGCTTCGCCCGCCGCATCGGCAGCGTGCACACCATCGACATCGGTGGCGGCCTGCCGATTCCGTACAGCGACGAAGACGAGCCGTTCGACCTGGACGCCTGGGCCGAGGGCCTGGCCGAGGTCAAGGCGCTGCACCCGGCGTTCCGCCTGGCGATCGAGCCGGGCCGCTACCTGGTGGCCGAATCGGGTGTGCTGCTGACCCATGCCACCCAGGTGGTGGAAAAGGACGGCGTGCGCCGCGTGGGCCTGGATGCCGGCATGAACACGCTGATGCGCCCGGCCCTGTACGACGCCTGGCACGACATCGAGAACCTCAGCCGCCAGGGCGGTTATGCCGAAGCGGCGTTCGATGTGGTCGGGCCGATCTGCGAATCCAGCGATGTGTTCGGCAAGCGCCGCAAGCTGCCGGTGTCAACTGCGCCGGACGACGTGATGCTGATCGCCGACGCCGGCGCGTACGGCTATGTGATGGCCAACACCTACAACCAGCGGATGCTGCCGCGCGAAGACGTGATCGAATGACCACCGCGCGCGCCCTGCAATCGCCCACCGACACGCCCCGCGCCATCGCGCGGGCCCGTGCCTGACCGGATACACCATGACTGCTTTCGACAAACACCAGGTTTCCCGCTTCCGCTTCGTCCGCTGCGAATTCGCCGCGGATACCGGCGTGGCCAAGCTGGTCTACGCCTTTGATGACGGCCCGGAGATGGTGGAAACCATCACCGTGCCGGGCGCCCCGTTCGTGCTGGACGAAGCGCGTAGCGCCGCCGTGCAGCGCGCGCTGCAGCTGCTGCACCTGATCGCCGGTGTCAGCTACTACAAGGCCGGCGTACCGGATACGGTCAGCATCGACAGCTACAGCATCGATGCCGATACCGCCGCGCTGGTGGAGACCATTTACCTCAACGGCCTGGGCGAATTCGCCTACCGCAACGGCCTGAACCTGCGCGGCCGCTTCCGGTTGCCGGTGCAGGGCGAGGCCGTGCAGGCGCCGGCGCTGGGCCTGCAGCCGCATGCGCTGGTGGCCATCGGCGGCGGCAAGGATTCGCTGGTCAGCATCGAAGCGCTGCGCCGTGCCGGCGTGGACGAGACCGTGACCTGGATCGGTGGCTCGCAGCTGATCCGTGCGTGCGCCGAGCGCACTGGCCTGCCGACCTTGAACCTGGGCCGCACGCTGGCACCGGAACTGTTCGAGTTGAACCGCCAGGGCGCCTGGAACGGCCATATCCCGGTGACGGTGGTGAACTCGGCGATCATGGTGCTGGCCGCGTTGCTGCACGGCGTGGACCAGGTCGTGTTCTCCAACGAGCGCTCGGCCAGCTACGGCAGCCAGATTCCAGGCACCGGCGAAGTGAACCACCAGTGGTCCAAGGGGTGGGCCTGCGAGCAGGCCTTCGGTAGCCATGTGCAGAAGTACGTGGCGGCGGACCTGCAGTACTACTCGCTGCTGCGCCCGATGTCCGAGCTGGCGGTGGCCCGCCAGTTCGCCAAGAGTGACTTCTACGACGCGCATTTCTCCAGTTGCAACCGCAACTTCCACATCCTCGGCGAGCGCCCGGTGAACCGCTGGTGCGGCGTCTGCCCGAAATGCCATTTCGTGTTCCTGGCGCTGGCCCCATTCATGCCCAAGACGCGCCTGGTGCGCATCTTCGGCCGCAACCTGCTGGACGATGCCGAGCAGGCCGCTGGCTTCGATGCGCTGCTTGAATTCCAGGACCACAAGCCGTTCGAGTGCGTGGGCGAAGGCCGCGAATCGCGTGCGGCGATGGCGACCCTGGCACAGCGCCCGGAGTGGAAGGAAGACGTGCTGGTGAAGCGCTTCTGCAACGAGATCCAGCCGCAGCTGGATGCCGCCGAACTGGAACTGGCACCGCTGCTGCAGCTGCAGGGTGAGCACCGTGTTCCAGCTGCGCTGTGGGAACGGGTGCGTGAAGATTTCGAAGCTTGAAGGAAAGCGCGTCGCGCTGTGGGGCTGGGGCCGTGAGGGCCGCGCCGCGTTTGCGGTGCTGCGCGCGCGCCTGCCCACGCTGGCATTGAGCCTGTTCTGCCCGGCGTCCGAGGTCGAGGCGGCGCGTGCGGAAACGAAGGGCGCGCTGGACGTGCGTGGCGAGCCTTCCGCTGAAGCGCTGGCCGCGTTCGACGTGGTGATCAAATCGCCCGGCATCAGCCCCTACCAGCCGATCGCGCTGGCGGCTGCAGGGCAGGGCACCAGCTTCATTGGTGGCACCGCGCTGTGGTTCGCCGAACACGCGGCCGACGATGGCATCGTGCACGACACCGTGTGCGTGACCGGTACCAAGGGCAAGAGCACCACCACCGCCTTGGTCGCGCATCTATTGCGCGCGGCCGGCCACCGCACCGGCCTGGTCGGCAACATCGGCCTGCCGCTGCTGGAAGTGCTGGATCCCCAGCCCGCGCCCGAGTACTGGGCGGTGGAACTGTCGAGCTACCAGACCGGTGAGGTGGCACGCAGTGGCGCCCGCCCGCAGGTGGCGGTGGTGCTTAACCTGTTCCCGGAACACCTGGACTGGCACGGCAGCGAACAGCGTTACATCGAAGACAAGCTGCGGCTGGTGACTGAAGCCGCACCGCGCATCGCCGTGCTTAATGCCGCCGATCCGCGTCTTGCCGCGCTGTCGTTGCCTGACAGCGAAGTGGTCTGGTTCAACCAGCCGCAGGGCTGGCACATGCGCGGCGACATCGTGCATCGCGGTGAGCAGGCCGTGTTTGATACCCGCAACACGCCGCTACCGGGCCGCCACAACCGTGGCAACCTGTGCGCGGTGCTGGCCGCGCTGGAAGCGCTGGGGCTGGATGGCGCGGCGCTTGCGCCGGCGGTGCAGGACTTCCGTCCGCTGCCCAACCGCCTGCAGCGCATCGGCGTGGCCGATGGCCTGACCTACGTCAACGATTCGATCAGCACCACGCCGCATGCCAGCCTGGCTGCGCTGGAGTGCTTCGCCGGCCAGCGCATCGCGCTGCTGGTGGGCGGGCACGACCGTGGCCTGGACTGGACCGATTTCATGCAGCACATGGCGCACGATGTGCCGCCGGTGGAGATCGTGACCATGGGCAGCAACGGCCCGCGCATCCACGCGATGCTGCAGCCGCTGGCCGACGCCGGTCGCTTCGGCCTGCATGCGGCGGGCGATCTCGCCGAGGCGATGGCCTTGGCGCGCGCCGCGCTGGGCGAACAGGGCGGGGTGGTGCTGCTGTCGCCGGGTGCACCGAGCTTTGGTGCATACCGCGACTACGTGGCGCGCGGACGTCATTTCGCCGAGCTGGCCGGCTTCGATCCGGACAGCATCAGCGCGATTTCCGGGCTGGGTATCGGGTGAGGGGTCGGATCCCTTTCCGCAGGAAAGGGCTCTGACCCCGGCGGGATCCTGTGCAGCTATCCACGCATGGCGTGGATCTACAGATCTTCGTCGATGAACGCGTAATCGCCGTCAATCAGCTGCTGCAGGTAGGCATCGAAGCTGGGCGCGATCACCGCGTAGCTGTCCGGATCATGCAGGTAGCGCACCACCTGTCCAACCGTGCCACCCGGTGCGGGATCGAAATCCAGGTACAGCATCGAGGTGCCGCCATTGTTCATGCAGTGCGAGAAGCACAGCCGACGGCTCATCGGCAGATCCGCGTCGATGCCCTCGCCGAGGATCTCCGGTTCGTCATCCAGCCACTCTTCATAGATGGAACGGATGCTGTCGTGCCACTGCCGCTGGTCCTCGAAGATCTGTGCGACCGAGCGCAGGTAGTACGGATAGCCGCCGTCCTCCACGTCCGAGCCGAGCATCAGCACGCAGACCTCGCCGCCGGGGTACTCGCGGAAGTGGGTGCCATCCACGCGCGACAGCAGTTCGACCAGGCTGTCCGGCACCTGCGGCCACTGCACACGCAGGCGCTGCAGGTCTTCGGCGCTGGCGCCCTGGACGTGGATCCATTGCGAGGCGTCATCAGCAGGCAGGCGCGGGTTCAGGCCAGACAGAAAGCGGTCAACAATGTTCATACGGAAAATGGGGACGGAGGGGATTAAGTCGTATCCAACCACACCTGCGTCACGTCGCCAATGCAGAATGCGACGCGGGAGGGGCAAATGCGGCTTAATCCCCTCCGTCCCCTTTTTCTTGCGGAGCAGGCGCATGAATCGTTGGCGATGCGGTGTGGCGGTGATCCTGGGGCTGGCGGCGATGCCGGCGTGGGCGGCGATGAAGACCCAGCCGGTGGAATGGAAACACCAGGGCACGACCTTCAGTGGCGTGCTGGTCTATGACGACGGCGACAACGACAAGCGCCCGGGCCTGGTGATGGTGCCGAACTGGAAGGGCGTGAACGAATCGGCGGTCGAAAAGGCCAAGCAGCTGGCCGGCGATGACTACGTGGTGCTGGTGGCCGATGTCTACGGAAAGGGCGTGCGACCGAAGACCGATGCCGAGGCCGGGCCGGTGGCAACCAAGCTGCGCAATGACAGGCCGCTGCTGCGCGCACGTGCGCTGGAGGCGGTGAACGTGCTCAGGGCGCAGGCGGGCAAGGTGCCGCTCGATGCCGGCCGGATCGGCGCGGTGGGCTTCTGTTTCGGCGGCACCACGGTGCTGGAACTGGCTCGTGCCGGTGCGCCGCTGGCCGGTGTGGTCAGCCTGCACGGTGGGTTGGGTTCACCGCTGCCGGCGCAGGCCGGTGGCAGCCATCCGTCGGTGCTGGTGCTCAACGGCGCAGACGACAGGAGCGTGACTGCCGAGGACATCGCTGGTTTCCAGAGGGAAATGAACGCGGCCAAGGTCGACTGGGAGTTCACCAACTACAGCGGGGCGGTGCACTGCTTCGCCGAGCGCGATGCCAACAGTCCGCCGGGGTGCCAGTACAACGAGCGGGCGGCCAAGCGCGCGTGGAAGGCGCTGGATGAGTTCTTCGAGGAACGCTTCGAGAAACGTTGATTCGTGCAGTGGTAGTGCCGGCCGCTGGCCGGCAACCTCATGATGCTGCGGATGTCATCGGGAATGCCGGCCAGCGGCCGGCACTACCGATGCTTCAGTGCCGACCAACGGTCGGCACCCACCGGAATGCCGGTTTGGTGGGTGCCGACCGTTGGTCGGCACACCTCAGCCGGTCAATGCGAGCGCTGCACCGCGTAGCGGGCCAGGCCGCGCAGGGCGGCCACGGCATCGTTGTCGCCCAGGCCATCGAGCGCGCGCTCGGCGGCTTCGGCATATTCCTCTGCACGCGCGCGGCTGTACTCCAGGCCGCCGGTGGCGCGGATCGCGGCCAGCACTTCCGGCATCGCCGAGGCGTCACCGTCCTGCACGATGGTGCGCAGGCGCTCGCGGGTGGCGTTGTCGGAGTGGGCCATCGCGTGGATCAGCGGCAGCGTGGCCTTGCCCTCGGCGAGGTCGTCGCCCAGGTTCTTGCCCAGCTCCTCGGCGTTGGCCGAGTAGTCCAGCACGTCGTCGGCGATCTGGAACGCGTAGCCCAGGTGCATGCCGTAGTCGAACAAGGCCTGCTGGGTCGCTTCATCCACGCCGCTGGCCAGCGCGCCCAGGCGGGTGCCGGCGGCGAACAGCACCGCGGTCTTGCGCTCGATCACGCGCAGGTAGGCGGCTTCGTCGGTGTCCGGGTTGTGCACGTGCAGCAGCTGCAGCACTTCACCCTCGGCGATGCGGTTGGTGGCGTCGGCCAGGATCTGCATCACCGGCATGCGCTCCAGCTCGACCATCAGCTGGAAGCTGCGCGAGTACAGGAAGTCGCCGACCAGCACGCTGGGCGCGTTGCCCCACAGTGCGTTGGCGGTACTGCGGCCGCGGCGCAGGCTGGATTCGTCCACCACGTCGTCGTGCAGCAGGGTGGAGGTGTGGATGAACTCGATGATCGCCGCCAGCTGGTGGTGCTCCGGACCGGCCTGGCCGACCGCATGGCCGGCCAGCATCACCAGCATCGGGCGCAGGCGTTTGCCGCCGGCGGAAATGATGTGGTCAGCGATCTGGTTGATCAGCACGACGTCCGAGGACAGCCGGCGCCGGATCAGGGCGTCGACGGCGGCCATGTCGGCCGCGGCAAGCGACTGGATCTGGGGCAGGCCCAGGGCGGGACGGGTGTCTTCGGTGATGGTCATGCGATCAGGCTTTCAGGCTCACCACCGATTATAGGCGCTGGCCGTGAATTCGGGCGCAAACCGGCCCGAGCGGCAATTCCAGCCCGGCCTGCGCGGCCCTCCGCGTGAATACGTATGCAGGTTGCGCCATGCCTGGG
The DNA here is from genome assembly GCF_059372445.1 of Stenotrophomonas sp. YJH_SMC_127. Classification (NCBI taxonomy): domain Bacteria; kingdom Pseudomonadati; phylum Pseudomonadota; class Gammaproteobacteria; order Lysobacterales; family Lysobacteraceae; genus Stenotrophomonas; species Stenotrophomonas sp. YJH_SMC_127. The sequence continues at coordinate 463,079 of NZ_JCAFVO010000003.1, read as the reverse complement.
AGCCCGCCGCTAAGCTTGCCGGATCAGGATTTCGGCCCGCTGCCAGCGGGTCCCGCATGCCCGGAGGGGGGCTGTCGATGTCGCACTATCCATGGTGGCGCGGAGCCGTCATCTACCAGATCTACCCGCGCAGTTACCTCGATGCCAACGGCGATGGCGTGGGCGATCTGCCCGGCATCATCCAGCGCCTGGACCACATTGCCGCGCTGGGCGTGGATGCGATCTGGATCTCGCCGTTCTTCAGGTCGCCGATGGCCGACTTCGGCTACGACATCGCCGATTACCGCGATGTCGACCCGCTGTTCGGCAGCCTGGACGACTTTGACCGCCTGTTGGCCAAGGCCCACGGCCTGGGCCTGAAGGTGATGATCGACCAGGTGCTGAGCCACACTTCGATCGAGCATGCGTGGTTCCGTGAGAGCCGCCAGGACCGCAGCAATCCGAAGGCCGACTGGTACGTCTGGGCCGACCCGCGCGAGGATGGCACCCCGCCCAACAACTGGCTGTCGCTGTTCGGCGGCTGCGCCTGGCAGTGGGAGCCGCGCCGTGAGCAGTACTACCTGCACAACTTCCTGGTCGACCAGCCGGACCTGAATTTCCATCACCCGGACGTGCAGCAGGCGACCCTGGACAACGTGCGCTTCTGGCTCGACCGCGGCGTGGATGGCTTCCGCCTGGATGCGATCAACTTCTGCTTCCACGACGCACAGTTGCGCGACAACCCGGCCAAGCCCGCCGACAAGCGGGTGGGGCGCGGCTTCAGCCCGGACAACCCGTACGCCTACCAGTACCACTACTACAACAACACGCAGCCGGAGAACCTGCCGTTCCTGGAGCGCCTGCGCGCGCTGCTGGACGACTACCCGGGGGCGGTCAGCCTGGGCGAGATCTCTTCGGAAGACTCGCTGGCCACCACGGCCGAGTACACCCGCGATGGCCGCCTGCACATGGGCTACAGCTTCGAGCTGCTGGTGGACGACTACAGTGCGGCCTACATCCGCGATACGGTCTCGCGCCTGGAAGCAGCGATGACCGAAGGCTGGCCATGCTGGGCGGTGTCCAACCACGATGTGGAGCGCGCGGTCAGCCGCTGGGGCGGCCACCCCGCCGACCCGCGCCTGGCGCGGATGCTGGTGGCGATGCTGTGCTCGCTGCGCGGTTCGGTCTGCCTGTACCAGGGCGAGGAGCTGGGCCTGGCCGAGGCCGAGGTGCCGTTCGAGGCCCTGCAGGACCCCTATGGCATCACCTTCTGGCCGAATTTCAAGGGCCGTGACGGCTGCCGTACCCCGCTGCCGTGGACCGATGCACCGCTGGCCGGCTTCACCACTGGCCAGCCCTGGCTGCCGATCCCGGCCGAACACCGGGCCGCGGCGGTCGCCGTGCAGGAGCGCGACCCGCATTCGGTGCTGGCGGCGTTCCGCGCGTTTCTGGCCTGGCGGCATACCCAGCCGGCCCTCCTGCATGGCAGCATCAGATTTCTTGAAAGCGCCGAGCCCGTGCTGCTGTTCGAGCGTATGCTTGCAGATGAAACCCTCCTGCTGGCCTTCAACCTGTCGGCCGAAGCGGTGAGCCATCCGCTGCCGCCGGGCAACTGGCAGCAGGTGGTGGTACCGGGCCCGGATGCGGGCACGGTGCAGGGCAATGAACTCCAGCTGCCGCCACGCGCGGTGTATTGCGCCCGACGCAGCTGACCGTTTTCTCCGGTGGCGGTACTTGCGGGGACGGGGCCGAAGCGCCCCGTCCCTTTTTTGTGGCTGGGCCTTGCCGACCAGCGGCCGGCATCCGCGCAAAGGAAAACCCGCTGCCTGCGCAGCGGGTTTCCGGTCCTGCTCCCTGTTTTCTGTTGCCGGCCAGCGGCCGGCACTACCGGGTCCGGCTGCCGGGCAGGGCCCGGCGCTGCCTCAGAACTTGTAGTTCACGCCCAGCATGTAAGTGCGGCCCCATTCGATGTACTCCAGCGGGCGGTCCTTGCTGCCGGCGTAGGTGCGGTACGGCTCGTTGGTCAGGTTGCTGCCCTGCAGCAGCAGGGTCAGGCCACGCAGGGCGCTGCTGTCGCTGAAGGTGTAGCTGACCTGCGCATCGGTCACGTTTTCGCCGACGACATAGCGCAGGCTGCGGTTGCCGTTGAAGTTGCCGATCTCACCGATGAAGTCCGATCGGCGGCGCTGGCTGACGCGTGCTTCAAAACCGCTGCGCTCGTAATAGGCAGTGAAGTTGTACACGCGCTTGGACAGGCCCGGCAGGCTGATCGGGTCACTGCCCACGCTGGAGGCGCTCTCCGGATCCAGGATGGTGATGTCGCTCTTGTTGAAGGTCGCGCTGGCCTGCAGGCCGAAGCCACGCAGGCTGTCGGTCAGCATGTCCAGCGGGAACGATGCGGTCAGTTCCAGGCCCTTCAACGTGCCGCCCTTGCCGTTCTGCGGCGCGGAGAAGGTGCCGGTGGTCAGCACCGGCGCGGTCATGCCCGGCGGCGGCACGTAGCTGCCCAGCAGCGCGGTGAAGTCGTAGTTGTCCACCGATTGGGTATAGACGTAGCTCTTCAGGTCCTTGTAGAAGATCGCGGCAGCCACGTAGGCCTTCTCGCCGAAGTACTTCTCATAGGACAGGTCCAGCGCGGTGGCGCGCCACGGATCCAGCAGCGGATTGCCACCACTGCCGCCCGGCCGGCCGGTGCCGGTATCCACGCCGAACTCCAGGCCGGCGCGCATCTGGTCCACGCGCGGGCGCGCGACCTGCTTGGCGGCGGCGAAGCGCAGCGTCTGCTGGTGGGGGAACATGAAGGCCAGGTTCAAGCTCGGCAGCCAGTCGTTGTAAGTGCGGCCGTTCGAATACGGCTGCACGTTGTTGCCGGCTGACTGCGAGCTGTCCCAGTAGCGCGAATCCGAGCTCTGGTCGGTGTGCTGCATCTGCACGCCGATGTTGCCGCGCACGCCCACTTCACCGATGTCGGTGTTGATGTTCAGGCGCGCCCAGGCGGTGGTGATCTTCTCTTCGACCGTCCACGACTTGGGGATCAGGTAGTCCAGGTTGTCGACCGGGTTGAAGGTCATGTAACGACCCACAGCGGCCGGTACGTTCCAGGCCGGGATGGTGCCGAGGCCGGCGAAGCCCAGGTCCACCGGACGGTACTGCAGGTCCGAGGCGATGTTGGCATCGCCCTGTGCGCCGAGCAGGATGTTGCCTTCGGACTGGGTCTTCACCTTGCGGCGGTCGGCATAGTTCACGCCGATGTCGATGTCCGGTGCCCACGAGGCGATGGCATCAGGAAGGGCGATGGTGGCAGCCAGCTTGCCGCCCTTCAGGCGGTCTTCCACCTGCGGCACCTTGCCGTAGCCGGAGCCGTAGATCGTGTTGGTCAGGAACAGCGCATCGGGGTTGGAGTAGTTCAGGCCCGGGGTGATCTGCGAGAAGCCGTCCTGGCGGATCGACACGCCGACCGTATCCAGTTGCGGCATCGGGGTCAGCTGCAGGTTGTTTTCCAGGTTCAGCTCGTCGCGCGTGGCCTTGGAGTAGTTCAGGTCGGCGACCAGCTTGACGCCGCCGAAGTTGAACTCGTTGTTCCAGCCGAACGCATCGATCTTGTCCTTGCGCTTGTTGTACATGCCGCGCACCAGCGGATACACGCCGCTGGCGGTGCCGCCGGTGAACGAGCCGTTGGCGTTGACCTGCGGGTTGCTGACCAGCAGGCCCGGGGTGTAGTTGCCGTTGTAGTTGCTGAGGTTCAGCTCGAACTGGTTGGCGGTGTCGATCTGCTCGGCTTCGGTGTGGAAGGCATCGAAGGTGCTGGTCCAGCTGTTGTTCGGGCGGAACTGGATCGTGGCCATCACGCCGTCGCGCTTGTTGTTGCCGGTGCGGCGCAGCGCCTTGATGCCATCGGAGAAGTAGGTGCCGGCACCCACGCCCGGGCGGTCGCCCTTGTCGGTGTGCTCGGTGGTCCACGGCTCGTACAGGCCGACCTGGTTCTCCTGGATCGGCATGTCGCTGTGCGCATAGCCGATGGCGATGCCCAGGGTCTTGTCCAGGAACTGGTCGATGTAGCTGGCGCTGAAGCGGTTGCCGTACGGATCGACATTGGCGGCGCGGCCCAGCGAACTCTTCTGGTAGCGGCCACTGACCGCGATCACGCGCTCGCCGAAGCTGAGCGGGCGCGCGGTCTGCATGTCGATGGTGCCCGACAGGCCCTGGCCGACCAGCGCCGCGTCCGGGGTCTTGTACACCGTCACGCCGTTGACCAGCTCGGACGGGTACTGGTCGAACTCGACGCCGCGGTTGTCGCCGGTGCTGACCACTTCGCGACCATTGAGCAGGGTGGTGGCGAAGTCCGGCGACAGGCCGCGCACGCTGATCACCTGCGCACGGCCGGCCACGCGCTGGGCGGCCAGGCCGGGCAGGCGCGAGATGGATTCGGCGATGCTGACGTCGGGCAGCTTGCCGATGTCTTCAGCGGAGATTGCCTCGACCACCGAGGTGGCGTCCTGCTTGACCGCGATCGCGCTCTCGATGCCGCGGCGGATGCCGGTGACCTGCACCGTATCCAGGTTGGTGGCGGCGGTGCCGGCCGGCGTGGTGGTGTTCTGCGTGGACTGTGCCGACGCCAGCGTCGGCGCCAGGACAACGGCCAGCGCGATGCTCAGCGCGCTGCGCTTGTGGTTCAACATTTTCCCCTCCCAGGCAATGTTGCAGATCGATTTGTGAGCGTTCCGGCGGGGCCGTGAACGTGCGACGCGGTGGCCGCTGTCGTCGCCGCTATGGTAGGCAGCGCGTTCTTCGCGGGAATCACCCTGCATACGTATTCAATGGCGTCTGCAGGGTTGTAATCGCTTTCAGGTGCCTTGTTCGGTAGAGCCGAGCCCATGCTCGGCTGCGTTTCGGTGCTACGCACCGCCGCCCCAGCATGGGCTCGGGCGCTACGGGAGCGCAGGTAGGAAAACGTTCAGTGGATGGGCGTGAAGCGAATGGCCTGCCCACCGCCCGGTGCCAGCACCAGCGTCAGTGCATCGGCACTGGTCACCTCGCGGGTTTCGCGTGCGAACGCGAACGGGTTGCTGCGGAAATCAGCGCCTTCACCATCGCGGTAGATCTCGGCGCGATAGCGCACGCCTGGCTCCAGGAAGCCCAGCGGTACTGGCAGCACGCGGCCGTGTTCGTCGGTGATGCTGCCGAGGAACCAGTCGCGGCTGTTGCGGTCGCGGCGCACGATCGTCACGTAGTCACCCACTTCGCCATCGAGCACGCGGCTCTGCTCCCAGTCCACCGCCACGTCCTCGATGAAACGGAACGCCTCGCGATGCTGCAGGTAGTGTTCGGGCAGGTCCGCGGCCATCTGGATCGGGCTGTACAGCACCACGTACAGGGCAAGCTGGCGGGCCAGCGTGCTGGGAATGGCCTGGCCGTGGCGGCCCTTCAGGCTGAGGATGCCGGGGGTGTAATCCATCGGCCCGGCCAGCATGCGGGTGAACACCAGGTTGACCTCGTGCTCGGGCGGGTTCGGTGGCTGGCCCCAGGCGTTGTACTCCATGCCGCGCGCGCCTTCGCGTGAGATCCAGTTGGGAAAGGTGCGGCGCAGGCCGGTATCCTTTATCGGCTCATGCGGGTTGACCGACAGGTGCCGGCGCGCGGCTTCCTGCACCACCTTCAGGTGGTGGCGGGCCATGAACTGCCCGTCGTGCCACTCGCGCCACAGTGGGCCCCCGGCCGGATTGCGGCGGTCGACCTGGCCGTCGTCGCAGACGTAGCCGGTCTTGAACTGGTCCACGCCCAGCCGTGCATACAGGTCCAGCGCGGCACCCAGCTGGTCCTCGTAGTGCTCGATGGCGCAGCCGGTTTCATGATGGCCGATCAGGTGCACGCCCTTCTTCAGGCCATACGCCGTCAGCGCTTCAATGTCGAAATCAGGCGTGGCGCGGGTGAAATCGAAGTCGTAGCCATTGCCCACCCACATGCCATCCCAGCCCGGGTTCCAGCCTTCCACCAGCACGCCGCGGAAGCCGTGCGCGGCCGCGAAGTCGATCACCTTCCTGGTCTTGGCGGTGGTGGCCGCGTGCTTCGGTCCGGTTGCCCAGCTCTCGTTGTCCAGGTGCATCGACCACCACACGCCCAGGTACTTGGCCGGCTTCACCCAGCTGACATCGCCCAGCGCGTTGGGTTCATTGAGGTTGAGGATCAGGTCCGATTCGACCAGGCCACCGGCACGATCGGCGATCTGCAGCGTGCGCCACGGCGTGGCGAAGGGCAGGGTGCGGCGTACCTTCCAGCCTTCGGCCGAGGGCGACAGCTGCGCGCGCAGGCGCTGCCCCTCGGTGCGCCGCAGCCACATGCCGGCATAGTCCACCAGCGCTGCCTCGTGGATCGCCACGTGCAGGCCATCGCGGCTGCGCAGGGTCATCGGCGTATGCACCAGCGGCACTTCGCGCAGCGGCGTGCGCTGATACAGGTATTCGTAGTGGATCGGTTCGCCGGCGGGAATCCACCAGGCGGTTGATTCGGGCGCGATGGCGAACTCGGTCAGTTCGTCATCGATGATGGCTTCGCGCAGGTTCGGTTGCTCAGGGAACACATAGCGGAAGCCAAGGCCATCATCGTAGACGCGGAACACCACATCCAGCCGCCGCTTGCGGCCGGTGGTTTCAGCCAGCTGCACGGTCAGCTCGTTGAAGTGGTTGCGGGTGAGCCGGCGCTCGCCCCACGGCTGCTCCCAGGTGTCATCGACGCTGCGCCGCTGCTGGCCCAGCAGGGCGAAATCGCGGTCCAGGCGACCGTCGCGCAGGGCAAAGCCCAGCTTCGAATCCTCCACCACGGTGTCGCCCAGGCGCTCGACACGGTAGCGGGCGGTGCCGCCGTCCAGCAGCAGACTGACCTTCAATACCTTGCCCGGCGATTCGACGCTGGCCACCTGCGGCGTGGCCTGTACCAGCGTGGCCCACCCGATCAGGGCCAGCCCAAGCATGTGCGCGAACACCGCGCGTACAGCAGTGGATGACATCGGCAATTCCCCTCCCAAGGCGCCGTTGGCAGACCCGGACCATAAGCCAGCGCGGCGGGCGCGCCACCGCGCGATGCCATGAATACGTATGCAACTGGACGCAGCCGACAGCCCCGCGTCTACCATGGGGCCCAGGCACCTTGAGGGAGGGGCCGCGCCCGCCCGCCGGCAACGACGGTGCGGACCTACAACGCGTGCAGAGAGGGAGGGAGGCCGACGGGCGCAAGCCGGTCCGCCGCTTCGATGCTGAAGATCATTTGCCTGACCGCTGCCCTGGGGGCAGCGCTGGGATCGACCGCGCAGGCGGCCGACCTGCAATTCGACGGTCGCCATGCGCGCGCCGAAGCCGCTGCCAAGGGCAGCTTCGTGCTGCATGCGCCGAAGGGCGCAGTGCAGATCGCAGCCGCACCGATGCGCAGCCAGACCGGCAGCGTGATGTTCGATGCCCTGTTCGCGCTGACCCAGCAGGAGATGTCCCAGGACCGCGTGGACGCGATCCGCGATCCGGCGTTCGACGAGGGCCGGCCGGTCCCGTGCGAGTGCTTCCAGACCGGTGCACGCTGGCCCTATGTGTGGACCCGTGATGTCAGCTTCGCCGCCGACCTGGCGCTGGCGCGGCTGGATCCGCAGCGTACCCGGCAGTCGCTGCAGTTCAAGCTGTCGGCGGCGCGCGATGGCCACACGCCCGGCCTGTTCGTGGCGCAGGACACCGGTTCCGGCGGCAGCTGGCCGATCAGCAGTGATCGCGTGGTGTGGTTCTTGGCGGCACGCCACCTGCTGGAGGACCGAGCGTTTGCCGATCAGGTCTGGCAGGCGCTGCAGGGCACGCTGGCGCAGGACCGCGCGATGGTGTTCGACGCGCAGATGGGCCTGTACCGCGGAGAGACCTCGTTCCTGGACTGGCGCGAGCAGACCTATCCAGACTGGACCCGCGAGGACGTGCGCTTCATCGGTGACTCCTACGCATTGTCCACCAACGTGCTGCACTACCAGGCACTGCGCCTGGCCGAACGCCTGGCCGGGCAGCACGGCGATGCCCGCGCGACCGACTACAGGGCCTGGGCCGATGCGTTGGCGCAGCAGATCAATGCGCGCTTCTGGCGCGAGGATATCGGCCAGTACATGAGCTACATCGGCGAGGCCGCGCACCCGGTGCCGTACGCCAAGGTCGATCTGCTTGGCCTGTCGCTGGGCATCCTGGCCGAAGTGCTGCCACCCGAGCGGGCGCGCCGTGCATTGGCCGCCTATCCGATGGGGCCGGCCGGCAGCCCGGTGGTGTGGCCGCAGGAGGCGCAGCAGCCGATCTACCACAACCGCGCGATCTGGCCGTTCGTCAGTGCCTATTCGCTGCGCGCGGCGCGCCAGCTGGACGATGCACCGCGCATCGCCGCCGAGATCCGCTCGCTGATGCAGGGCGCCGCGCTGGCCGGTTCCAACATGGAGAACTACGAGCTGGTCAGCCAGGCGGTGCATGTTGACGAGGGCGTGCTGAGCGGCCCGGTGGTCAACTCCGAACGCCAGCTGTGGTCGGTGGCCGGCTATCTGTCGATGGTGGTCGAGGGCGTGTTCGGCGTGCAGGACGATGGCCGCGTGCAGCCCAAGCTGCCGGCCGTGCTGGTGCCCGAACTGTTCGGCAATCAGCGCCGCATCTCCCTGGAGGCCGATGGCAGGCGTTATGTGCTGGAGCGACCGAAGCAGGTGGGTGATGGCCTGCTGGTGGCGGGCAAGGTGAAGACCCGTGGCGCCACCACCACCGTGCAGCTGGTGCCCGCCGCAGCCGCGCCACGCAGCGCGGCGACGACGGCCGACGCAGATGCGCGCGCACCGGCCACGCCGGCCGCACCGCAGGTGCAACGCAAGGGCAGGGGCTGGAATGTCGTGGTCGCTGCCGGCCAGGTGCTGTGGCAGGACGGCCGGGCGCTCGCCGCCAGCAATGGCCTGGCACGCATCGGTGACGATGGCCTGCAGCATTGCCTCAGCCTGACCCGGCGCGACGGTGCAATTGAATCGCTGCACAGCCCGATGGTCTGCGTCGGTCCGCAGCAGCGACTGAAGGGTACGCAGCGCTGGCAGTTCACCTCCGCCAGGGCCGGGCAGGTGCGCCTGCGCCTGCAGTACCGCAATCCGAACGGGCCGATCAACACCGGCGTCACCGCTGCGGTGAAGCAGCTGGTGCTGCAGTGCCCGGGCCAGCCGTTGCAGCGGCACACCGTCACCCTGCCGCACAGCGTGGCCATGCAGGACTCGACCTCGGCGACATTCACGGTGCCCAAGGGCCGATGCACGGTCACGCTTGAAGAAGGCTTCAACATGAGCGCGCTGCAGCACTTCGCGCACTACACCGGGGGCAAGGGCGGGCACGATGGCGTGCTCAACCAGGCCCAGGTGCAGGCGCTGATGGTGGCGCCGGTGGCCGCGGCAGAGGGCGCACGATGAATCGTTCCGCCAAGCCGCAGCTGTCGTTCTGGCAGATCTGGAACATGTGTTTCGGCTTCCTGGGCATCCAGTTCGGCTTCGCCCTGCAGAACGCCAATGCCAGCCGCATCTTCGAGACGCTGGGCGCGGACATCGACGCGGTGCCCGGGTTGTGGATCGCCGCGCCGCTGACCGGCCTGCTGGTGCAGCCGGTGATCGGTTACCTGTCCGACCGCACCTGGACGCGCTGGGGGCGCCGCCGTCCTTATTTCATGATCGGAGCGGTGCTGACCACGCTGGCGCTGCTGATGATGCCGAACTCGCCGACGTTGTGGATCGCCGCCGGCACGCTGTGGGTACTCGATGCCTCGATCAACGTGTCGATGGAGCCGTTCCGCGCCTTCGTCGGCGACCAGCTGGCGCCGCGCCAGCGTCCGGCCGGTTATGCCATGCAGAGCTTCTTCATCGGCGTGGGCGCCATCGTCGCCAGCTTCCTGCCGTTCATCCTGGCCCACTTCGGGGTCGCCAATACGGCCGCCGCAGGTGAGGTGCCTGATACCGTGCGCTATGCGTTCTACTTCGGCGCGGTGGTGCTGTTGGCGGCAATCACCTGGACGGTGGTCAGCACCCGCGAATACTCACCGGCGGAGCTGGCCGGTTTCGATGACGCCGAACCTCCGGCACATCACGCAGCGGCGCCGATCAGCGGCCCGGCGCCCTGGGTGCAGGTGGCTGCATGGCTGGGGCTGGGCGTACTGCTGGCGCTGCTGATCACCTGGCGGCAGGGCGACCGGATGCTGTACGTGCTGGCCGGCCTGTGTGCCGGCTATGGCCTGCTGCTGGCGCTCGCGCGTACGCTGCCGGCCACGCACATGCTGGCCGCCATCGTCGGCGACCTGCGCGCGATGCCGGTCACCATGCGTCGCCTGGCGTGGGTGCAGTTCTTCTCGTGGTTCGCGCTGTTTGCGATGTGGATCTACACCACCGCCGCGGTGGCTGGCGCCCATTTCGGTTCGACTGAACCAGAGTCGGCGGCCTACAACGAGGGCGCCAACTGGGTGGGCGTGCTGTTTGGCGCCTACAACGGGTTCGCCGCGTTGGCGGCGGTGCTGATTCCACTCATGGTGCGTGCGATCGGCCTGCGCTGGAGCCACCTGGTCAACCTGTGGCTGGGCGGTGCCGGCCTGGTCTCGCTGATGTTCATCCGCGACCCGCACTGGCTGCTGCTGTCGATGGTCGGCGTCGGCTTCGCCTGGGCGTCCATCCTCTCGCTGCCGTATGCACTGCTGTCCGACAGCGTGCCGGCGTCGAAGATGGGCGTGTACATGGGCATCTTCAATTTCTTCATCGTGATCCCGCAGCTGGTGGCGGCCAGTGCACTCGGCTTCGCCCTGCGCACGTTGCTGGGCGGCCAGCCGATGCATGTGCTGGTGCTGGGCGGCTGCAGCCTGTTCATTGCCGGCCTGTGCGTGTTGTGGGTTCCGTCCCGTCCGGAGGTGGTGTGATGCGTGCTGCGTTGTCTGTTGCTGTTTCCTTGATGCTGCTGGCCGGCCATGCGGCGGCCGCGCCGCGCCCGGACTATGTGGGCACCACCGAACCGTTCGCCAGCGATGCGGTGTACTTCGTGGTCACCGACCGCTTCGTCAACGGTGATCCGTCCAACGATCACCGTGACCAGGGCGGCGTGCACCGCACCTTCGATATTCCGGTGCCATGCCCGGACAAGGTGGACGGCAACATCGGCTATCTCGGCGGCGACTTCCGCGGCGTGCTCGACAATGCGCAGTACATCCGCAACCTCGGCTTCGGCGCGGTGTGGATCACGCCCATCGTCGACAACCCGGACGAGGCCTTTACCGGCAGCAAGCCGATCAGCTGCACCAGCACGCTGACCGACCGCGGCAAGACCGGCTACCACGGCTACTGGGGCATCAACTTCTACAAGCTCGATGAGCACCTGCCCAGCAAAGACCTGGATTTCGCCGGGCTGACCAAGGGCCTGCACGGTGCCGGCTTGAAGGTGGTGCTGGACATCGTAGGCAACCACGGTTCGCCGGCCTGGACCATGCCGACACGGCAGCCGCAGTTCGGGCAGATCTTCGACAAGGACGGAAAACTGATCGCCGACCACCAGAACCTGCCGCCGCAGGAACTGGATCCGAAGCACAACCCGCTGCACGCGTTCTACAACAGCATTGGACCGGTCGACAGCAAGGACGGCTCGATCTTCGATGGCAACCTTGCCGAGCTGTCCGACTTCAACCAGGACAATCCGGCGGTGATGGACTACCTGGTCGGTGCTTACCTGCAATGGGCCGCTCAGGGCGTGGATGCGCTGCGCATCGACACCATCGGCTGGTTGCCGCACCCGTGGTGGCATGCCTTCGTCAAGCGTATCCGCGCCGAGCACCCGGGCATGTTCATGTTCGGCGAAGCGTTCGATTACGATGCCGCGCGCATTGCAGAGCACACCTGGCCGGCCAACGCCAACGTCAGCGTGCTCGACTTCCCGTTGCGCGGTGCACTGGAGCAGACCTTCGGCACCGCCGGCAAGGGTTTCGAGACCCTGGCCGAGCCGCTGCATCTGAGCGGTGGGCCGTATGCCAACCCGTATGAGCTGATGAGCTTCTACGACAACCACGACATGCCACGACTGCAGGCCAGCGACAGTGGCTTCATTGATGCACACAACTGGCTGTTCACCGCGCGCGGCATTCCGGTGGTCTATTACGGCTCGGAGACGGGCTTCATGCGTGGCCGTGCCGAGCATGCCGGCAATCGCGCTTACTTCGGCCAGCCGCGTGTGGATGCTGCGCCGAAGAGTCCGATCTTCGCGCCGCTGCAGCGTATCGCCCGGCTGCGCGCAGCCACTCCGGCGCTGCAGCGCGGCCTGCAGGTGAACGAGCGCCTGCAGGGTGATGAGGCGGTGTTCTTCCGCGTGCTGCAGCATGGCGAGGTGGCGCAGACCGCGCTGGTGCTGCTGAACAAGGGCGACAGTGCGAAGACCTTCACCGTGGCGCGGTACGTCCAGGCGGGCCGCTGGCGTGATGCGCTGGACGGCGGTTCGTTGCAGGTGGATGCTTCCCTGAAGGCCGAAGTGCCGGCGCACGGGGTGAAGGTGTACGTGCTCGATGCCGCCGTGCAGCAGCCGGCGCTGCAGGCCGAGCTGGACAAGGCGATGGCCGACCAGCGGGCGCGGGACGTGCGTCTGGGGCGGTAGTGCCGGCCGCTGGCCGGCAACCCATGAATCCATGGCACCTTCAGGTGCCGGCCAGCGGCCGGCACTACCGGGGTGACCATATCCGGCACAATAGGCCCCCCTCACGCCCCGCCGTATCGCCATGACCGACCTCGCCCCGCAGACCCCGATCGAAACCCTGCTGAAGGCGGCGATGGACGGGTCGGTGCCGATCCGCGCCTTCATGGAGGCCTTCGTCGCCTCCGAGGTGGTACTGCTGACCGGCAGCCTGGTGACCCCCGATGGCAGCGGCTTCGACCCGCTGCTGTTCGACAAGCAGGGCACCCTGCACGTGGCCGTGTTCACCGATCCGTCGCGGGTGGGCATCTACAGCCAGCAGGCCGAACACCAGATCCGCTGGCGGATGCTGGACGTGCTGCGCCGCGTGCCGGGTGGCTACGGCGTGGTGATCAACCCGGGCACTTCCCTGGGCTTCGAGATCTCGCCCAGCGGCGTCGGCGAGATCCTGAAGGACTTCGCCCAGGGTTGATTGTCATGTAGAGCCAAGCCCATGCTCGGCTGCCGTTCGCGCAATGCCGGATCAGTCGAGCACGGCTCGATACTACAGAGAGCTTCCCTTCGGGCACCGTACGTGATCCCCTTTGGACTACATCGGGATCGAGGCACTCTCCATGGAATTCAGCGAATCACCCGCCGACGCACCGGCACGATCACGCCATTCCCGCTCCGCACTGGTCTTCCTGATCGCGGCCATCGTCGCCGCACTGGTGTCCATGCCTGTTCTGCGTGCGGTGGGCATGGTGCTGTGGCCGGTGTTCGCCATTGCCTGGCTGATCAACCTGGGGGCGGCCTGGCATCTGGGCCAGTGGGCGCGCCAGCAGGGCCGTCCGGCGTGGGCATTCGGGTTGCCGGCGGTGCTTGGCACCGTCGCCTCGATCGTGGTCTTCGTGCTGCTGGCGTTGCTGGGGCCGAAGGCCCCGGTGCGCTGAACTTTCGCGGTTGTCGTGGACGGTGTGCGGGGCAGGGCTCGGCACTACAGCAAGGCCAAGCCAAGCCCGCACGCGTCGCGCGGAGCACCGGCACATCGGCCGGCGCCCCGTTGCTTCACATCGTCACCTTGCGCCGGTTGTCATCGCTCACCCGGTCGATCAGCTTGTTGTAGGGATCGAAGCCTGCTTCGTCCGGCTTTTCATCCACCGTCACCGTGATCTTCGGCGCGGCGCTGGTGATGTGGTGGCGCTGCAGGTACAGCACCTTCTGGTCGCGCTCCTTGCCCGACGGTCCGGTGGCGAACACGCCGATCTCGACCCAGTCATCCATCTTCGCCTCGCTCTCCTTGCCCTTGCCATCGGCGTACTGCTTGGCGGCATGCAGGTCCAGGGTCACGTCGTAGCGGCCGTCAGCACGTTTGCGGGCGCTGGCGGCCATCACCCGGTTGTCGTAGAAGCTGATCTTCTCGAACAGGTCGGTGACCAGCTGCTGGCGGTCGGCCGGGGTCTCGGCGCGGATGTAGCCCAGCAGCTCGCGTGAGGTGGTGTACGGCGGCTGCTGGTAGCCCTTGTCCTGCAGGAAGCGCTTCAACGCACGGTTCAGCGCCTGCTCGCCGATTTCCTCGCGCAGGCGGTAGAACACCAGCGAACCCTTCTGGTAGTGGATGTACTGCTGGTTTTCCACGCGTTCCAGCGGCTGTTCCTCGATGGCTTCGCCACCGCGGCCGGACAGGTAGCCGTCCAGTTCGCGCTTGAGGAACTGGCGCATGTGCTGGCGGCCGTATTCCTGCTCCATCACCATCAAGGCCGAGTACTGCGACAGCGATTCGGACAGCACGGTCGCGCCCTGCACGTTGGCGCCGATCACCTGGTGCGCCCACCACTGGTGCGCGATCTCGTGCGCGGTCACGTAGAACACGTAGTCCACCTTGTCCGGGTCGCGCAGGTCGGCGATGAAACCGATGGCCTCGGAATAGGGGATGGTGTTGGCGAAGGACTGCGCGAAGCGGGCATAGCCCGGGAATTCGATGATGCGTACCTGGCGGTGCTGGTACGGGGTGAAGTTCGCCTCGTAATAGGCCAGCGACTTCTGCACCGCCTCGATCATCCGGTTCACGTTGTAGCCGTGCGCCGGATCGAAGTAGACCTCGATCGGGATGTCCTTGTACTTCGCCTTGCGCACCTCCCAGCGTGCCGATAGATAGGCATAGAAGTTCAGCATCGGCCGGTCCATGGCGTAGCTGAAGCAGCGCCGGCCGTTGACCGTGGTCTCGCGCTGCAGGTAGCCCGGGGCCAGCGCCACCTGGTCCGGTGCGGTGCAGATCGTGGTGCGGAAGTCGAGCCAGTCGGCATCGTTGGCAATGTACGTGTTGGCGCGCGCCGCTTCGTCCTCCAGCCTGGGCATGCGCCGCGGCTCACCCAGGCCGCGCTTGCGCCGCTCGTTGCGGTCGCTGATCTCGGCGCCCTCGTTGTAGCCGAACGAGGGCAGCACGCGGCTGTTGAAGAAGGTGCCGTTGTCCACGATGTTGCTCGGCGCCGGCCCGGCGGTGATGCCGTTGGGTTTCTGCACCACCCGGAAATGCACGCTGCGGGTTTCGCCCGGCTGCAGCGGCTTCTGCAGGCGGTAGATGCGGTAGCCGAGATCGGCATCGTGCAACGACAGCGTCTGCCCACCCAGGTCGACGTCGACCAGCTGCTTGTCATCGCCTATCGAGACATGCACGTCCTGGATCGGCGTGGCATGGGTATTGCGCACCGTCCAGTTCGCATCGATCACCATCGACTGCGATTCCGGGAACAGGTCCACGCGGTTGTCCACCGCCACGATGCGCGGCTGCGGCTGGGTGCGGTACTTCGACAGCTCGCGCTCGTAGCGGGCCTGCAGGTCCAGCTGCTGGTCGGGCGAGATGAACTCGTTGCGGATATTGGTGCTCCAGTACAGCCAGCTGCCCACGCCGGCGAAGGCCAATGCCGCAAGTCCGGCGAAGACGCCGGTCGGGCCGCGCAGGCGGCGGCCGGCCAGGACCAGGCGCTGGCGCAGGCCCTGGCTGACACCGCGCACCCAGAGCGCCGATGCCAGGCACATCAGGGTCAGCAGGAACAGCGCCCAGTAGCCCTGGAATGCCAGCTGCCCCGGCAGGAAGTGGCCGTAGCCGTTCATGTCCGAATAGGGAGCGTTGGGCCAGCCACCGAAGGTGTACAGGTTCTGCGTGTAGTCCAGCATGCCGAGCACGCCCTGGCCGATCATCACCACGATCAGCAGCGCGTAACCGACGAACTTGTTGTTGGTGAGCACCTGCAGCACCAGTGCCAGGCCCCCCATCAGGATGTAGATCACCGAATCCAGCGCCAGGCTGCGCAGGTACAGCAGCGGCTCCAGGTGGGTGTAGCCCTTGACCAGCTGCACGCCCATCGCCGCCAGTGCACCGGCGGCCTGGAAGCAGATGATCACTGCCAGCAGTGCGGTGAACTTGGCCAGCAGCGGTACCCAGTTCGGCACCGGCATGGCATCGGTCACTTCGTTGATGCGCGCGCTGCGTTCCTTCCACACCAGCTCACCGGCGAAGAACAGCACGATGATCACCAGCAGCCAGCTGAAGGCCCCCTGCAGGCCCATGATCATCTGCGAGGTGACCGGCCAGATCGAGGTGCCGTACAGGGTCTGCCGGAACAGCGCGTTGGGCAGGAAATTGGCCAGGCCCAGCACCAGCAGCACGATGAACGGCACGCTGCGCAGGACGCCGCGCGTGTCGAAGCGCACCTGGCGCAGGAACTGTTGCCACGCGGTGGTCGCGCTGAATGCCGGTACCACGCGCGGCAACGGGTTGCGGTTGGGCCGGAGGGCGGCGGCGTCGGCAACCGGCTGCGCCTGCCGGCGGCCCCAGCGACGACGGCCGCTGCCGCTGCGCTCGGTGCGGAACAGGGCGAACGTGGCGGCGAACAGCAGCGCCGTCACGCCCAGCCACAGGGCACGGTTGGCCAGCAGGTAGCCGGCCAGGCCGGGAACGCCGCTGTTGTGCTCGGCGGTGGACCAGTAGCGGATGGTGCGTGACAGGGCGCGCATGCCCAAAGGCTCGCTGAGCACCGCCAGCCAAGTGTTGTCGATGTCGCGCAGCACCGCCGCGCTGGCGCCGAACAGGACCAGGTAGGCCACCAGCCCGATGTAGACCCACAGGATTGAACGCGTGACCGCTGCCAGCAGTGACAGCAGCGCGGTGGTGAACAACAGGTTGGGAATGACGATGACCGCAAAACTCCAGGCATAGCCCTGCCAGCTGATCGGCCCCATGCGCTCGGCGTCCACCCAGGGCATGAACGGTGCCAGCCAGAGCCCGAAAGCGACCAGCAGGTAGAACAGCAGGCCGGTAGCCAGGGCGGCGGCGATGCGGCCGGCCAGGTAATCGCGGCGTTTCACCGGGCTGGCGAAGATCAGCTCGGCGGTGCCCAGTTCGAAGTCACGCAGCAGCGCATTGCTGACGAACAGGGCGGTGACCAGCATGCCGAGCAGGGTGAAGATGCCCAGCATCTGCGCGATCACGGTGGGCGCGTTGCTGTGCACGTTGCCGCTGCCACCACCGATCTGTACGGCGTCGCTGGACGCAGCGGCGAAGGCGAGCAGGGCGAACAGCCCGGCCAGCAGCCACAGCAGCGGGGAACGCAGCTGCTCGCGCAGCTCGAAACGGAAGAAATCGAGGATCATGGCGTGCTCCGCTCAGGCTGCCGCGCGAGCACGGGCCTGCAGGCGCAGGCGCTGGAAGTACACGTCTTCGAGGTCGGGAGCCACGGCCGCAAAGCCGTCGCCGGGGTCGTTGGCGCTGTGCACATGGATCACCGGGCGGCCACCGACCAGACGGGTCGACAGCACCACGTAGCGCGCTTCATGGTCGGCCAGCTCCGAAGGATCGACCTGCTTGCGCCAGACCTGGTGCTGCAGGGCGTCGATCGCTTCGCTGGGGCGGCCGGTCAGCAGCACCTGGCCCTTGTTCATGATCGCCATCGTCGGGCACAGGTCGGTCACGTCCTCGACGATGTGGGTGGACAGGATCACCGCTACGTTCTCGCCGATCGCCGCCAGCAGGTTGAGGAAGCGGTTGCGTTCCTCCGGGTCGAGGCCGGCGGTGGGCTCGTCGACGATCACCAGCCGCGGGTCGCCCAGCAGCGCCTGGGCAATGCCGAAGCGCTGGCGCATGCCGCCGGAGTAGGTGCCCAGCTTGCGCTTGCGGGCATCCCACAGGTTCACCTGCTGCAGCAGCCCATCGACCACCTCGCGGCGCTGCGCGCGTTGGGTCAGGCCCTTGAGCACTGCGAAATGCTCCAGCAGGTCCAGCGCGCTGACTTTCGGGTACACGCCGAAATCCTGCGGCAGGTAGCCCAGCCGACGGCGCACGGCGTCCTTGTCACGCAGCACGTCGATCGGCGCCTCGCCCGGAATGCTGAGCGTCACCGTGCCGCTGTCGGCCTCCTGCAGGGTGGACAGCGTGCGCATCAGCGAGGACTTGCCGGCGCCGTTCGGGCCGAGCAGGCCGAACATGCCCCGCGGGATGTCCAGGGTGACGTTGTTGAGGGCATGCACGCCGTTGGCGTACGTCTTGGACAGCGAATCGATCTTCAGCATGCGACGTACACCTTTCCATGGGCAATGTCTGCGCGTTATCCGCGCAACCGCCTCCGTGCGCATCCGCCGTTGGTCATGGGGGGAGAATCCCGCCGTCGTGCGTTGGCCAGCGCGCCGGCCCAGCGGCGCTTACCCGCGCAGGGATGATTCGCGCACCACCAGCTTCACCGGGATGCTCTGGCTGTCCACCGGCTGCCGGCCGATCAGCGCCAGCAGGCGCTCGACCAGCAGCTGGCCGGCCTGCTTGGTGTCCTGCTGCACCGTGGTCAGCGCGGGGGACACCGAAGCGGCCAGCGGGATGTCGTCGAAGCCGGTCACCGCCACGTCCTGCGGCACCCGCAGCCCGGCCTCGCGCAGGGCGCGCATCGCACCGATGGCGATCAGGTCGCTGGCCGCGCAGATCGCATCGATCGGCTCGCCGCGCGCCAACAGGGCCTGGCAGGCTTCCTGGCCGGAGGCTTCAGTGGTGATCGCATCGTGCTGCAGCGCCGGTTCGGCGGCCAGGCCGTGGTCCTGCAGGGCCGCCACGTGGCCGCGGTAGCGCTCCTGGAATTCGGGGTAGTGGCTGGAGGCATGGCCGAGGAAGGCGATGCGGCGGCAGCCCTGCTGCAGCAGGTGGGTGGTGATGTCATGCCCGCCCTGGAAGTTGTCGCTGCCGATCGAGAGACCGGGCTGGCCGGGCAGGGCGGCGCCCCAGCGCACGAAGTGCGTGCCCTGTTCGACCAGCCGCTGCAGGCGGTCGCGCGATTCGTGATAGTCGCCGTAGCCGAGCAGGATGATGCCGTCGGCCTTGTTGCTGTCCTCGTAATCGGCCTGCCAGTCGGTGGACAGCTGCTGGAACGAGACCAGCAGGTCCTGCCCGTGCAGGGCGCAGGCGCGGGTGATCGAGCCCAGCATCGAATGGAAGAACGGGTTGATCAGCGAGTCGTCGTTGGTCGGGTCCTCGAAGAACAGCAGGGCCAGCGTGCCGGCATTGCGCAGGCGCAGGCTGGAGGCATTCTTGTCGACCTTGTAGTTCAGCTCGCGGGCAATGCGCAGGATGCGCTCACGGGTCTCGGCGTTGACCATCGGGCTGCCACGCAGGGCCCGCGACACGGTCGGCTGGGAGACCCCGGCCAGGTGGGCGATGTCCAGGGAGGTGGCTTTGCCTTTGATCGTCATGTGTGGGCGGAGCGGGCAGGTGGGAGGTGCCCGGGCATGATGCCATGCGCAGACGCGAATGCCCCTCCGGGCGTCGGCCTTGGCGCAGGTAAGTTATTGCCGGACAAGGAAATCAGCGTGATCCTTCGGTGCGGTCGGGGTCTCCTGACCGGGCGGAAGGCGGCGGCAATGGTAAGATGCGTCGTTCTCGCATTCCCCCAAATTTCACCAGGGGCGGCCCAGCGTACTGCACCCCGCCCGGGGCTGTGCTATCACTGGCGGTCTGCCCCTGGACAACGGACGAAGGTACCTATGGCGCGCGGCATCAACAAAGTCATCCTGGTCGGCAATCTCGGCAACGACCCGGACGTGAAGTACACCCAGGGCGGCATGGCGATCACCCGCATCAGCCTGGCCACCACCAGCGTCCGCAAGGACAAGGATGGCAACCAGCAGGAGCGCACCGAATGGCACCGCGTGGTGTTCTTCGGCAAGCTCGGCGAGATCGCCGGCGAGTACCTGCGCAAGGGCAGCTCGGTCTACGTCGAAGGCAGCCTGCGCTACGACAAGTACACCGGCCAGGACGGCGTGGAGAAGTACTCCACCGACATCATCGCCGATGAAATGCAGATGCTGGGCGGCCGCGGTGAAGGCGGCGGCGGTGGCGGTGGTGGCAATTACGGCGGCGATCGTCCGCAGCGCCAGCAGGCGCCGCGCCAGGAGTATGGCGGTGGCGGCGGTGGCCAGCGTGGTGGCCAGGGCGGTGGCTATGGCAACCAGGGCGGCAACCAGGGCGGGGGTTACGGCAACCAGGGTGGCAACCAGCGCCCGCAGCCGCAGCAGGCGCCGCCGATGGACGACTTCGCTGACGACGATATTCCGTTCTAAGCGTACCTTCCGTTTATCCCGACAAGGGCTCCTGGCACGCGTGCCCGGGGCCCTTCTCGTTACAGGCGACGTGGCAGGATCCCATTGCCCGGCGGCAGGATGCGGACGTTCGTCGACCTCGTCACCGATTGCCGAACATTCCCTGGTCCAGCAGGCAGTCAATGAACGCGCCCAGCAGGGCGGGGCGATGCCGCCTGTTCGGGTAGTAGAGAAAAAGCCCGGGCCGCGAGACCGACCAATCCGCCAGTACCCGCACCAGCAGTCCCTGTGCCAACAGTTCGCCCACACCATCCTGTTCGAAGTGATAGGCGATTCCAAGGCCGGCCAGGGCCGACGCAATCCCGATGTCAGCGTGATTGGTGACGACAGGACCGTCCACGGCGACCTCGAGGTGGCGACCTCGCTTCTTGAACTCCCATCGGTACTGCCTGCCATCGCTCTGCAGCCGCCAGTTGATGCAGGCGTGATCCTGCAGTTCCGCCGGAGTTCGCGGTGTTCCGCGGCGTGCCAGGTAATCCGGTGACGCCACGGCCACCATGTTCAGGTCCGGGGTGAGGCGGATGGCCACCATGTCCTTCTCGAGCTGACCACCCACGCGGATGCCCGCATCAAACCGGCCACTGACGATGTCGCTGAGCGCGTCGTCGACCACGATGTCGACAACGACATCAGGGTAGGCCTGGTGGAAGCGGGCAAGCCGCGGGGCAATCAGTGTTCTCGCGGCGATGCCCAGCGTATTGATTCGCAGGGTCCCGTTGATCCGTCCGCTGGCTTCGCTGGTTTCAGCGACCGCGACGGCCAACTCCTGGAACAGCGGCGCGATGCGCGCGTACAGTCGCCCGCCGCTTGCCGAGGGCGCCACGCTTCGTGTCGTGCGATTGAGAAGGCGGGTGCCGAGACGGCCTTCCAGTTGGCGGATGGTCTGGCTCAGGGCCGAGGGCGATACCCCCAGATGTTCCGCCGCCCGCGCGAAGCTCTGGCGTTCCACTACCGCCACGAAGGCCTTCAGTTCAGCGAACTCGGATCCGCGCATTATGTGAGATTCTTGACATAACCCATTCGGATTATAGGGCATTCACTTAACCGACCTGCGTGCACATCCTGAGCGCCTGACCACTGCAGGAGCCAGGAATGAATGCGTTGACCCTCCCAGAACCCATTGCCGCGTACTTCGCGGCCGAACATGACCCTGAAGTGCTGGCGCGTTGTTTTGCCGCCCAGGCTGTGCTGAAGGACGACGGGCACACCCTCGTCGGCGTCGACGCCATCAAAGCCTTCCTGGCCGAGGCATCGGCCAAATACAGCGCCACCAGCGTGCCGAGCGCCATCGAACGGCAGGAGAAACACCACGTTGTCCGTGCCATCGTGAGCGGCAACTTCCCCGGCAGTCCGATTCTGCTGAGCTACCGTTTCGAACTGGAACGGGGCCTGATCGCATCGCTGGAGATCACGGCGTGAGCTTCGATCTTCAACTCGGTGGCCTGCGGGCCGTGGTGACCGGCGGCACGGCCGGTGTGGGGGCGGCCGTGGTCAGGACCTTCGCCGAGGCCGGGGCCAGGGTAATGACGTCGGCGCGCAGCCTGCCGGCACGCCCGGTGGAAGGAGTCGCCTACGTAGCCGCCGATCTGTCGACGGCCGAGGGCACCGGCATTTTCGCCCACGCCGTGCTGCAGGCATGGGGCGGCGCAGACATCCTGGTCAATGTGCTGGGGGGATCAAAGACACCTGCCGGTGGCTTCGCAGCGATCAGTGATGCGCACTGGCTTGCCGAGCTGAACCTGAATCTGATGCCGGCGGTCCGCCTGGATCGTGCCTTGCTGCCATCCATGCTCGCGCAGAGCGCTGGCGTGATCATCCACGTCAGTTCGATCCAGCGCATGCTGCCTCTGCCGGAGTCCACCACCGCCTACGCCGCCGCCAAAGCGGCACTCACGACCTACAGCAAGTCGCTTTCACGAGAGGTCACCCCCAAGGGCGTGCGGGTGCTGAGCGTAGCGCCGGGCTGGATCGAGACAGAAGCATCCAGGGAATTTGCAGAACGGATCGCTGCGGAAGCGGGAACCGACTATGAAGGAGGCAAGAAGGTGGTCATGGACTGGCTCGGCGGGATCCCGGTGGGACGGCCCGCGGCACCGCAGGAGGTGGCCGATCTGATTGTGTTCCTGGCGTCTCCCCGGTCGGCGTCGATTGCCGGAACGGAGTATCGGATCGACGGCGGCACGGTTTCGACCCTGTAGCCAACAGGCGTCGTCCTGCTCCCACCGCCAGAAGGAAAGCCCCGCTCACGCGGGGCTTTTGTTTTCCAGGTCGGTTGCGGAGTTGTGCCTCGCAGCATTCAATTTTCGTGCACCGCAACTTGCAAGCATCCAATTTCCTCCCCTATGGTGCAATCGATTGCATTGCTGTGAATCGTTGCGTTTGATACCGGTTGGGAGGCCGGCAGGTGGATGTCCATCCATTCGATCAGACCGGCCCCGGCGACGGGCCTCACGCGGCGCGATGCGTTGCGCATGGCGGTTGCTGGAGGCGTAGCGCTGGGTACTGCGGGAGCGTTGCCTGCATTCGCCGCCACCGCAGCGCTCAGGAGCAACTTGAAGCACTCCGTGGCGCGTTGGACCTTCCCGCAGCTGTCGGTCGCCCAGCTCTGCACGACGGTGAAGGACATCGGCTTCGCCGCCATCGACCTGGTCGGCCCAGAAGACTGGCCCACGCTGAAGGCGAATGGCGTCTACAGCTCGATGTGCAATGGCGCGGAGCTGGGCCTGACCAAGGGCTTTGCCGGCCGCGAATTCCACGACCCGCTGGTGGAGCGCTACACGCGGCACATCGACCTGGTCGCCGATGCCGGTTACCGCAACCTCATCTGCTTCTCCGGCAATCGCAACGGCATGGACCCGCAGGACGGCATGGCCAATGCCGAGGCGGGCCTCAAGCGCATCCTCGGGCATGCCGAGAAGCGCGGCGTCGTGCTGGTGATGGAGCTGCTCAACTCCAAAGTCGACCATCGTGACTACCTGTGCGACCACTCGGCCTGGGGCGTGGAGCTGTGCCAGCGGCTCGGCTCGGACAATTTCGGCCTGCTCTACGACATCTACCACATGCAGATCATGGAGGGCGACATCATCGCCACCATCGGCAAGCATCACGCCTGCTTCAAGCATTACCACACTGCAGGCGTGCCGGGCCGGAACGAGATTGGAGACCAGCAGGAACTCCACTATCCGGCCATCTGTCGCGCGATCCGCGACACCGGTTTCAAGGGGTATCTGGCGCAGGAATTCACGCCTGCAGCGCCCGATCCCGTTGCCTCATTGCGCGAGGCGATCCGCCTCTGCGACGTCTGAAACGATATCCACCCAGGTGAGAGACCATGGCAGATAATCACTACGACGCCATTGTTGTTGGCTCGGGAATCAGTGGCGGTTGGGCAGCGAAGGAGCTGACCGAGAAGGGCCTGAAGGTCCTGATGCTGGAACGCGGGCGCAACATCGAGCACGTCAAGGACTACGTCAATGCGATGAAGGAAGCGTGGGACTTCCCGCATCGCAACCGGCCGACGCAGGCGATGAAGGCCGCCTTCCCGGTGCTGATGCGCGACTACGGCCTGGCCGAGAACCTGGAAGGAATGTGGGCCAACGAGCAGGACTCACCCTACATCGAAACCAAGCGCTTCGACTGGTTCCGTGGCTACCACGTGGGCGGGCGCTCGCTGATGTGGGGCCGGCAGAGCTATCGGTTTTCCGACTTGGACTTCGAAGCGAACCTCAAGGATGGCATCGCCACCGACTGGCCGATCCGCTATTCCGACATCGCGCCGTGGTACGACCATGTAGAGAGGTTCGCCGGCATCGCCGGCACGCGCGAAGGACTGGACGTGCTGCCGGACGGCGAGTTCCTGCCGCCGATCCCGTTGAACATCGTCGAGAAGGACGTGGCCGCGCGGATCAAGAAGGCCTTTGGCGGAACGCGGCACATGATCCACTCGCGCACCGCCAACATCACCCAGCCGATGCCCGAGCAGGGGCGCGTCAACTGCCAGTACCGCAACAAGTGCATCCTGGGCTGTCCCTTCGGTGCCTATTTCTCGACCCAGGCGGCGACGCTGCCGGCGGCGATGAAGACCGGCAACCTGACCTTGCGGCCGTTCTCGATCGTCAAGGAAGTGCTCTACAACAAGGATCGCAAGCGTGCGCGCGGCGTGGAGGTGATCGATGCCGAGACCGGGCAGACCTACCAGTACACCGCCAAGGTCATCTTCCTCAATGCATCGTCGTTCAATTCGACCTGGCTGCTGATGAACTCGGCGACCGATGTGTGGGAGGGGGGACTGGGTTCTTCGTCGGGCGAGCTGGGGCACAACGTGATGGACCATCATTTCGGTGCGGGCGCCTCGGGCCGGGTCGAGGGCTACGAAGACAAGTACTACTTCGGCCGCCGTCCGTGCGGTTTCTACATTCCGCGCTTCCGCAACGTCGCGGCCGACAAGCGCGGCTACCTGCGCGGGTTCGGTTACCAGGGCGGTGCCAGCCGCACCGGCTGGTCGCGCGAGATCGCCGAGCTGAACATCGGTGCCGACCTGAAGGAGGCGCTGACCGTACCGGGCGACTGGCGCATCGGCATGACCGGGTTCGGTGAAATGCTGCCGCACCACGACAATACGATCCGCCTGGACCACGACCGCAAGGACAAGTGGGGGCTGCCGGTGCTGGCGATGGACGTGTCCATGCGTGCCAACGAACTGGCGATGCGCAAGGACATGGCCGCCGATGCCGCCGAGATGCTGGAGGCGGCCGGCGTCAAGGACGTGAAGATGCACGACCACGACTATGCCCCGGGCAAGGGCATCCACGAGATGGGGACCGCACGCATGGGACGTGACCGGAAGAGCTCGGTGCTGAATCAGCACAACCAGGTATGGGATGCGCCCAACGTCTATGTGACCGACGGTGCCTGCATGACCTCCAGCGCCTGCGTGAATCCCTCGCTGACCTATATGGCATTGACGGCCCGCGCGGCCGACCACGCGGTACGCGAACTGAAAGCGGGGAACCTCTGATGGATCGCCGCGAACTGTTGAAGATGATCGTTGCCGCCACCGGCGCGGCCATGGTCGGCCTGCCTGCGCTCGCGCAGGGAAACGCCGCCGCGGCACCGGTGAAGACCCTGTTCTCCGATGCCGACATCGGCACGCTGGACGAGATCGCCGAGACCATCCTGCCGCGGACCCGGACGCCAGGGGCGAAGGATGCCGGCGCTGGCCTGTTCATGGCGACCTTCGTCAGCGATTGCTACACCGCCCGGCAGCAGGCAACGTTCCGGGCAGGCCTGGTCGATATCGACAAGCGCGCCGGCGGCCGGTTTGTGGCGCTTGCGCCGGAAGCCCGCACCCAGTTGCTGCGAACGCTGGACGCCGAAGCCAAGGCGCGCTCTGCCGATGTGACCGAGACCGGTATGCCTGAAGAGGGCGAGGCGATGCCGCATTACTTCACGATGATCAAGCAGCTGGCCATCTTCGGCTTCTTCACCTCCAAGGTCGGGGCGACCGGCGTGCTGCAGTACGTCGCGGTGCCCGGCCGCTACGACGGCGACCTCGCCTATGTCCCCGGTACGCCCGCGTGGGGGACCAGCTGATGGACACCACCCTGATGATCCGCCCTGCGTTGATCACTGTTGGCCTGCTGGCCGCTGCATCTGCATTCGCGCAGGACAGTGCCGACGCTGCGCGCGACCCGAAGAAGACCGAAGTGTGGACCCCCGTGCCCGCTGTCGTGGCCACGCCGCCAGGCAAGGCCCCCTCCGACGCGATCGTGCTGTTCGATGGCAAGGATGTCTCCGCGTGGGAATCGGAGCAGGGCGGACGCGTGCCCTGGAAGGTTGCCGGGGGCGCCATGACCGTCGTTCCGGGCAGCAAGGGCATCCGCACCCGGCAACGCTTCTGCGATGTCCAGCTGCATGTGGAGTGGCGCACGCCCACTGACACGAAGGGCTTCGACGGCCAGAACCGGGGCAACAGCGGGATCTTCCTGCAGGAACTGTATGAACTGCAGGTGCTCGACAGCTACAACAACCCGACCTATGCCAATGGCCAGGCGGGCTCCATCTACAAGCAGGCCATGCCGCGGGTGAATGCCTCGCGCGCGCCGGGCCAGTGGCAGGCCTACGACATCCTCTGGAAGGCACCGCGCTTCTCGGTGGGCGGTGGGCTTGTGTCGCCCGCGCGCATCACGGTGCTGCACAACGGCGTGCTGGTGCAGGATGACACCGTGCTGGCAGGCAAGACCGAATACATCGGGGCGCCCTCGTATTCGCCCCATGCGTGTGCGCCGCTCTATCTGCAGGAGCATGACTCCAGGGTCAGTTACCGCAACATCTGGGTGCGCGAGCTGTAGCCGAACACGGCCGGCGTGGTCGCCGGCCGCTTACTTCGCCAGGTAGCTGGCGATATCGTCGATCTCCTGCTGTGACAGCTGGGAGAAGGGCGGCATCAGGCCGCCGCCCTTGCTGATCTTTTCCTTGATCTGTGCAGGTGCCATGCGCTTGCCGATGTCGGTGAGTGCCGGGAACGCGCCCGGCATGCCCGCGCGATCGGCGCCGTGGCAGGCCACGCAGTTCGCGGTGTAGAGCTTTGCTCCCGCAGCCGGGTCGCCCTTGCACCAGGCGGCTGTCGCAACACTCATGCCGCCCAGGGCCACCGCCATTGCCAGGATCATTTTCATGTGGGGCTCCTTGATGCGTCAGCGCCGCGCACGGGCAGGCGTATTGGTGGTCAGGTGTTCACGCAGATAGTCGGCGCCGGCCTGGACGACCTTGGCCGGCTCGCGTGGCTGGTCGTGTTCGATGATGTACCAATGCACGCCGGCGACCGCCGCGGCAGGCAGGATCGCGTTCCAGTCCAGTACGCCCTGGCCGACCGCAGCGAATCCGCCTTCGTCTTCGGCCTGGCCCTTGGGCGCATTGTCCTTGGCGTGTACCGCGAATACGTGGCCGCGGAACTTTCCCAGCATCACCGCCGGGTCCAGGCCCGCACGCGCGACCCAGGCCAGGTCCAGCTCGGTCTGCAGGTCGGGGCCGGCGGCGGCGAACAGCAGTTCCAGCCCGGTCCTGCCATCGAAGTCGACCAGCTCGAAGTCGTGGTTGTGGTAGGCCAGGCGCATGCCCTTGCCGCGCACCTGTTTCGCGATCCGGCCCAGTTCCTGCCCCAGGGCGGTCCAGCCGGCGGCATCGCTCGGGCGTTCCTTCCTGTCCAGGTACGGCACCACCAGCGTGGTGTTGCCGATCGACCGGTTGAAGGTCACCACCCCATCCAGGTTGCTGCGCAGCTCGGCCAGCGGCACATGCGATGAAATGGCCTTGATCGAATACCGGTCCAGCAGCTGCTTCAGTTCCGCGGCACTGACGTTCTGCGTGCCGACGGTTTCCACCGCGTGCACACCGGCATCGTGGACGATCTTCAACTGTTGCTCGAGCGAGCCGGCATTGCGCAGGGTGTACATCTGCACCGCTATCGGCTTCTGCGCGCTGGCGGCTTCGACTGCGAAGGCGGGCAGCGCCGCGAGCAGCAGGACGAGGCTTGCACTTCGACGGACAAGGGCTTTCATCAACAGATCCTCCCGGGATTCAACCGATGGTGGTCCAGGCGCGTGACCTGGCCGATGCAATGACACGATCAACGATCCGCGCCGAACGCATGCCGTCCTCGAAGGTGGGCAGGCCGTCCGGTTGCTCGCCGTCGATGGCGCGATAGGTGTCGGCGACAAACGCCTCGAAGCACTGGGCGTAGCCCTGCGCGTGCCCGGCCGGCAGCACCGACAGCCGGCGTTGCTCGGCAGTGCCCGCGCCGGGCCCGCGCACGAAGATTTCCTCGCGCTGGTCGGGCAGGCCGATCCACAGCCGCTCGGCGTCCTCCTGGTCGAAGGCGATGCTGGCGTTGGCGCCGTCGATCTCGAACCAGAGGCGGTTGCGGCGTCCGGCCGAAACCTGGCTCACCGTCAACGACGCCAGCGTACCGGCGCCGGTCCTGAACATCGCCGTTGCCACGTCCTCGCTCGCGACCGCCTGCGTCGCGCCGTTCGCTGCCGGTGTGCTGAAGCTCTGGCCGGTGACGGCGCTGCGTTCGGCGATCACCGTGGCAAACGCCGCGTTCACTTCGGTGAAGCGCTCGCCACTGACCCATTCGACCAGGTCGCACCAGTGCGAACCAATGTCGGCGAACACGCGCGAGGTGCCGCCCAGCGCCGGGTCCACGCGCCAGTTGTTGCTGGCCGGGTCCAGCAGCCAATCCTGCAGGTAACTGCCATGGATCAGGTGCAGCGGCCCCAGGTCACCCTGGCCGATGCGTGCACGCGCCTCGCGCACCACCGGGTGGTAGCGGTAGACGAAGGGGACGGTGGCAACCAATCCGGTCGAGGCGGCCAGTACCGCCAGCGCCTGCGCATCGTCCAGCGTCGTCGCCAGCGGCTTCTCGCAGATCACGTGCTTGCCGGCTTCCAGCGCAGCCTGTGCCATGGCGCGGTGCAGATGGTTGGGCGTGCACACGTGCACCACCTGTACCTGCGGATCGGCGATCACCTCCTCGATATCCCGGTAGGCGCGCGGGACATTCCAGGAGTGCGCTGCCTCATGCGCGCGCTGCGGTGACGAGGCGGCCACGCCGCGTACCTCGGCGCCGGCGAGCAAGGCCGCGCGGCGGTGCACGGCGCCGATCATGCCGGTGCCGACGATGGCGATTCCAAGCTTGGGCATCGACGGGGATCCTCAGGGTGTGGAGGGCGCGGCCGCAGCCGCCGGCCGGTCGCGGAACAGCAGCAGGAAGGCGACCAGCACCACCAGCGCAACAGCGGCCGGGAACAGCCAGATCTGCTGCCAGTCGGGACCGGCCTCGGTGGTGAAGTGCTCCACCACCGCGCCGGACAGGAAGGTGCCGATCAACATGCCCACGCCATAGGTGGCCAGGGTGATGAACCCCTGTGCGCTGCTGCGCGCGGCAGGGCCGGCATGTGCATCGGTGTAGATCTGGCCGGTGACGAAGAAGAAGTCGTAGCAGATGCCGTGCAGCACGATGCCGATCACCAGCAGCGGGAAACCGCCACCTGCATCGCCGAAGGCGAACAGCGCGTAGCGCACCACCCAGGCGGCCATGCCGACCGCCAGCATGGTTTTCACCCCCAGCCGAACGAACAGGAACGGCATGGCCAGCATCAGCAGCACTTCGGAAACCTGGCCCAGCGACTGCAGGCCCGCCGCGCCGCGCACGCCGAGGTCGTTGAGATAGGGATTGGTGAAGTTGTAGTAGAACGACAGCGGGATGCAGATGGCGATGGAGGCCAGGAAGAACACCAGGTAGGCGCGCGACTTCAGCAGCCGCAGCGAATCCAGCCCCAGGATCTGCCCCAGCCTGGCATCGCGCTGCTGCGCCAGTGGCGGTGTGTGCGGCAGGGTGAACGCATACAGCCCGAGCACCAGCGACGCCGCCGCCGCCATCCGGAAGGTCAGCTCAAGCCGATGCGCCTGTTCCCAGCCCAGCCAGCCGATCAGCACGCCCGCCACGATCCAGCCGATGCTGCCGGCCACGCGGACCAGCGGGAACTGCTTCTCGGGTGATTGCATGTGCCGCATGGCCACGCTGTTGGCCAGTGCCAGGGTCGGCATGAACAGCAACATGTAGCCCATGACGCACGCAGAGAACATGCTGAAGCTGGTTGCCGTGGACGCCAGCCACATCAGCGCGGCACCGGCCAGATGCAGTACCGCAAGAATGCGCTGCGCCGCGAAGTAGCGATCCGCGATCAGCCCGACCAGGAACGGCGCCACGATGGCGCCGACCGACTGGCTGAGGAACGCGGTCGCCACCTGGCTCGCGCTGGCCTGCAGCGGGCCCTGCACCAGGTAGGTGCCCAGGGTGACGAACCACGCCCCCCAGATGAAGAACTGCAGAAACATCATCGCGCCCAGGCGCGACATGGCGTGCGTCATGGCTTGCCCTCCCGGGGCGGTCTTGGCTCAGATTCCCAGCATGCGGTGCAGTGATGCGGCGTCGGTGCCACTGTCGGCGAAGTCATCGAAGGCGCGTTCGGTCACGCGGATGAGGTGGTCGCGGATGAAGGCGGCACCCTCGCGCGCGCCGTCTTCCGGGTGCTTCAGGCAGCACTCCCATTCCAGTACCGCCCAGCCGGGGAAGTCGTACTGCGCGAACTTCGAGAAGATCGCCTTGAAGTCGATCTGGCCGTCACCGGGTGAACGGAACCGGCCCGGACGGTCGATCCAGTCCTGGTAGCCGCCGTACACGCCGCTGCTTGCGCTGGGGCGATGTTCCGCGTCCTTGACGTGGAAGATGCCGATGCGCGCGTGGTAGCGGTCGATGAAACCGAGGTAATCCATCTGCTGCAGCAGCAGGTGGCTGGGGTCGTACAGGATCTTCGCGCGGGGATGGTGGTCGACCTCATCAAGGAAGCGCTCGAAGGTCGCACCATCGTGCAGGTCCTCGCCCGGGTGGATCTCGAAGCACAGGTCAACGCCGCAGGCATCGAACGCATCCAGGATCGGGCGCCAGCGACGGCCGAGTTCGGCGAAGGCTTCTTCCACCAGTCCCGGCGGGCGCTGCGGCCAGGGGTAGAAGTAGGGCCAGGCCAATGCACCGGAGAACGTGGCATGCGCGGCCAGCCCCAGGCGCTGGCTGGCCTGCGCCGCCAGCCGCAGCTGCTCCACCGCCCAGGCCTGGCGGGCGGCCGGGTTGCCGCGCTTGTCCGGTGGCGCGAATCCGTCGAACAGGCTGTCGTAGGCAGGATGGACGGCAACCAACTGCCCCTGCAGGTGGGTCGACAGTTCGGTGATCTGCAGGCCGTGCCCGGCCAGCATGCCGGCAATGTCGTCGCAGTACGCCTGGCTGCGCGCCGCCTCCGCCAGGTCGAACAGGTGGGGCGCGGAGGTGGGGACTTGTACGCCAGAATAGCCCAGACCCGCGGCCCATCCGGCCAGCGTGTCCAGCCGATCAAAAGGAGCTGTGTCGCCGATGAACTGCGCCAGGAACAGCGCTGGACCCTTGAGCGTCTTCAACGTGATTCGCCCTCGATGCAATCGATTGCATTATCCTAGCAGGGGCTTACGCAGGATCTGTTGTGCAGTGCACAGCGGGCAGGAGAACTAACGCCATGGCCACCATCTACGACATCGCAAAACACGTCGGCGTGTCCGCCGGTACGGTGTCGCGCGCGCTTTCCCGGCCGGACAAGGTGCTGCCGGCCACCCGCGCGCGCATCGAGCAGGCCGCCGCCGCACTGGGCTATGTGCCCAACACGGTGGCGCGCACGCTCAAGACCCAGCGCAGCGGCAAGATCCTCGTCACCGTCCCGGACATCGCCAATCCGTTCTTCGCGCAGATCCTGCAGGGGGCGGAGGAGGCCGCGCAGGCGGTGGGCTATGCGGTCCTGCTGGGCGATACCCAGCATCAACCCGATCGTGAGGAGCGCTACGCGCAGATGCTCCGGCGCAACGAGGCCGACGGCATGATCGTGCTGGGCCATCGCCTGCCACCGACCGCGCGCGAGATCGTCGAGCAGCGCGGCGCCGCCGCACCGGTGGTCAACGGCTGCGAGTTCGACCCCGCGCTGGGCATCCCCAGCGTCCACATCGACAACGCCGCCGCCGCACGCGCGGTGATGGAGCATCTGTACGGGCTGGGACACGAACGGATTGCGGTGGTCGGCGGGCCGCCTGACAATCCCCTGCACCAGCAACGGCTGGAAGGGGTCCGCGCGGCCGGCAAGGCGCGTGGCCGCCTGCGCCAGCTGAGCATCGTGCCGGGTGACTTTTCCGTGGAATCCGGCCATGCAGCGGCGATGGCGCTGCTGGATGGCACGGCCGCGCCGACCGCGGTGTTCTGCTTCAGTGACCAGATGGCACTGGGTACCCTGGCCGCTTGCCGGGACCTGGGCATCCGCGTGCCGGACGAGCTGTCCGTGGTCGGCTTCGATGATCTGGCGTCCTCCCGCTACCTCACGCCCCCGCTGACGACCATCCGGCAGCCGATGCGGGAGATTGGCGAGCGTGCGGTCAACCTGCTGCTCGCCATCATCGAGCACGTCGATGTGCCGCTTCAGCAGACGCTGGAGTTCAGCTTCAAGCTGCGTGGCTCGACGGCTGCGCCCCGCCCCGGGTAACCACGGGGAGCGGGAGGGGCAGCGGCCCGCGCGATATCGCGCAACTTTGATCCCGAATTGACGCAAAGCTGTCAGACTCATCGCAGGCAGCCCGGCAAGGGCCGTAGCACCAGGTGCGATCGCGCAAGGGGGTCGGCAATGCCATTCTTCACCGATTCGGCGGAAGGCGCGGTCGAAGGCATTGGCGCGGCACGTCGCATCGGCTGGATGCGTTTCGTCGGCAATGGGCTGGGGGCGATCCCCATCGCTTCGATCATGCTTGAACGCCAGGACGGCGGGCTGGCCTGGGTCCTGCTGCTGCTCAATGCGCTGGCGTGGCCGGCACTGGCACTGCGGCTGACCCAGCGCTCGCGCCAGCCGGCGGTCGTCCAGTTCCGCTGCATGGTGGCCGACTCCTTCTTCGGCGGTGGCTGGATCGCCTTCATGGCGTTGAGCGCGGTGCCCAGTGCACTGTTCGCCGCACTGCTGGTGGCCGACAAGATCGCTGCCGGTGGCGTGCGCCTGGCGATGCGCGCCACCCTGGCCCTGCTGCTGGGTTTCGCTCTCGCCTGGTGGCTGCTCGGCTTCCCTTTCCAGCCGGTCACCTCGCAGCGCACGATCATGCTGAGTGTCCCGTTCCTGTTCGTGTATGGCATCGGCCTCAGCATTCTCAGCTGGCAGCTGGCGCGCCGGGTCAAATCGCAGAACCGTCAGCTGCAGCGGCTCAGCCGGATGGACCCGCTGGTCGAGCTGGCCAACCGTGGCTTCCTGATCCTGCGTGCGCAGCAGGCGCTGGACCGGGCACAGGGCCAGGGCGGTTTTGCCTGCCTGCTGATGCTCGATGTGGATGACTTCAAGCGCATCAATGACTCGCATGGCCACCGCGCCGGTGACGAGGTGCTGCGGCATGTCGCGGCGACATTGCGCACCTTTGCCCGGCCCGGTGATACGCCCGCGCGGCTGGGGGGCGATGAGTTCGTGGTGCTGCTGCGCGACTGCGCACCCGTCGATGCGATGCACGTGGCCGAGCGGGTGCGCCTGCACCTGCTGGAGGCCGCGCAGCAGGCCACGCCGGGCGTGGAGTTCAGCGTCAGTATCGGCATTGCCGCCACACCGCGTGGCGGCAGTGTCGAGGACTGGTTGGCACTGGCCGACCGCGCGCTGTACCACGCCAAGCGGCAGGGCAAGAACACGGCCAGCTACGGCGAGTGAGTGCGGCACGGCCGCCGCCGAACGAGGGTGAAATGCCGGTTCATCCTGCACGCGGAATCGGCACGCCAATCCTCTACCATGGGCCACCCCGCCCGGACGCGCTCCCATGCAAGACGCTCTTGTTGCCCAGCCCAAGCCCCCCATTCCAAGGATCGCGGCGTGGCTGATGATGCTGCTGGGCATGTGGCTGGCGCTGAAGCTCGGCCTGGTGGTGACCCTGCTGTCCGGCCTGCTGGTGTTCCAGCTGACGCACGTGCTGGCCTCCACCGTGGAGGGCAAGCTGCCGCCGGGGCGGGCACGGGCGATCGCAGTGATCGTGCTGTCGGCGATCATCATCAGCGGGCTGGTACTGGCCGGCATCGGCGTGGCCTCGTTCTTCCGCAACGAGACCGGCGGCCCGGACGCATTGCTGGCGCGCCTGATGGAGATCCTCAACACTTCGCGGCACCAGGTGCCGGCGCTGCTGCAACCCTACATTCCCGAAGACATGCCGGCGTTGCGCGCGGCGCTGAACGACTGGGCCGCCGAGCACCAGCGGCAGCTGGGCGTGGCCGGTACCTCGGTGGTACAGGTCGGTGTGCGCGTACTGATCGGTATGGTGCTGGGCGCGATGATCGCGCTGTATGACGAACTGCCGCTGCCGAAGATGGGCCCGCTGGCGCAGGAGCTGGTCGGGCGCACCAGCCGCCTGGCCACCGCGTTCCGCCAGGTGGTGTTCGCGCAGGTGAAGATCTCGCTGCTGAACACCGTGTTCACCGCCATCTTCCTGCTGGGCGTGCTGCCATTGTTCGGCGTGCACCTGCCGCTGTCCAAGACCCTGGTGCTGATCACCTTCCTGGCCGGCCTGCTGCCGGTGGTGGGCAACATCATTTCCAACACGATCATCGCCATCGTCGCGCTGTCGGTCTCGTTCTATGTGGCGGTGGCGGCGCTGCTGTACCTGATCGTGATCCACAAGCTGGAGTACTTCCTCAACGCGCGCATCGTCGGTGGCGAGATCCAGGCGCGTGCCTGGGAGCTGCTGCTGGCCATGCTGGTGATGGAGGCGGCCTTCGGCCTGCCGGGCCTGGTCGCCGCACCGGTGTTCTATGCCTACGTGAAGCGCGAACTGGTCGACCAGCGCTGGATCTGACGCGGCGGGGCATGACGTAATGTGCCCCGATTCGACAACCCGTGCGGCCTTTGTCGGCGCGTTCGCGGCGGGCGCGGTATACCCATGGCAACGATTGATCCGGTAGCGGCTTGGCGCCTGTGCAGGCGGCCGCTACAGTGTTGTGCACTACAGGGGAAATGTGCATGGCCCGCAAGGCGTCGCCCATCGGATTGCGGACCTGGGTCTGGATCCTGGCCGGGCTGTTCGTAGTCTGTACGCTGCCATTGATGGCCATCGCGCTGGTGCAGGGCACGCTGCGCTTCACTGCAGCCGAGGACAACCTGGTCAGCCTGCGCCAGCTGCGGCAGACCTTCGACCTGGCCAACCTGGTGTCGGCCGAGCGCGGCCCCGCCAACAGCCTGCTCGGGGCCAACACGGCCGATGCGGGCGAACAGACCCGGCTGGCGGCGGAGCTGGCAGTCGCGCGCAAGCGGGTCGATACCGCCCTGCAACGCCTGGACACCGTGGTCAACGCTGACCCGGGCGTGGTCGACGAACACGGGCTGCTGGCCGATGCGCAACGTCGCCTGCAATCGGCGCGGGCCGCGGTGGACCGGGTGGCGGCACAGCCGCATGGCGCGCGCCAGGTGGAGGACGTGGAGCGCGCGATCAGCAGCATGTTCGCCGTGGTTGATCGCCTGCACGTGCTGACCTCGGCGCAGATCAACGTGCTGGTCAGCGCCGACCGCGAAGCGGCGATTCCGGCGATGCAGGGCCAGGTGCTGATCGACCTTCGCGAGCATGGCGGCCGCCTGGCCTCGAACGTGATGGCGCCGGTGGCGGTGCCGGGGGCCTGGCGTGACGAACAGGTGCGGGCGGCATTGCAGACCGAAGGCCGCCTGCTGGAGCTGTGGCGGCTGGCAGGCAGCCATGAAGCGGTGTTCCGCAGTGATCCAGCGCTGTCCTGGCATTGGGACATGGCGCGCCGGCAGTTCTTCGGCGAATCGCTGCCGATGATCGAACAGTTGATCGAGGATGGCCGGCGCGGCGTGCCGCCGCCGTGGACCACCGCCGAATTCACCACCCGCTACGTGCCGACCCTGCGGTCGCTGGAAGCGCTGCGGGACGGCTACCTGAGCGTGTCCATCGCCCGTTTCGAACGCACCCGCAATCGCGAAGCGACGCGCCTGGTGGTGCTGGTGGCGACGGTGCTGGGCACGCTGGTGGTGCTGGGCGTGGCGCTGCGCATCGCGCATCTTCAGATCCTGCGGCCGCTGCTGCAGGCGCAGAAGCAGGTCATCCAGATCGCCTCGGAAGCGCCCGGCCCGGAGCAGCATGTGACCCACCCGCTGGCCGAGATGCAGCGCCTGTTCGATGCCATCGAAGTGCTGCGCGAGAAGTCGCGCGAGCGCTCGGCATTGACCAGCGAGCTGCGCCAGCTGGCCGGCACCGATGAGCTGACCGGGCTGTTGAACCGGCGCGCGCTGGACGAGTTGGTGCAGCAGCGTCATGCCGACGGTGGCAACAGCGCGGTGGTGATCCTGCTGGACGTGGACCGCTTCAAGGCGATCAACGATGGCCACGGGCATGACGCCGGTGACGAGGTGCTGGTGCAGGTGGCGCAGCTGCTGCAGCGCCACCTGCGCCGCAGCGACAGCATTGCCCGCTATGGTGGCGAGGAGTTTCTCGTGTTGCTGGCCGACGGTGATCTGGCCGGTGGCCGCCAGCTGGCCGAGTCGCTGCGGGTGGCGCTGCAGCGGCTGGACATCGCCCTGGTCGGTGGCAAGGTGCTGCGCGTCACCGCCAGCTTCGGTGTGGCCGAGGGCGGCACCGACGCGCTGGGCTGGCGTACCCTGCTGCGTGCCGCCGACGCGGCCATGTACCAGGCCAAGGCGCAGGGCCGCGACCGCGTGCGCGTGGCTGGCGGCGGCCGCAACGCACGTTGACGGCACCCATCAGCCGATCTGCGCATGCACGCGCCGCAGCGTGCGCGCAATCATCCGGCGCGCGATGGGACGCGGCACCGAGAGTCCACGCCAGCGCAGCGCACCCACGCGGAAGGTGGCGCTGGCAGTGGCCAGCACCTTGCCGGCCGGGTCGGTCAGCCAGCCGCGGGTGAAGGCGATGCTGCCCTCGCTGTGCTCGACTTCGCCCCAGCCGATGATCCGACCGGGCCGTGCGGGGCCGACGAAACTGGTCTTGGATTCGACCGTGACCGCGATGCGGTTGGCAGGCAGGGTGGCGTAGATCGCTGGCCCCATGCAGTCGTCCAGCATCGCTGACAGGAAACCGCCCTGCACGGCGCCCATCGGGTTGGTGAGCACCGGCCCGGCCTCGAACTCGACCTGGATGCGGCGCAGTGCATCGTCGTAACCGACGAAGCGCCAGCCGAGCAGGGTGCCGGCCTGGGAGCGTGGAAGATCACCGTTGACCACGCTGTAGAAGATCGATTCGGGATTCATCGTGGAGCCTCGCGGGGGAGAGGGGAGAAAAAGAACTCACTGCGGTAGCGACAACAGGGCCAGCACGAATCCGATGACCGACAGCAGCACCACCGCGGCGCCGGCGGGCACCGGTGTACGCGCACCGGTGCGTCGCCGCACGCCGGAAGCGACCAGGACCGGCGGCAGGGTGGCGACCAGGCAGAACAGCTGGAACGCCAGCAGCTGCGGCAGTGCGAAGTGACCTCCGAAGAAGATCAACCAGGCCAGCATCACGCCGGCACCGGCCAGTGCGATCCAGGCAGCGCCCACCACGCGGATGAGTGCCATCAGCAGCACCTGCATGCGGGGGTCGATCTGTGCCCACGGCCTGTCCACGGCCTGGCCGTGGTAGGGCATGAAGTCGGAGCGTTTCAGATAGGCCGCAGCAAACAGGGAGACAATGAAGAACGCCAACAGGTAGCAGCCGAACGCGAGCCAGGCGGACAGGTCCATGTGGAGGCCATGCGGTTGCGGAGGAAAGGCCGCGTTTGTACCGGCAGCCATGCCGGTCGCGCCACGGGGTTGCGCGATTCTGGGGCAGCACGCCGTTAGGGGCGTGTCGCGGCTTGCAGGGCCGTTCCTCCATCTGCCGTTAACGCCAGTGTGGTGGTGAGGAATGCGTCACGTACGCGCCATGCGCTCTATCTCGTTTCCTGTGAAGAGGCCGCAACTACCCGTCCACGCCCAGGTCACCGCGCTGCGCAGACGCTGGGATTCCATTCCATGAAGGACGACGCCATGACCCAGCTCACCCTGCCCGAACTGGCCAGGAAAATGGCCGGCATTGATTTCACCCTGCTGCAGACCCACGCCGGTGGAGAGATTGCCGGCCGTCCGATGAGCAACAATGGCGACGTGGACTATGACGGTGACAGCTGGTTCTTCACCACCGAAGACACCGACATGGTGAAAGAGATCGAAGCTGACCCGGCCGTTGCGCTGGGTTTTTCCGGCAGCAAGTCGCTGCTGGGCAAGCCGCCGCTGTTCGTGCACGTGCAGGGCAGGGCTGTGCTGGTGCGCGACCGGGGCACGATGAGCCAGCACTGGGTGAAGGACCTGGAGCGCTGGTTCGAACAGGGCGTGGATACACCGGGGCTGGTACTGATTCATGTGCGTGCCAGCCGCATCCACTACTGGGATGGCGAGGACGAGGGCGAAATCGTGATCTGACCGGAACCGCGCAGCGCCCGGCGCATCGCGTTCCAGGGTCAGCAGTGCGCAGGGTGTGCTGCCGGACCCTCAAGGTTGGCCAGTTCCGGTGCCAAGGCGTGCTCCACCGCGCGCCGCAGCAGTGCCGGTGCGACATAGTGCCGGTGCCCGGCGTCGATCAGGGCCATGTACATGCCGCCGAACGCATTGAGGGTCTGCACGCGTGAGCCCAGGCTGATCTCGACGTGTCCACCGCGATGCCGCTGCACGCGCACGCTGCTGCGGAAACGCAGGTGCCGATCATCGGCGCCGAGCAGGACTTCGGCGTCGTTGTCCTGCGTATCGATGTGCGAATCCAGCACCGGGAATCGACCAGCGAACAACCGGCTGCGATCGGTGGACAGCAGTGACGACACCGGGCATCCCAGCGGCGACGTGCGCAACCGCAGCGGTGCCACCAGTCGGTTTCGCAGCGCCATCAGCTGGCCTACGCCGCTGGGTGGATTGCGCAGGAAACCCTCCAGTACATCGGCCAGCAGCGCCGACGCGGAACGGTGGAGCACCTGCGAGGGTTCCAGGCATAGGGTGGTCAGGTCCTGGTAGTGGCTGTGCGGCAGCGCTGTGGTCAGCAGGCCATCGGTGGGCGCGGGCCGTGAATGGATGGGATAGGCCGGTGTGGCACGTTCGACGAACCCGCGCAGCGGCCGCATGGGGATGCGGCGCAGCGGGCCGAGCAGGGCACGGGTACGCGCGCACAGGTGCGCGCACACGCTGGGAGGTGCCGCCTGCAGCGACAGCTGCAACAGCGGTGCCGCCGCAAGCGAGGTGCACGAAGGCCAGTACGATTCCGGAAGCACCTCGGTCAGGCTGGGGATATCGGCGGCATTGCGCTCCACCTGCGCACGGGTCTGCTCGCTCATTCGGCCTGCCAGTTCATCACTGTGGCAGGACAGCGCAAACAGCGCCGGATGTGCAGGATGGTTCGACGCGAACTGGTGCCAGGTGCCGCCGCCGAAGCGCACCGTAAACAGGCAGTCCGGTGGGATGCGGACGCGCCGAAGCGTGCGCGCGAAGGCACCAGGACCTGCTGCCAGCTGCGCGTCGGAGGCGGTAGCGAAACGCAGCTCGGCTCCCGCGCTGCCGGCGATGGCGGTGAACATGCGCGGGCCTGCATGGCGATGAAACGGGTGGCCACCGGCACCGACGGTGAAGCTGTACAGCGAGGAGGCATCCCCGTGCTGCAGGTGCATGCCACCCAGTCGCGCCGAAGGTTCATCCAACGCATCGATGAAGGCCGGGTGGTGGCGCTGACGCTGGCCGGCGTCACTCACCAGCGCGTCGCCGGCACCGATGCCGAGCTGCGCGATCAGGGTGACTTCGGTCGGACTGCCGCCGTCCTGTGCCGGAAGCTGCACTGCTGGAAACGAACGGCGATCGCGGGTCGAACCAGGCATCGTCATGCTCCTTGGCGGGGCGGATCAGCGGGCGGGGGACTTGCGGCGGGCGCGGGCTTCACGCTTGAGCGGGCCGCCGACCGGGCAGACTTCGGCCGCCCACGAGAACAACGTGTTGGCCAAACGGTCGGGTACCTGCCTGAAGTACACGAACTGGCCGCGTTTCTCGCGTTCGATCAGTCCGGCTTCCTCGAGGATGCGCAGGTGGCTGGACAACGCCGGCTTGCTGAAGTCGAAGCGCTCGGCCAGCTCGCCCGCGCTGAGCTCGCCGGCGCTGAGATAGGCCAGGATCTGCCGGCGGGCGGTGGAGGCAAGGGCTTCGAAGATGCGGTCCATGGCGAGGGAATTAACTAATTCGTTAATTAATGTTGCTCCCGCAGCTTAAGACTGTCAAGCCATGAGACTGTCAAGCCATGACCCATTGCGCGGCGCGCCCGGGCTTTGCCATCCTCCCTGCTGTTTTCCGTAGCGTGGAATCCCGATGCGTCCTGCGTTCTGGCTGGCTTTGGCCCTGCTGCCCACCCTGGCGGTGGCGCAACCCGCGCGTACTCCCAAGGCCAAGGCCCCGGCGCAGGATCCCTTCAGCGAGTTGTTCGATACCGCCTGCATGCAGCACATCGGTGCGCCGGCGCGGTTGCAGTCGCTGATGGAATCCAACGGGCTGTCACCGCTGCAGCCTGCCGAAGCGGCAACGTTGTTGCAGGGGCAGTCGGGCGTGGCCTGGATGGTGCCGCTGGCCAGCGGCCGTTATGCGGTCAGCTGGGCCGACGACGGCACCTGCTCGGTGTATGCGGAAAAGGCCGAAGCGGCGGTGGTGCAGAAGGGCTTCGCACGGCTGGTGCAGGCGGCACCGAAGCCATTGCAGGCGCGCTCGCTGCCGGGCCGTGGTCCGCTGTCGGCCGACCAGGTGGCGATCCAATACGGCTGGGCCACGCCGGGGCAGGCCAAGCTGCAGGTGCGCTTCCGGCTGGTGACGCGGCAGGCGGCCGAGGCCGGCGTACAGGCGATGGCCTCGGTGACGCCGGGGGACGCGATGCTCGAACCCGCGGCTCCCACCCGATAACGCCTGCCGGGGCCCGCGCCCAGCCGGTGGACCATGCTCGCGATTCAGCCTTTCACGCAGGATGTGGTATATCGTTTATCGATAAATCCACCCTGGGGCGGCGAGGCCACCCCAATGCCGGAGGCCGCTTGACCGCTCGTCCCGCCCGCGCCAGACCCGCGCGAGGCTTGTTCACCCTGGCCCAGGCCGCCGTACAGGCCGTCCGGGCGATGTGCTGGCTGGGCATCCTGGCCGCACTGCTGGCGGTGCCCCTGGTCGCCCATGACCGCCGCTGGCTGCTCGACAGCGTGCATGACGCCGAGGCCGCCGCCGCGCATGGCAACGACCTGTTCCTGCACTTCTGCCTGGGCCTGGGCGCGATCGTCGCGCTGCTGGTGCTGTGCCTGCTGTTCCTGCGCCATCTGCTGAGGCTGCTGAAGTCGGCGGCGCGCGAGCGGCCGTTCACCCATGCCAATGCACAGCGCCTGCAGCGCATGGCCTGGCTGATGCTGGCAATGGAACTGCTGTCGATCCTGATCGGTGCCTACGCGGCCTGGATGGGCCCGGATTTCACCTGGATGGAGGTGGGCGGCGGCATGTCGATCACCGGGCTGGTGGCGGTGCTGATGCTGTTCGTGCTCGCACGCGTGTTCGCCGTGGGCGCGGCGATGCGCGATGACCTCGATGGTGTCATCTGATGGCGATCGTCATCACCCTGGACCGCATGCTGCAGGCACGGGGCATGACCCTGTCCGAGCTGGCGGGGCGCATCGACATCACCCTGGCGAACCTGTCGATCCTGAAGACCGGCAAGGCGCGAGCCATCCGCTTTTCCACGCTGGATGCGATCTGCCGCGAGCTGCAGTGCACGCCCGGCGACCTGCTTGGGCATGACCCGGCGCAGGCGCAGGATGCCGACTGAGTGGA
The DNA here is from genome assembly GCF_059372445.1 of Stenotrophomonas sp. YJH_SMC_127. NCBI lineage: Bacteria > Pseudomonadati > Pseudomonadota > Gammaproteobacteria > Lysobacterales > Lysobacteraceae > Stenotrophomonas > Stenotrophomonas sp. YJH_SMC_127. Next base: position 421,357 of record NZ_JCAFVO010000003.1, on the reverse strand, counting down.
CGCCCTCTTCCCTTACCCACTGACGAAACGGACCTGAAATGGAATGGTTGGCTGACCCCTCGATATGGATGGGCCTTGCAACCCTGGTCGTGCTGGAGATCGTTCTCGGCATCGACAACCTGGTGTTCATTGCGATCCTTGCCGACAAGCTGCCGCCGCACCAGCGCGACCGCGCGCGGGTGATCGGCCTGGCGCTGGCACTGCTGATGCGGCTGGTGCTGCTGGCGGCGCTGGCCTGGATCATGAAGTTGACCGAGCCGCTGGTGACCTTGTTCGACCACAGCTTCTCCGGGCGCGACCTGATCCTGCTGGGCGGTGGCCTGTTCCTGCTGTTCAAGGGCACCATGGAACTGCACGAACGGCTGGAAGGCCGCGAGCATCACGAGGATGGCAAGAAGGTCTATGCCAGCTTCGCGATGGTGGTGGCACAGATCGTGGTGCTCGACGCGGTGTTCTCGCTGGACTCGGTGATCACCGCCGTCGGCATGGTCGACAACCTGGGCGTGATGTATGCGGCCGTGACCATCGCCATGGCGCTGATGCTGCTGGCCAGCAAGCCGCTGACCCGCTTCGTCAACAAGCATCCCACCGTGGTGGTGCTGTGCCTGGGCTTCCTGCTGATGATCGGCTTCAGCCTGGTGGCTGAAGGCCTGGGCTACAAGATCCCGAAGGGCTACCTGTACGCAGCGATCGCTTTCTCGATCCTGGTCGAGGCGTTCAACCAGTGGGTGCGTTTCAACCGTGAGCGCAACGAGCGCCGCCAGCCGTTCCGCCAGCGCACCGCCGATGCCGTGCTGAGGATGCTGGGCGCGCGTCCAGCGAACGGCCACGAGGACGAAGGCGTGGACGAGCAGGTGGACGCCGACGAGCGCCTGCAGCCGGCGGAGCACGAAATGATCCGCAGCGTGCTGGGCCTGGCCGATCGTCCGGTGTCCAGCGTGATGACTGTGCGTGCCGACGTGCAATGGATCGACCTGGCGCGTGGTCAGGAGGATGTGGTGGCGCGCCTGGTGGCCTCGCCGCATACGCGCCTGCTGGTCGGCGACGGTGACCTGGACAGCCTGCGTGGCGTGGTGCAGAGCCGGGACGTGCTGGCCGACCTGCTGCAGGGCAAGCCACTGCAGCTGGAGGGCAACCTGCGCGAACCGCAGTACGTTCTGTCCACTGCCAGTGCGCTGCAGGCGCTGGAACTGATCCGCCAGCATCCGGTGCCGCTGGCGGTGGCGGTGGACGAGTACGGCAGCGTGGAGGGCCTGGTGACCGCCAACGACCTGCTGGCGGCGATTGCCGGTGACCTGGTCGATACCCAGGACGAGCGCTATGGCGTGGTGGCGCAGGGCGAGGATCAATGGGAGGCCGATGGTGCGCTGACCCTGGACGACCTGCAGCGTTTGGCGGGCGTGTCGCTGCCCCGCAGTGCCGACTACATGACCATCTCGGGTCTGGTGCTGGAGCAGCTGGGCCGCCTGCCGGACGTCGGCGACGCGGTGGAGGTGGCCGGCGTGCGCATCACCGTGCTGGCAATGGAGAAGCGCCGTATCGCCCGCCTGCGGGTGGAGCGCCTCGACGGAATGGCCTGACCGCCTGTTGTTGTAGAGCCGGGCCCATGCCCGGCTGCGTGTCGAGAAGCCGAGCATGGGCGCGGCTCTACACAACACGACCCGCAGCCGTCACCATGGCGGGCCCGCTTTCTGTCATGGATGGTTGCAGTGCTGAGTACGATCGGTTTGTTGATGGGCCTGTATGTGGCCTGGCGCCTGTTCTGGCCGCTGCGCATGCCCATCGGGTTGAAGGTCGTGCTGTCGCTGCTGGTGGTGGCCATGGCCGTGCAGCTGCGCATCGTGGCCACCTTCTGGGGCACGATGGCATCACCGGAAATCCCGAGGATGGCCATCGCCGTCCTGGCCACCGGCTCCACGGCGGTGCTGCTGCTGGCGTTGCTGATGCTGGTGCTGGATGTGGGCCTGCTGCTTTCGCGCCTGCTGCGTTGGCCGCGCATCGTATCGGCCCTGCGCGCCTCGAAGCTGCGGCCGTTGGCCGGCCTGCTGGCGCTGCTTGTGAGTGGCTATGGCGTCAGCCAGGGCATGGCCGTGCCCCAGCCCAGGCAGATCGACGTGGCGATCAAGGATCTGCCTGCTGCGTTCGACGGCTATCGCGTGCTGCAGCTGACCGACATCCACGCCAGCCGCCTGCTGACCGGCGACTGGGTGCGCAGGGTGGTGGACGAGAGCAACGCGCTGAAGCCGGACCTGATCGTGATCACTGGCGACCTGATCGACGGCAGCGTCGAGGCCCGCCGTGACGACGCGCGCCCGTTGGCCGATCTGCAGGCGCCGGACGGCGTCATTGCCATCACCGGCAACCATGAGTACTACGCGCAGTATCAGCAATGGATGCAGGCGTTCCGCGCGCTGCGCATGCAGGTGCTTGAGAACAGCCACCTGCAGGTGCGGCGCGGCGATGCGGCGCTGACCATCGCCGGTGTCACCGATCCGGTGGCCGCACGCTACGGCCTGCCGCTGCCGGATCTGGACGCTGCACTGGCCGGTGCCGATCCCTCTGCACCGGTGATCCTGCTTGACCACCGCCCGCGCAACGCGCGCGAGGCGGCGGCGCGCGGGGTGAAGCTGCAATTGTCCGGGCATACCCATGGCGGGCAGATCATTGGCATGGACCAGCTGGTGAAGCGGGCCAATGGCGGTTTCGTGTCCGGCCGCTACGACGTGGAGGGGATGACGCTGTACGTGGGCAACGGCGCGGGCCTCTGGGCCGGTTTCCCGGCGCGCATCGGCGTGCCTTCGGAGATCACCCTGATCACGCTGCGCCGCGCGCCTTGACCTGATGTGGGGTCAGATCCCTTTGCCTTTGGCAAAGGGATCTGACCCCGGCCCGTCAGGCCGCCCGCAGCGGCGGCCGCGCATGCGCACTTCGACGCAGGGCCTGCGCCCGCTTGGCGATCCAGCGCACCACGAAGGCGGTGAACAGCAGCGCCGACGGCACCGCATACCAGAAGTTGCCGGGCACGCGCTTGAAGTACGAGTAGGTGAACACCGCCGCGATGATCCACATGCCGGTGACGTGCAGGCGACGCCAGGCGGTGGGTCCCATGCGCTTGGCGAGCCCCCGGTGCGAGGTGATGGCCAGCGCCAGGATGGCGATGTAGCCCACCGTGCCCGGGAGGTTGGCCAGCGCGGAGCGTGCTGGCCAGAACGCCGGGTTGAGGATGCCGAAACTGGTGATGGCGACTGCGTGCAGCAGGTGCGAGAACGCGAAGGACAGACCGATGATGCGCCGTTCGCGCAGCAGGAACCGGGTGAACGGGCCGGGCAGCAGGGTGGCGAAGGAGGATGCCGTGAATGCCGCCAGGAACAGCAGGAGCGATGTGCGGGCGGTGAGCCGGATCGCCGCGCGGCTGCCTTCGGCTGCATCGGGATACAGGGCGAAGGCGGTCAGTGCGAACGCGATCAGGACCACGGCGATGGCTACGAACAGGCGCCAGCCGTGCAGGAAGGAAATGTTGGAAGCAGCCATGATGAGACCTCGAAGTAGGGGGCGGGTAGTGCCGGCCGCTTGCCGGTCAATGAACGGGTAGTGCCGGCCGCCGGCCGGCACCTCAGAAAGCAGGCAATGCAACCAGCACCCCCGCCGTGCACAGCTCGCCCAGAACGGGCACGCAGGCAGCACGCAATGCGTCCGTTGCCACGTCATGTGTTTCGGACAGCGCCTGCAGTGCCTCATCCACACGCGCGCCGTCGTCACCGAAGACCGAAAGCAGCGCGTAGGCCAGCGGTGACGGTTGCTCGACCTTCAGGCTGAAATCGGCGCGGCGCTGGATCACCAGCAGCGTGGGAGCTGCGCCCAACACCGGCTCCAGCCCCTCGTCCTCATGCACCGGCCACCGGTGCCCAAGCACCCGCACCAGCGGCGAAACCGCCAGCACATCACTGTCCTCGGGTACGCGCTGCAGCAAACACCCAGCGCCACGCGGTTCAATGTGCAGCGACTGCTGCGTGCTCTCGTAGTGCGCCAGTTCCGCCGCCCAGCCCGGCAGTGCCAGCGTGTCCTGCACTGCCAGCCAGGCCGCGAACTCGCCGGCGATCCGTGGGAACAACGGGGTCTGGCAGGTGTGGTGGGCGTAGTAGTGCGCCACGGTGTCGCGCCAGCGCGACGTGCCCAACTGCTGTTGCAGGCGCGGCAGGCTGCCGGCCAGCAGGGTGTCCAGGCTGTCGATGCACAGGCGGCGGTATACCGCCAGCCTGCGCGCCTCCACGCCATCGGGTGCGGTCTTTGCAGGGTCCCGCACATGATCGACCCAGCGCCGTTGCAGGGTAGCCAGCGGCTCAGCCATGGGCCACCTCCGGCCAACGTGCCTCAGCCTGCGCCTGGCGGATCTGCGCGATCTCGGCCAGCAACCCGGCCAGCGGCGGGAAGTTGAAGTCGCGTTCGAGCAGCGTGGGCCGCACGCCCACCCGCATGTAGGCCTCGCGCAACAGGGCCCAGACCACGCCTTTCACCGGCGCACCATGGGTATCGATCTTGAAGCCGTCGTCTTCATCGAAGTGGCCCGCTACGTGCAGCGAGGCGACACGGTGGGACGGCACGTGGGCCAGGAATTCGAAGGCGTCGTAACCGTTGTTGCAGGCATTGACGAAGACGTTGTTGACGTCCAGCAGCAGGTCGCAGTCGGCTTCGGCGAGCACGGCGTTGATGAAGTCGATCTCGCTCATGTCCGCGCCGGCAACGGCGTAGTAGGAAATGTTCTCCACGGCGATGCGCCGGCCCAGCATGTCCTGCACCTGGGCGATACGGCCGGCGACATGGTGAACGGCCTCGGCGGTGAACGGCAGTGGCAGCAGGTCGTAGACATGGCCACCGGCGGCGCAGTAGCTCAGGTGTTCGCTGTACAGCTGCACCTGGTGCAGGTCGAGGAAGGCACGGGTCTGTGCCAGCAGGGTGCGGTCCAGCGGATCAGGACCGCCCAGCGACAGCGACAGGCCGTGGCAGGTCAAGGGGTGGCGGTCGCTGAGTTGGCGCAGCGCGTCGCCGTGTGCACCGCCGACGCCGATCCAGTTGTCGGGGGAGACTTCGAGGAAGTCGATGGCACCGGCCGGCATGGCCAGCAGTTCGTCGATCAGGCCACGGCGCAGGCCAAGACCGGCGGCATGGGTGGGCAGGGGCAGGGACATGGCGGATGCTCCACAGAGAGCGCCGCCTTGAAGGCGGCGCCGGGTGAACGTCGATCAATCGGCAACGCGGGAGAACAGGCCCTTCGGCATCGGCTTGCCGTTGGCGGTGTAGACGCTGCGCAGGTAGTCGTGCGCTTCCTGCTCGCTGATGTAACCGTCGTGGTCGGTGTCGATGCGGTCGAACTCGGCGGCACGCTTGGCGGCCACAGCGTTGAATTCGGCACGCGAGACCTTGCCGTCGTGGTCGCGATCAGTGCGGGCAAACGAGGCGTCGCCGCACTTGCCTTCGCCACACTGGCCCTCGGCCACCTTGGCCTTGCCGGCGGGCGTGCCGGTGGTGGCCTTGTTGGCCCCGCACTTGCCTTCACCGCACTTGCCTTCGGCGGCGGCGCTCATGGCCACCGCGCTGATCGTCAGCGGCTGGATCGCCGCGGCCTGGCCGGCCAGCAGCAAGCCACCGGCCAGGGCGATGCCGATGGCACCGATGCGCGGCAGGCGGGAGGAAGAGGTGTTCTTGGTCGAGATGGACATGGTGGTGACTCCTTGGGAAAGCACGCGGGGCGTGCGGGATGGACGCCGCCGAAGAGGCGACGGAAAGCGAAACGCGCGGGAACAGGGGAGTCTGCTCAGGCGGCGCGGCGACAGCGCAGCAGATGGCCCAGCAGCAGCACACCGCCGAGCAGGGCACCGCCGAAGCCGATGCCGGGCAACAGCGCGGCAACCGGCAGCAGCAGGGCGATCAGGCTGACGCCCCAACCCAGGCCGTCATTGCGTGCCGTGGCACGGCCGGACCCGGCCAGCAGCCGGTCCACGCTGAGTGCGCCACCGCCGTTGAGGATCAGTGGCAGCAGCATGGCCAGGAACAGCAACGGCAGCTTGAAGTTGCCGTAGCCCTGGTCGGTGATCGCATAGCCCTGCCAGAGTTCACCCAGGCCGTTCCATTGGTCGGGCCAGTGCACGGCGGCGATGGCAACGATGGTGAGTACCCAGAAGACGTAGGCCACCGAGCGCGTGGCCAGGCCGAGCAGCAGCATCACTGCACCCACCAGTTCCAGCCACGTGGCCAGCTGCCAGTTCAGCGACGCGGGCAGTGTGGAGAACGGGAACGGGAAGCGGCCTTCCAGGTCGGCGAACCAGTTCTGGCCGCCCAGCTTCTCGCGGCCGGATTCAAAGAACTCCCAGGCCAGCAGGGTGCGCAGCGCCAACGGCGAGAGCCAGCGGCCGACGGCGTCCAGGCGGGGCGTATACACGGAAGAAGCGATGCTGATCATGGTGGTGTCCTGCGGGCCAGTGGTCGATGGAAGCCATTCCAGGCGGCGCAGGTATCGGCAACGTGTGCCGTTGCCCGGGGTTTTGTCAGCGACTGTGGCCGCGGCCGGGGTTTCGTACAGTCAGATACAAAGACGATGCGCGGATGCGCATCGGGGCGTTGCGCGCCCGCGTGCGGGCAGCGATATCCACCCGAAAGCGCCCGGCCAGGACCGGCGCGCGAATGTATCCCACTGTAGAAACCCGCCTGCGCCCTACAGTCCGGTACAACTCCGCGCTGCGGAGAAACAGCGCCGATACACCGGCAGGCGGAAATGGCCACTCCCAACTCCGGAGTGCCCCCATGATCCGTACCTGCTTGCTGGCCGCCGCTCTCGCCCTTGCCGCCGCCCCTGCCTTCGCTGCCCGGGCCGATACCGCTGCACCGCCCACCGTCATCCTGGTGCACGGCGCGTTCGCTGATGGCTCCAGCTGGAGCAAGGTCATCAGCACCCTGCATGACTGGAAGCTGCCGGCGGTGGCCGTGCAGAATCCGCTCACCTCGTTGGCCGACGACGTCGCCGCCACCCGTCGTGCGATTGCCGCTGCGCCTGGCAAGGTGGTGCTGGTCGGCCACAGCTGGGGTGGCACGGTCATCACCGAAGCGGGCAATGACCCGAAGGTGCAGGCGCTGGTGTACGTGGCGGCGTTCGCACCGGATGTAGGGCAATCATCGGCGCAACAGGGCGAAGGCTTCCCGGTCGGTCCGGGCCTGGCCCGCCTGCAGGAAAGGGATGGCTACCTGACGTTGCCGGCTGACGCTGTCGCCCAGGACTTCGCGCCGGACGTGATGAAGAAGTCGGCCGCACTGCTGTACAGCACGCAGGTCCCGTTGAAGGCCAGCGCGCTGGGCGAAGTAGTGAACGTTGCGGCGTGGCGCAGCAAGCCGAGCTGGTACGTGCTCAGCCGTGACGATCGCATGCTGTCGCCGCAGCTGCAGGCCGCCACCGCAAAGCGCATTGGCGCGCAGCTGCAATCGATCGGCAGCAGCCATGTGTCGCTGCTCTCGCATCCGGCGCAGGTGGCCGACAGCATCCTGGAAGCGGCGGGGGTGAAGCCGGCGGAACTGCCACTGGCCGAGCAGGGGGGCTGAGCGATGGCCGGCCTGCGTGCGTACGTGCTGCCGTTGCTGATGGGCGTGCTGGGTGGGGCTGCGCTGTTGATGGCCTGGCCCAGCCCGGAGGCCGATGCGCAGCCGGCACAGGCCGTTCCCGCCGCCGGGTTCGACGGTGGCGGGCCCTGGCACAACAGCCCGCCGCTCACACTGGAGCAGTTGCGGGGGCAGGTGGTGCTGGTCGAGTTCTGGACCTACACCTGCAGCAACTGCCTCAACGTGGCGCCGTATGTCCACCAGTGGCATGCACGCTACGCGTCGCAGGGCCTGAGGGTGATCGGCGTGCATACGCCGGAGTTCGCCTATGAAGGGCTGCCTGGCAACGTGCGCAAGGCCATCGCACGGTTGGACATCACCTGGCCGGTGGTGCAGGACAACCAGTACCGGATCTGGAACGCCTGGGGCAACCGCTTCTGGCCCGCACTGTACCTGCTCGACCGGCAGGGGCGGGTGGTCTACCGCCATTACGGCGAGGGCGACTACGCACGTACCGAAAGCGAGATCCAGCGCCTGCTGGCCAACCCCTGAGCCGCGCTACCATGGCCGCGCCGCGCGGCCTTGACCTTCGTCCTCATCGAGAACGCAATGAACCACGTACCGCACATCCTGGTCGTCGACGATGACAGCGAGATCCGCCAGATGCTGGCCGATTACCTGCAACGCAACGGCCTGCGCGTGAGCCAGGCCGACGGTGGCCGGGCCATGCGCGCGCTGATGGATACCCATGCCGTGGATCTGGTCGTGCTGGACGTGATGATGCCGGGCGAGGACGGACTGAGCCTGTGCCGCAACCTGCGCGCCGGCAAGCATCGTGCGGTGCCGGTGGTGCTGCTGACCGCCCGCGACGACGAAACCGACCGCATCATCGGCCTGGAAATGGGCGCTGATGACTACGTGACCAAGCCCTTCTCTTCGCGCGAACTGCTGGCACGCATCAATGCGGTGATCCGCCGCACCCGGATGTTGCCGCCGAATCTGCAGGTGAGCGAAGCCGGTCGCCAGCTGGCCTTCGGCGAGTGGCGCCTGGACACCACCGCACGCCATCTGCTGGATGCACAGGACACCGCGTATCCACTCAGTGGCGCCGAATTCCGCCTGTTGCGCGTATTCCTCGATCACGCCAATCGGGTGCTCAGCCGCGACCAGCTGCTCAGCCTCACGCAGGGCCGCGATGCCGAACTGTTTGACCGCTCGATCGACCTGCTGGTCAGCCGCGTGCGGCAGCGCTTGGGTGACGACGCACGCGAGCCGACCTACATCAAGACCGTGCGCAGCGAAGGCTATGTGTTCAGCGTGCCGGTGCAGTTGCTGGGGCCGGACGAATGAACGCCACCGCACGCCGCCCACGCTGGCCGCGCACGCTGTCGGCGCGGCTGCTGCTGGTGCTGCTGGGCGGACTGGCGCTGGCCCACGCACTGTCCTTCGGCCTGCTGTTCTTCGAACGCTACCAGTCCACCCGCAGCATGATGCTGCGCAACCTGGACGAAGACGTGGCCGTGAGTGTCGCGCTGCTGGAGCACCTGCCCGCGGACCAGCGCGATGCCTGGGTGCCGCGGCTGGAGCGGCGCACCTACCGTTACCTGCTGCGCCCGGCCGCGGCCGGACCGGGGCTGCAGACCGATCGTGCACGCCAGGTCACGGCGATCATCGATGACAGCCTGCAGCACCGCTATCCGTTGCAGGCGCGCCAGGTGGCTCGCCTGCCGGAGCGGTTCGAGGTGGAACTGCGCCTGCACGACGGCACCCCCTTGACCATCGAAGTCACCCCGTCGGGCCTGCCGCTGGCGCGCTGGCTGCCCGCCGTGTTGCTGGTGCAGCTGGCGCTGCTGCTGGTGTGCGCGTGGCTGGCGGTGCGCCTGGCCATGCGCCCGCTGCAGCAGCTGTCGCATGCGGTGGAGCATCTGCAGCCGGGCAAGGACGGGCCCGAACTGCCTGAAGATGGCCCTGCGGAAGTAGGCGGCGCAGCAGCCGCACTCAACGCACTGCAGGCACGTATTCGTGGCCATGTCAGTGAACGCCTGCAGATCCTGGCCGCGATCTCGCATGACCTGCAGACCCCCATCACGCGCATGAAGCTCCGGGTGGAGACCCTGCCTGAAGACAGCACCCAGCAGCGGCTGCTGGCCGACCTCGACCACCTTGGGCAACTGGTGCGCGAGGGTGTGGCCTATGCGCGCAGCAGCCACGTCGCCAGTGGCGCGCCGGTGTCGATGGACCTGGGCGCGTTCCTGGCCAGTGTGGTCGGCGATTACGAGGACATGGGCAAGCCGGTCAGTGGCGGAGCACCCGCTGGACTGGTCGTGCAGACCTGGCCGCAGCCGCTGCGCCGGGTGGTCGGCAATCTGGTCGACAACGCGTTGCGCTACGCCGGTGCCGCCGAGATCGAGGCGGGCCGCGATGAGGCCGGAAGGGTGTGGATCGGAATTTCCGACCGTGGCCCCGGCATTCCCGAGGACCAGCTGCAGGCAGTGCTGGCGCCGTTCCATCGGCTGGAAAGCTCGCGCAATCGCGATACCGGTGGCACTGGCCTGGGACTGGCCATCGCGGTGCAGCTGGCGCAGTCGCTGGGCGGCTCGCTGCGGTTGCGCAACCGCGAGGGTGGCGGGCTGATGGCTGAGCTGCAGCTGCCGGGGTAACGGGCGGGGTCGGATCCCTTTGCGGGAGCGAAGGGCTCTGACCCCGATGTGGGATCTGTGACGTTCCTGCACGGCCTTGGGATCGGCGATCATCTGCAGGGAGTGTCGAAACCAGGAAGCACGCAATGCAGGGAACGCAGCATTCAATCCAGCGCCCGCGCCACGTCGCGCTGCTGGTCGGTCTGCTCGCGCTGGCGGCCTGCCAGCGCACACCGGACGCACCGACCGACGCACCCGCAGCGGGCACACCGCCTGCCGCCCCGGCCACCGCAACAGATCTCTCTCCGCTGCTCGACGCCTTGCCGACCTGCGCGCTGGACGGCTGGTACATCGATCAGCAGACCGGGCGCCCGGCCCATCCCTGGTTGGCGGCGAACGCGCCGAAGCCCTGCAAGGAAGACGTGGAGAACGAGATCGCCACGTTCTGCGTGCAGGGGCAGTGGAAGGGGCTGCCGGTGGAAGAGGTGATCCTGCCGACGATGACATTCGTTTCGTTCCGTGGGGCCAGGATCGGCCTGCCGCTGGAGAAGGCACGTCCCATCGTCCGCCAGCGTTTCGGCCAGGACTTCCCGGGTGGTGCGGCTTACGAGGAGGGCCGCGAGCCGAAGCTGATGGCCGATCCCGAAGATGCGCAGCGTTCGTGGCTGCTGTGCAGCACCCCGGAACTGGGCCACGACGTGGACAGCGAGGGACGCATCAGCTATTCCGGCATGAACCTCCCCTACGACCACGACGGTTGCAGTTACCGCTACAGCCCGGTCGACTTCTGCGATGCGCGGCACCGCGCAGCCATCGAAGATGCCCTCCAGCATCAGAAACCCAATTTCAACCGGCACTACCTGCTGGTACAGGTCGATGATCGTCCGGAGTATTTCCAGCGCACGCTGGTGCTGGTCGATACCCGCACGGGCAGGGCGACGCCACTGCCGTTCGATGCCTTCACCGGGCCGGCGGGAAAGGGCGGTGATGCTACCGGCTACGGGACACTGGAGACGGGCGTGGACCGGCAGCAGTTCTGCCTCGATGGCGCGTTGCTGGTCTACCGCGTGTTCGAGGAAGGGCGCTTCTGCTTCGGTTTTGACGGTGAGCGCTTCACCGGCCATGAAACCCAGTACATGCAGGCAGCGGATGGCCGATGACCGGTATTTCACCCGGGCCATGACATCCTGCCCCGAACCTGCGCAACCGGGACCGAGGCTGTTGAAGGCGAACACGCAATGACCGCGGCGCGGCAGCGCTCGATGTGGGTGGCGGGCCTGTCCACGGTAGTGGAGTGGTACGACTTCACCCTGTACCTGTATTTCGCCACGGTGCTGTCGCGGGTGTTCTTCGGCGGCGGCGAACAGGCGCTGCTGGTCACGCTGGCCGGCTTCGCGGTGTCCTACCTGATGCGCCCGCTGGGCGCGCTGTGCTTCGGCCACCTGGGCGACCGCCTGGGCCGGCGCTGGATGCTGCTGGCTTCGATGGCGTTGATGGCGGCGGCGATGCTGGCCACTGCGTTGCTGCCGACCGCGGCCACCGCAGGTACCACGGCGGGCGTGCTACTGCTGGTATTGCGCTGCGTGATGGCGTTTTCGGTGGGCGGTGAGTACACCGGCGTGGTGGCGTACCTGCTGGAAAGCGCACCGGCGCGGCGGCGTGGCCTGGTGACCTCGCTGGCCTCGGCCGCCAGTGAAGTAGGCGCACTGCTGGCGGTAGCGATCTCGGCGGTCACCGTGGCGCTGCTCGCGCCCGCGCAGCTGGACAGCTGGGGCTGGCGTATTCCGTTCTTCGTCGGCGCTGCGCTGGCACTGGTGATTCTGGTCGCGCGCTCGGGCATGCACGAATCGCCGGAGTTCGAGCGCCAGTGCCGCGAAGGCAGCATTCCTGCCACGCCGCTGCGGCATGTGCTGCAGCACCACCCGCTGGCGGTGGCGCGCACCTTCGCGATCTCGGCCTTGGGATCGATCACCTACTACGTGGGCATCACCTATGTGCCCGCATTCCTGCATGCGCGGGGCCACGATGAGGGCGATGCGCTGTGGCTGTCGACGATTGCGGCCGTGGCGGTGATCGCGATCACGCCCCTGTGCGGCGCATTGTCCGACCGCGTCGGGCGGCGGCCGATGCTGTTGGGCCTGACCGTGCTGGCAGCGCTGCTGCCGCTGTCCCTGTTCGCGTGGATGGCGCAGGCGACGCCGCTGGGCATCGCGCTGGCGGCGGTGTTGCTGGCCTGCGTGGCCGGTGGCGTGAGCGCGGTGGCGGCCCCGGCCACGGCCGAGCAGTTCCCCGGCGAAGGGCGGGTGAGTGGGCTGGCACTGGGCGTGACCATGGCCACGGCCTTCTTCGGCGGGGCAACGCCATGGCTGGCGCAATGGTGGGTGGAACGCAGCGGCTGGGCAGCAGCGCCAGGCGCGATGATCGCGCTGGTGGCGGTGCTGGTGCTGCCGGTGCTGTGGACCCTGCCCGAGACGGTCCCGGGCAGGGCCAAGCGCTAGCGGGTCAGACCTTGAGGGTCTGCTCGATGTCGGCCAGTACCGCGGCCGCATCCACGCCGATGGCGATCGACTGCACCACGTGGCCGTCCCACACGCTGGGGCCGAACGCCAGGCCTTCCGGCTTGGGGATGGTCATGCCGCGGGCAACACCGTCGGTGGCCACGCGCACGCTGGCGCGCTCGAACTGGAACAGTTCCGGGCGGGTCAGCGCGATGCATGCGCAGCAGTCATGCACGACCATGCCCTTGTGGCCGGCCTGCAGGTAGAAGTCCACGTAATCCTGCGACAGCGCTCGCACCAGCTCGGCGTCGGTACCGCCGATCGCTGCCAGCTTATCCAGGCCGTCACGGTCCATTTCCACGCGGGTGGTCACGTCCAGGCCGATGGCGGTCACCGGCCAGCTGGCGGTGAACACCACGTCGGCCGCTTCGGCATCGCCCCAGATGTTGGCTTCGGCGGCCGGGGTGATGTTGCCGTTGACGTGGAAGGCGCCGCCCATGATCACCACGCCGCGCACCAGGCCGGCGATGTCCGGGGCTTGCTGCAGGGCCAGCGCGAGGTTGGTCATGCGGCCGACCGCGACCAGGGTCACTTCGCCCGGATGGGCGCGGACCAGGTCGATGATCAGCTGGTAAGCGGGGCGCGCGTCGGCGGCCACGTCCAGTTCGGCCGGCACCGGGTGGTTGCCCAGGCCGTTGTGGCCGTGGATGTGCACCGGCCAGGCTTCCGGGGTGGCTTCCGGCTGCAGCGGGCCACCGGCACCGCGCGCGACCGGGGCGGCGAAGCCCCAGGCCTGCTTCAGGTACAGCGCGTTGTGCGTGGTCGACTCCACCGAGGCATTGCCGAAGGTGGTGGTGACGCCGATCAGGTCAATCTGGGCGTGCTTGTGCAGGTACAGCAGGGCCAGGGCGTCGTCGACGCCCGGGTCGGTATCGAAAATGACTTTCAGCATGTTGTTGTTCTTCTTCTTCCGTGTGGTGCGAGGGGCGCCGGCGGCCACGGGGCAGGCCAGCGCGCCCTGCATTGTCCCATCTTCATGACGGGCAGGGCCATTGCCGGGCTGGCAGGCCCATAATGCCCTCCAGTCCAGGCATGGAGCCACCGAATGCTGATCGTTGCCCTTCTGCTGGTCCTGCTGGTGCTGGGCCTGAACGTGGCGGCTACCGTGGTGATCGTCAGGCGTGATGGCCTGTCGGCGGGTGGCCGCGCAGTGCAGCTGCTGCTGGTCTGGCTGCTGCCGCTGGTCGGCGCCATCCTGTGCCTGGCAGTGGCCACGGCCGATGGCTCGGGCAGCCGGGGGGATGGCGGCGCAAGCCATGACACCTCCGTTGGCTATTCCGGTGACAGCCACAGCCATCACAGCTACAGCAGCTCCGACTGCAGCAGTGATGGTGGTGGGGGGGACGGCGGCAGCTGCGGCGATTGAGGTCCCTGTAGCGTCGAGCCATGCTCGACTGCCCTTCGTTCCACAGCCGCGACGCCTGATCGAAAAGCAGTCGAGCATGGCTCGACGCTACAAGGTGCCGGGCATAGCCCGGCAACCCCGCCTGCCTCAGAATTTCCAGCGCAGGCTGGCCGACACGAAGCGCGGCTCGCCGAAGTTGTTGTAGTCCAGGTTGGCCCAGTAGGTCTTGTCCAGCGCGTTGCGCACGCTCAGCGTCGCGGTCCAGTTGTCGCTGATGCGGTAGTTGGCGTTGAACTGCACCAGCGAATACGCCGGCTGGTTCACCGTCACCGTGCCGCCGAGCGGGTAGGCGATGTTGTAGCCCTGTACCCGGCTCTGCCACTGCAGGCCACCGCCGATGCTCAGTCGCTCCAGCGCGCCGCGCAGCTGCAGCTGGGTGTTGAGCTGCAGCAGGTCCTTGGGCGGATTGGCGTACAGCAGGTCGGTGGCGGCGCGGGTCACCTTGACGCGGGTGTAGCCGGCATTGACCGTCCAGCCCGGCAGGATCTCGCCGTTGACGTCCATCTCCCAACCGCGCGCCTTGGTGCCGTTGATGCCGATATAGGCCGAGCTGCCGTCGCTCAGCGTACCTTCCGGCACGCTCATGTCACGCACCGCGTAGTTGTCCTGCTTGGCCTCGAACACCGCCGCATTGGCGGTCAGGCGGCCATCGAACCACTGCGTCTTGATGCCCGCTTCCAGGTTCGAGCCCTGCACCGGTGCCAGCAGGTTCTCGTTGCGGTCCTTGTAGTTCTGCGGATTGAAGATCTCGGTGTAGCTGGCATAGGCCGACACGTTCGGGGTGATCTCGTAGACCAGGCCCACGTACGGAGTGACCTCATCGCTCACCTTGTATGCACCGCTGGTGCCGGTATAGGCGCCGGCAGCGTTGTACGAGCGGCTGAGCGTTTCCCAGCGGCTCAGGCGTGCACCGGCAATCAGCGACAGCGGCTCGGCCAGGCGCAGGCGGGTGGCCAGGTAGACGCCACTCTGCGTGGTCTTGGCCACGCGGCGTGCGCCGGTGCGGGTGTAGGTCACTTCGGAGATGTCGCCGTTCCAGTTGAACACGTTGGGGATGTAGTAGCAGCGCTCACGCCCGCAGGTCGCCCAGTCGCCCGGGAAGTTCAGCGCCACGGTATTGGTGGTGCCTTCCAGGTCCGACCACTGCGCGCCGACGGTGAGGTCGTGGTCGCGGCCAAACAGCGGGAAGCTGCCGGTCAGGTAGGCATCGACATTGCGGCGGGTGTCCTTCGAATCACCGGCGGCCGCGCGCAGGTAGATGCCCGCGCCGGTCACCGGGTCCGGGTTGCCGGTGCCGTACAGGCGCACGTTCTGCACGTTGCCGCGGGTGTAGGCGGTGTTGATCTTCAGCAGCCAGTGGTCGCCGAAACGCTGTTCCAGGTTGGCGAAGGCGGTATTGCTTTCGCGCTTCCAGTAGCTCCACTTCGGCGACAGGTTGGTCGAGCGCGCCAGATGGGCGAAGTTGCCCTGGTTGTCGAAGAACGCCACGGTGCCCCAGGTCGAACCGGTCGGGTTGTTGTCCTGGGTCTGGTAGCCGACGGTGACCGTGGTGCTGTCGGTGACATCGCCTTCCAGCACCGCCATGCCGGCCATCTTGTTTTCCTTGTAGCGGTCGTAATACAGGCCACGATCGGTGTAGGCGGCGACCACGCGGCTGCGGAAGCGGCCGTCGGCGGTCAGCGGCGCGGTTACGTCGGCTTCCATGCGGCGGTAGTCCCAGCTGCCGGCGCTGACCGCGAACGACGCGTCGAATTCCTTGCCGGGGCGCTTGCGCAGCAGGTTGACCGTGGCCGACGGCACGCCGGCGCCGCTGAGCAGGCCGTTGGCACCGCGGATCACTTCGATGCGGTCGTAGAAGGCGGTGTCGTACTCCTGGTTGGTCGAGCCGCTGTAGGTGGGAATGCCGTCGACCTGGAAGTCGGTGATGGCGAAGCCGCGCGCGTAGTACAGCGGGCGTTGCGTGTCATAGAAGGACACGCTGACCCCGGTCACGTTGCGCATCACATCGTTGATGCTGAACAGCGATTCGTCCTGCAGGCGCTGCAGGCTGATCGCGGTGGCCGACTGCGGGGTTTCCTGCAGGGTGATCGGCAGGCGGGTGGTACTGGCCGGCGGCGCCGACTGTTCGGCACGCACGCTCACCCGGTCCAGGGTCTTGGCGTCGGCTGCGCCATCAGTGGCGGCGAACGCGCTGGGCGTGGCCAGCAGGGTCAACGACGAAAGCAGGGCGGCCGGCAGCAGCGCGCGGCGGGGCAGGCGGTTATCGAAGGTCAGGCACATGGTGGGCTCGAAGCGTGGAGGCGGGGAGGGGCGGCAACAGTCGTCCAGCACCCGGGGCGGCGGCTTCGGGCACGGTCAGGTCCGTCTGGGGGCGAGGCGCGGTCACTGCGCAGGACGCAAATGTAAATAATTCTTAACAACATTACAATTCGCGTCATTGTGCGCAGGGTTCCCGGCACGGGGCATCGCTTTCTGTAGAGCCGAGCCATGCTCGGCTGCTTTTTGCCGGAGCCGAGCATGGGCTCGGCTCTACAGGCGGTAGCCTGCCCAAACGCAAACGGCCACCCGAAGGTGGCCGTCCGTCTGCATCGAAAGGAACCTGCGGGCTTACAGCGCCTGCAGCTCCTCGTTGGCGTTGCGCTTTTCCTTGGCCGGCGCCGGAACCGCGGCCGGAGCGGGCGATGCCGCGTTCGCGTCCACCGGCACCTCCAGGTAGGGCAGCTGCAGGGTCTGGCTGGTCAGCGTGCGGATCTCGTTGACCAGCGCGGCGCTGTCGTTGAGCTTGCGCCCGTACGACGGCACGATCTCGCGCAGGCGGGTTTCCCAGCCGGCCTTCATCTGCTCCGGGAAGGCCTTGGCCATCAGGTCAAGCATGATCGGCGGCGAGGTCGACGCGCCCGGCGACGCGCCGAGCAGGGCGGCGAGGGTGTGGTCCTTGTCGGTCACGATCTCGGTACCGAACTGCAGCACCGGGCCCTTCAGCGGATCGCGCTTGATGATCTGCACGCGCTGGCCGGCGGTGACCAGCTTCCAGTCACCCGGCTTGGCATTGGGGAAGTACTTGACCAGTTCGGCCTGGCGGTCGGCATCGTTCAGGCGCGCCTGTCCCATCAGGTACTGCACCAGGTCCAGGTTGTCCTTGCCCACTTCCAGCATCGGGCCAACGTTGTTGTGGGTGACCGAGGAATACAGGTCCCACCACGAGCCGTGCTTGAGGAACTTGGTGCTGTACAGCGCGAACGGCCCGAACAGGACCACCGGCTTGCCGTCCAGCTTGCGTGCATCCAGGTGCGGCACCGACATCGGCGGCGAACCGGTTTCGGCCATGCCGTAGGCCTTCACCCCATGGCGCGAGGTCACGTCCTGCCCCTGGAAGGCGAGGAACTGGCCGCCGACCGGGAAGCCGGCGTAGTCCTTCGATTCCGGAATGCCCGACATCTGCAGCAGCTTCAGTGCGGCGCCACCGGCACCGATGAACACGAAGCGGGCGTGGGTGGTGGATTCGGTGCCGGCCTTGAGGTCCTTCACTGTCACGTTCCAGCTCTTGTCGGCGTTCTGCCGCAGCGCGCTCACTTCATGGTTCAGGTGCAGGCTGAAGTTCGGGCTGCGCTGCAGGCCGGCGGTCAGCTGGCGGGTGATCACGCCGAAGTTGACGTCGGTGCCCAGCGGCATCCAGGTTGCGGCAACCTTCTGCTTCGGGTCACGGCCTTCCATCAGCAGCGGGGCCCACTGCTTGATCTGGGCCGGATCCTCGGAGTACTGCATGCCGTAGAACAGCGGGTTCTTGACCAGGGCCTGCTGGCGCTTGTGCAGGTAGGCGATGTTGTCATCGCCCCAGACGAAGCTCATGTGCGGGGTCGGGTTGATGAAGTCGCTGGGCTGGCTCAGCCGGCCCTCCTTCACCTGGTGCGACCAGAACTGGCGCGAGACCTCGAACGATTCGGCGATGCCGACCGCGCGCTTGGTCTCGATGCTGCCGTCGGGCAGTTCCGGGGTGTAGTTCAGTTCGGCGAACGCCGAGTGGCCGGTGCCGGCGTTGTTCCAGCCATCGGAGCTTTCACCGGCGACGCCGTCGAGGCGTTCGTAGACCTGGATGTTCCAGTCCGGCTGCAGTTCCTGCAGGTAGGTGGCCAGGGTGATGCTCATGATGCCGGCGCCGACCAGCACAACATCGACGGGCTTGTCGTTGCTGGCGGCGGGCACCGAGCGCTGGGTCAGCGGCCAGTACAGGAACAGCGCGGCGGCCAGCAACAGCAGCACGAGCAGGGCGAGAAGAGCCTTGCCAAATTTCTTCATGGGGGCGGGATCGTTGGCGGAGGGGAAGGGGTCAGGATGCGCGTGGGGCAGGGAAAGGGCGTGAAGAAACAACGCCTTGCATCATCCATCGGTGATTCTAACCGGATCCGGTCCTTTTTTGATGCAACGCAGCATCCGACGTTTCGCGGTGCTGCCACATGGGCGGCAGGCGATGCCCGGCGACGGTGGGATCAGACCAGCTCAAGGATCTCGTCGCCAGCCTCATCGACCCCGCCGGTCGGGCGCCAGCCCAGGCGGCGGTAGAAGCCGTGCGAGCGCGAACGCGGGTCGGCCGAGCAGGCCAGGAACAGCCGCCGGTGGCCGGCATCGCGGGTCAGGCTGACCACTTCCTGCAGCAGCTGGCGGCCGATGCCGCGGCCCTCGTAGTCCGGCAGCAGGGCCAGCACCAGCACCTCGCCGCTGTCGCGGTCGGCGAAGCAGTAGCCGGCCATGCGCTCGCCCTCCCAGGCGACGCGGCCGATCGAATCGCCCTGGGCGATGCCGGCCGCCCAGCTGTCCACAGTGATGCCCAGCTGGGCCAGCTGCTCGGCGCTGAAGGCGTTCTCGCGGGTGCGCCCACGCAGGTCGATGCAGGCAGCGGCATCCTCGGGGCGGGCATCGCGCAGGTACACGGGCATGCCGGACATCCTTGTAATGGTCGGCCCGCCAGTATCCGCATCGCGCATGGACCCGGTGTGTAGGCTTGATGGAGATCCGATGGAGCCCCGAAAAAGGGGACGGAGGGGATTAAGCCGTATTTGCCTTGGATGTCGGATTGGCCTTAAGCGACTTAATCCCCTCCGTCCCCTTTTTGCGCTGTGCGTCAGCGCTTGCGCCGGATCAATGCCGAGGATGCATCCAGCACGGCGCGGGTCAGCAGGGCCATGGTCTGCACGTCGCCCTTCCAGTGCTGCCAGTACAGCGGCACGTCTTCCCACGCGCGCTGGCGTACGTAGACCAGGCGGCCGGCGTCCAGGTGCCGCTTGACCAGCGGCAGCGGATTCATCGTCCAGCCCATGCCGCCCAGGTTGGCCTGCACAAAGGCGCGGGTGGAGGGAATCCACCAGGTCGGTGCGGTGCTGGGCAGGTCATCGCCGGCCATGCGCCGGGCAAAGCGCGACTGCATTTCGTCCTTGCGGTTGAACACCAGAACCGGTGCCTGCGCCAGTGCCTGCGCGGTCACGCCCTTGGCGAAGTGGCGTTCGCGGAATTCGGGGGTGCAGGTCGCTGCATAGCGGATGCTGCCCAGCGCGTGGATCTGGCAGCCCTGCACCGGCTCGTCCAGCGTGGTCACCGCACCCAGCACCGTGCCCTGGCGCAGCAGTTCGACGGTGTGGTCCTGGTCCTCCACGCGCAGGTCCAGGGTGGTCCCGGTGCCCTGCGCGAACTGCGCCGCGGCCTGCGGAAACCAGGTTTCCAGACTGTCGTGGTTCACTGCCACCGGGATGCTGGCCTGGGGCAGGTCCTCATCCGCCAGGCCCATGCGGTGCAGCGCATCGTGTTCGAGCAGGGCGGTCTGCTCGGCCAGCTGCACCAGCAACTGGCCCTCGGCGGTCGCGGTGGCCGGGGTGCCACGCTTGACCAGCAGGCGGCCGATCCGGTCCTCCAGTGCCTTGACCCGCTGCGAGATGGCCGAGGGCGTGACATTCAGCGATTGCGCGGCGCGGTCGAAGCTGCCTTCGCGGATCACCGCGGCCAGGGCGCGCAGCTGGGCGTGATCGATGCGCATCGAATTAAGCTCCGCTAATGTTGGTTTAGGAAGTTTAGCTCGTCTTTTCCATGTTGCGGCGCGACAATGGCGCCCGTTCCGGTGCTGTCCGCCTTCGCGAGGCACCGTCCCCCAAGCAATACAAGGCAGTGAATCCCATGTTCTCGGTCATCTCCGCCAGCACCGGCCTCGGTGCCTGGTTCTCTGGTGCAGCCACCGGCATCGGCCTGTTCGCCGTGGTCGGGGCCCAGAGCGCCTTCATTCTGCGCCAGGGCATCCTGCGCAAGCACATCGTGCCGGTGGTCGCCACCTGCGCGGCCAT
This sequence comes from Stenotrophomonas sp. YJH_SMC_127, assembly GCF_059372445.1. Classification (NCBI taxonomy): domain Bacteria; kingdom Pseudomonadati; phylum Pseudomonadota; class Gammaproteobacteria; order Lysobacterales; family Lysobacteraceae; genus Stenotrophomonas; species Stenotrophomonas sp. YJH_SMC_127. The sequence goes on along the minus strand of NZ_JCAFVO010000003.1, from coordinate 400,845 downwards.
CGATGCCATCTTCATCTTTGCCAGCGTGGCCGGCCTGCGCACGCTCACTTCAGCGCTGCCGTGGCTGACCACCGCCGTGCTGTGGACCGGTGTCGCGTTCCTGGCCTGGTATGCGATGAAGTCGGCACGCCGCGCGATCGCCGGCGGCGGTGGCATGGGCGAGGCCGACAGCGACGACGGCAGCCGCCGCGCGGTGCTGATGGCCGCGGTCGGCTTCTCGCTGATCAACCCGCACTTCTGGCTGGACATGATGGTGATCGGCTCCATCGCCGAGAACTTCGGCAATGCCCGCATGGCCTTCGCTGCGGGCGTGGTCACGGCCAGCTGCCTGTGGCTGACCGCGCAGGGCCTTGGCGCACGCCTGCTGGCGCCGCTGTTCACCAAGCCCAGCACCTGGCGCGTGCTCGACGGCACCATCGCCGTGATCCTCAGCATCCTGGCCCTCATGTTGGCGGTGCGCGGGGTCCACTGACCCGGCGCACGCCCCCCGAACCCACGTCCTGACTCTCTCTCCAAGGTAGTGGCAACGACGGCACCGGCAACGGTGCCGTCGTCTTTTCCGGCTCTGGCGGGAAACCCATTGCCCTGCCTAGAATCGGAGACCAGGACAAGGTGTCCACAGGAGCAGGGGAAGGATGCACAGGACGATTCTGGCGGCCGCACTGGCCGTCATCGGGGGCGTTGCCGCAGGCAGCGCGGGGGCGGTGGAGCTGACGCAGTACCTGCGCCGGGAGACCTTCACCGACATCAAGATCTCGCCGGGGGGCGAGTACGTAGCGGCAACGGTGCCGAGGGAGGACAGCACCGCGATCGCGATCCTGCGCCTGAAGGACAAGGAGGTGGTCGGCAGTTTCTGGCCGCCCAGCCGCAACCACGCGCAGGAATTCGATTGGGTCAGCAACGAGCGCCTGTTGATCGGCCTGGCCCAGAAGTGGGGCTCGCTCGACCAACCCAATCCCACCGGCGAACTCTATGCCATCGACGCCAACGGCAACCGCGGCGAACTGCTGGTCGGCTATCGCGTCGAAAGCAAGGGCCCGGGGACCCGCATCCAGCCGAAGAAGGTCGAAGCAGTGGCCGCCTTCCTGGCCGACGACCTGCCGGGCGACGAGCGCAACGTGCTGGTGACCGTATGGCCGCTGGCCGAGGATCCGTACACCCGCGTAGATCGCATGGATGTGACTACGGGTCGTCGCTCGCGGGTGGCGTCCTCGCCGGTACGGCGCGGCGAGTTCACCACCGACGGCGCCGGCGAAGTGCGCTTCGTGCATGGCTCGGGCAGCGACAACATCAACAAGCTGTACTTCCGCGAACGCAGTGGCGACAGCTGGAAGCTGATCAACGACGAGGCCGTCAGCAAGCGCATCGAAACCGCCCTCGGCTTCTCGGCCGATGACAGCCTGGCCTACCTCAACGTCGAGCAGACCCAGGGCCCGGACGCGATCGTCAGCTGGAACCCGCAGACAGGCGAGCGTGCCACGCTGCTGCGCGACGAGGTGGTCAATCCGTATCGCATCATCCATCGGCCCGGCACCCACGTGCCGGTGGGCGCGCTCTATCTGGGCGACACGCCGCGTACCCGGTTCTTCGACGAGAAGTCGCCGGAGGCGCGCCTGTACCGCAGCCTGGAAGCCGCCTTCGGAGGGCCGGTCTACATCACCTCCAGCACCCGCGATGGCCGTGTCGTGCTGGTGGAAACCTGGTCGGGCTCGAACCCGGGCGATTTCTACGTCTACGACACGGTGGCGCGCAAGGCTGACCACCTGATCAGCCGCAGCGACTGGATTGACGTGGACCGCAGTGCCAGCGTGAAGCCGATTGCACTGAAGGCGCGGGACGGGCTGCCGTTGCATGGCTTCCTGACCCTGCCGTCCGGCAGCAACGGCCGCAACCTGCCGATGGTGGTGATGCCGCATGGCGGTCCGTTCGACATCTTCGATTCCGGCCAGTACGACCGCGAAACCCAGATGCTGGCCGCCGCCGGATATGCCGTGCTGCAGGTCAACTTCCGTGGGTCGGGCAATTACGGCCGGGCCCACACCCAGGCCGGTGCGCAGCAGTGGGGCGCGGCGATGCAGGACGATGTCACCGATGCCACCCGCTGGGCAATCAGCGAAGGCATCGCCGATGCTCGTCGCATCTGCATCTATGGCGCCAGCTACGGGGCCTACTCGGCGATGATGGGGGCGGCCCGCGAACCCGGGCTGTATCAGTGCGCGGCCGGCTATGTGGGGGTCTACGACCTGCCGATGATGTACACCCGTGGCGATATCCAGGACCGCGGCTCAGGCGTGACCTACCTGCGCGAATGGCTGGGTGATCCGGCCAAGCTGGGCGCGGTGTCGCCGGTGAACCTGGCCGAACGGATCAAGGTGCCGGTGTTCCTCGCGGCCGGTGGCGAAGACAAGCGTGCGCCGATCCAGCATACCGAGCGCATGGAAGCGGCGCTCAAGCGCGCCGGCACGCCGGTGGAAAGCCTGTACTACAAGACCGAAGGCCACGGCTTCTACACCGAGGCGCATCGCAGCGAGTACTACGACAAGCTGCTGGCGTTCCTGGCGCGCAGCCTGGGGGGCAAGACCGCGACGACCGCGCCCGTGGCCGGCAAGGACAAGGCGCCCTGAGCCCAGTGCCTGCGGGGGAGTGGTCCCCCGCAGGCACTGAGGTGCGATGACCGCACAGATCGTATTTGAAACAAGTTGCATAGCATATGTGCCTGCTGCGTGGGGATCATGCTTGTTTCCCCGATACGGTGTTGCCATGGCCCTCCCTGATCGATGCACACCTGTGCTTGCCCGGTGCGGAACGCTGGCATTCGCCTGTCTCGGCTTGCTGGTCCTGGACGTGCAAGCCGAGGTGGGGGAACGCTACGAGGCCGATGAAGTCGCACGCTCGCTGCTCGCTACCGGCGCGGTCCACGAGGAGGGGTTGCAGCTGCATCGATGGTTGACGGGGGCCGCGGTCGACATGCCCGCGGACGCTGAGCGCGAGGTCAGGATGATGACCCGCGCGATTGCATTGGCAACCGGGCTGACGGACAGCTGGATTGACGCGCTGTACGGTGTGGAAGCAGCGGGGTCCGAAGCGCAGGCAGCGCGGAAACTGCTGGCGGACGCCAACAGCGCTGGCGCTTCGCGCTGCATGGCGCACGGCGTCAAGGAACAGCCGGAGAATGCGCCGCTGCACGGTTATGCGTTGGAGCGCTTCGGGGACACCCCGCTGCCGGCTCATGCAACGGTTGTCGACGTTCAATACCGATGCATCACCTCCTACATTTCGGCTCACAGGGTTCTCGCGTTGGCCGCGATAGACGTGCTCAAGCAGGGGCGCCGCCCGATAGCGGGGCAGTTGCTTGCCGATCTGCAGGCGGGCATGGCGCGTGATCGGCACTGGCCCCGGGCAGACGGTGGTGACATGCAGCTGCTTTCGTTCTGGAAGGGGCGCGCGTGGTCCGGTGATCGGCGGCTGGTCGAGACACTCGCCAGACGGTCGATCTCCATGGACGAAGTGCGGCCCGTGGATGCAGTCGCACAGAAGGCGCTGTTCGCAGACTTCAGCGAACAGGCCCTTGGACAACCGGCCTCGGAGGAGCTGACCACCCAGATCCTGCTATGGATACCGCCCGTTCTGCGCGAGTCACTGCGCAGTGATGTGGAGGCCTATGTTGCCGCGGCAGCGGTCTCGCCCCTGCAATGTCAGCCGGTGCGAGCACAGCTCATCGACGAAGAAGGCCGGCGCGCGCGCATGGAAGTTCGATGCACGGTACCGGCGCTGGATGCCATTGCGGTGCCGGAAATGGCCGCATCCCTTCCAAAAGATGCGCTGGAACAGCACTACCGGCAGGTGTTGGGGGCGTTGCGCACGTCCATCGGCAGCGTCGGAAGTACCACCCTGATCGGCTTCACCACCCTCGGCTGGAGCGCGCATGCCCAGCGTTGGGACTTGCCCGTCGGCGCGCACGCGGCTTTGCAGGCGCGCACGCTGCTGCCGACGCCGGTGGTCGACGAGTGGGGCAAGCCGTCCAACATCAGCCGCTTCCTGCCGGACGTGTTGCGCGTGCAGAACATCGATCCTTCAGCCCTGGACGAAGATACCCGCGACAAAATCCAGAGCATGCGGCTGCAGATGGCCGACGCCATGCGTGGCGGTTGGCAATGACGTCGGGACTTACTTCACCCCGTGCATCATCTTCTTCAGCAGCGGCGCGGCGATGAAGGCCGCCAACGCGCAACCCAGGCCGATCCACATCAGCAGCCAGAACAGGTGCGCGTAGGCACCGGCGGCAGCCACCATGTCCAGCGATTCGCCTTCCGGCACCTCGATCGCGGCCAGCTTGCCGAACAGCGCGGCCAGCGTTTCCGAGAATGCGGTGGCCAGGAACCAGGTGCCCATCATCAGGCTCATCACCCGCGGCACGGCCAGCTGGGTCACCGCCGACAGGCCGACCGGCGAGAGGCACATCTCGCCGCTGGCCAGCAGGAAGTAGGCCAGCACCAGCCACCACACGCTGGCCATCTCGCCGGTGGCGCCCACCTGCTGTGCGGCCAGCGCCAGCGGCACGAACGACAGCGCGCCGATCACCAGGCCCCAGGCTGACTTCACCGGCTTGCCCGGTTCCCAGCCGCGGCGGTCCATCCACGTCCACAACGCGGCGAAGGCAGGCGCCAGCAGCACCAGGAACAGGCCGCCGAGGTAGGTCAGCGAGCCGGCGGTCTGCGGAATCACCAGGCAGTCGCGCACCAGCAGCACCAGCATCAGTACGACGATGGCGGCGAAGAACGTGCGCGGCGCGGCCGAGCCCGGGCGCCGTTCCGACAGGCGCGCGCTGACCACGAAGCCGAGCGGTGCCAGCAGCAGCGAGAGGATCGACCACGGCAGCGGCGTGCCGCCGGTGATCACCAGCGAGGGCACGATGTCCTTGGTCAGCAGGCGGTCGGTGAAGGTCACCCACGAGCCGTAGGACTGCTCGTACATCGTGAAGAACACCAGCGCCATGAAGATCAGCACCATCAGCGCGATCATCTGCTGGCGCTGCACCGGCGTGCATTTCGTGCCGGTGAACCAGGCGAACCAGACCAGCACGCCGCCCAGCACCACCAGCATCAGCATCAGCGCCAGGCTGATTTCACCGCCCAGCGCGAACGCGCCGTTGCCGGCGGCCCACATCAGCCATGCCACCGGCAGCACGCCGAGCACCGCGCACAGATAGATGAGCCATTCGCGTGGCAGGCCCAGCACCTTCTGCTTCAGCGCCGCCGGTTGCGGCGGTTCGGCATGGCCCTGCAGGTACTTCTGGCCCCACAGGAACATCGCCAGGCCGGCCAGCATGCCGATGCCGGCCGCACCGAAACCGTACTTCCAGCCGTAGGCCTCACCGAGGAAGCCACACACCAGGGACGAGAACAGCGCGCCGAGGTTGATGCCGGCGTAGAACAGCGAAAAGCCCGAGTCGCGACGCGGGTCGTCCTTGGCGTACAGCTTGCCGACAATGGTGGAGATGTTCGGCTTCAGGAAGCCGACGCCCATGATGATCAGCGCCAGCGACAGGTAGGTCACCGCCAGCGCCGAGGTGTCGCGCACCACTTCGCCGTTCACCCGGTACGCGGCGTGGCCCTCGAAGGCCATGCCGAGGTGGCCGAGTACCAGCAGGATACCGCCGAACAGCACTGCCCGGCGCATGCCCAGCCAGCGGTCGGCCAGCATGCCGCCGAACACCGGGATGCAGTACACCAGGCCACCGTAGGCACCGAGCAGGTCCAGGCCGGCCTTGTCGCCGAACAGGTGGTATTTGGTCAGGTACAGCAGCAACAGCGCCTTCATGCCGTAGAAGGAGAAGCGCTCCCACATTTCAGTGAAGAAGCAGACGTAGACGCCCTTGGGGTGGCCCAGGAAGTCGTCGGAAGCAGAGGCGGCAACGGTCATCGACGGCGGGGACAGCGGAAAGGGCGCGATTATAGGCCTCTGGGCCTGGGCAGGCAGCCGCCGGTGGATCCACGCCATGCAGGGATGGCGCTCCCCCGGCGGCCACCGCTCACAGGTATCGCAACCAAGGCAGATCGCGCCTTCGCGCTTTGAACCGCGCGAAGGCCCGCGTCGGCGGGTACAGCACCACCGCCAGCGCACAGGCCACCAGCAGCAGGCCGCTGACCGAATCCAGGGCATACAGTTCGCCATGGGTCGGCCCCCAGGCCGCCAACGCGGCCAGGTACAGCCCTTTCAGCACGTACAGGTGCAGCAGGTAGAAGAACATCGGCGCGGCGCCGATATCGGACACCGGGCGCAGCGCACGCGCGAGGGGCGGCCATTCGTACAAGCGCAGCAGCAACAGCCCCACGCCCAGGGTCAGCAACAGGAACTGCAATGACGGCGGGTACTTGGTGACGTTGAAGATGCTCAACCACGTGCGCAGCGTAGTGGTCTGGTACGACCAGGGAGCATCCCCATACTGGTTGGCGAACCGCAGCAGCGCGAACAGGGCCAGCGCGCTGACGCCTGCCCACAGCAGCCAGCGCTGGCGCTGCTCCGGCGCGCGCGCGCGGCCGAACCAGGGCCCCATCAGATAACCCAGCGCAATCACCCCGATCCACGGCAGTACTGGATAGGAGGTGCGCAGGCGCAGCGCGCCGGCCTCGATCCAGTCGCGCTGGTGCAGCACTTTCCACAATAGCGCCAGCAGGCCATTGCCTTGCACCCGTAAGCCGTCGAACAGGTTGTGCCCGGCCACCACCGCGACCGCGACCGCCAGCAGGACGGGGCGGGGCAGCCATAGCAGCCCGGCCAGTGCGATCATGCTCAGCCCGATGGCCCAGATCACCTGCAGGTACAGCGTTTCCGGCGGCAGCTGGAAGGTCCAGGCGAAATTCACCAGGGTCAGTTCCAGCACCACCAGGACCAGCCCGCGCTTGAGCAGGAACGCAGCTGTGGCCCCGCGCGGATCCGCCTGGCGCTGGCCGTACAGCCAGGCCGACAGCCCGGTCAGCAGCACGAACACGGGGGCGCACAGGTGGGCCAGCAGACGGCAGGCGAACAGCGCAGGGGAGACCGTCGCTGCGTCCATCGGGTCGCTCACCTGGTGCTGCAGGAAGAAGGTCTCACGCACGTGGTCCAGCAGCATCAACAGCATCACGGTGCCGCGCAGCTGGTCGATGGAGGCCAGGCGGTTAGTGGGGGAAGGGGCCACGTACGAGGTTCGGTCGGCGTGACAGGATATAACATAACAATTGCGTACTTCCAGCGCGTGCTGGGCTGCTCCGACGAGCGCGCGCGTCGGCTCAGGGCAGGCAAACCGAGGGGCTCCAGCCCAGTGCCTCGTCGTAGTGGACCTGGATCGCTCGCAGGCTCCCGTCGGGGTTGGCCTTCAAGCAGAATCGGGCGCTGTGGTATTGCGTGGCGCCGGTCCTGGTGGCCGACAGCGAAACGTCGTACAGGCGTCCGGGCTGCAGTGGCATGGCCGCTTGCCTTGAAATGGCGTTGACTGGCACTTCTCCGTAGACCACGCAGGCTCCGGGTGGAAGTGGGATTGATGCGGGATGGGCAAAGTAGAAAGACCATTGCCGCCGCAGCGGTGGAGCAATTGCGTCATGCACCTCCACACCAAACACCTCCGGAGTTTTACCGATACGCTTGCGCTCTTTCTTGGGTAGTCCGAAACAGGGTTTGCCGGCGTGGTCGGTGATCTCGACTTCGCCAATGCGGCTCCAGGCAGATGCGTAGTCGCAAAGCGGCATCAGGCAGATCAGGGTCACGAGAGCCACGACCGGTGATTTGATCGGGCGGATCCGCAGTGGGTTGTTCATCGGGCGGCTCAGCGTCATCGGTTCAGATCATGAACACGATGCACGGGGCGTTGAGGCACTTCAAACGATGATGGCTGGAATGCTGCAGGACTGGTTGGCCTGGCCCCTGCAGGACAAGAGACCGCGAGGCCCGGCAGCCGTCCGGGATGTGCCCCATGCGCTTGATGCGTTGGCCGAGTTTGGCCAGAAGCGACTATCTCACTGCCGACCTGGCCGCAACCCTCCCGAACCGCACTGGACTTGCCGCCCCCTGAACGCTAGCGTGGCAGGGATTTTTTGCCAGCAGGGGCTTCCATGAACCACGACACTGCGCCCAAGCAGCTCACCTTCCGCGCAGTGGCCCTGGCCATCGTGCTGGCGGTGGTGCTGTCGGCCGCAAACGCCTACCTCGGTCTGTTCGCAGGCCTGACCATCGCCACCGCCATTCCCGCCGCGGTGATTTCCATGGGCGTGCTGCGCCTGCTGGGCGGTGGCTCCATCCTCGAGAACAACATCGTGCAGACCGGCGCCTCGGCCGGTTCGTCGATCGCCGCCGGTGTGATCTTCACCATCCCCGCGCTGGTGATCATGGGCTACTGGCCGGACTTCAAGTACTGGTGGGTGCTGGGCATCGCCGGCCTCGGTGGCCTGCTGGGCGTGCTGTTCTCGGTGCCGCTGCGCCGTTCGATGATTGTCGAAGACCCGCTTCCGTTCCCGGAAGGCAAGGCTGCGGCCGAAGTGCTCAAGGCCGGTGAGAACCCGGGCCCGGGCCTGAAGATCCTCGGCCTGTCGGCGGTGATCGGTGCCTTCGTCAAGCTGGCCGCGGAAAGCGGCATGCGCCTGATTCCCGATGCCTGGGCCACCTCGGCCTACGTCGGCAGTTCCAAGGTCACCGCCTTCATCGGCACCAACCTGTCGCCGGCACTGCTGGGCGTGGGCTACATCGTCGGCCTCAACGTCGGCATCGTGGTGGTGTCCGGCTCGATCCTGACCTGGCACATCGCCATTCCGATCTACCAGGCGTTCTTCATGAACACCGATCCGGCGCTGGCCGCGTCGGTTGCCGCTGCCTCGTCCACCGAGGCAGCGTTCGCCATCTGGGGCGCGAAGATGCGCTACCTGGGCGTCGGTGCGATGCTGATCGGTGGCATCTGGACCCTGATCTCGCTGCGCAAGTCGCTGCTCAACGGCGTCAAGAGCGGCTTTGCCGCCGCCCGCAAGAGCGGTGGCCCGGTGCTGGCGCACACCGAGCGCGACCTGCCGATGAAGTGGATGCTGGTCGCCCTGGTGGTGTTCGTGCTGCCGCTGCTGGCCCTGTACCAGGCCATTGTCGGCCAGTGGCACGTGTCGATCCCGATGACCCTCATCATGATCGTCGCCGGCTTCCTGTTCGTGTCGGTCTCGGCCTACCTGGCCGGCCTGATCGGTTCGTCCAACAACCCGGTCTCGGGCATCACCATCTCCACCATCCTGTTCGCCTCGGCCGTGCTGGTCGTGCTGCTGGGCAAGGATGGCCTGCAGCCGGTCGGCGCCTTCGGCGCGCCGCTGGGCGCGGTGGCCGCGATCATGATCGGCGCGGTGGTGTGCTGTGCTGCAGCGGTCGGCGGTGACAACCTGCAGGACCTCAAGGCCGGTTACATCGTCGGTGCCACCCCGTGGAAGCAGCAGCTGATGCTGGGCATCGGTGCGTTCTCGTGCGCGCTGATCATGGCCCCGGTGCTGAACCTGCTGGCCACTGCCTACGGCATCGGCGTGAAGTCGGAGCTGCACCCGAACGCGCTGGCCGCGCCGCAGGCCAACCTGATGGCCTCGGTGGCCAAGGGCCTGTTCGGTGGTGAACTGCCGTGGACCTTCATCGGCATCGGTGCCGTGGTCGGTGCCGCCATCATCGCCTTCGACAGCTGGCTGAAGTCGCGCAACGCCCGCTTCCGCGTGCCGGTGCTGGCCGCCGCCATCGGCATCTACCTGCCGCTGGAACTGATGGTGCCGATCTTCCTCGGCGGCCTGATCGCCTACCTGGTCGAGCGCTTCCACAAGGTGCGTGCCGATGACGAAGAAGGTCGCGACCGCGTGCACAAGCCGGGCGTGCTGTTCGCCGCCGGCCTGATCACCGGCGAAGCGCTGATGGGCATCGCCATCGCGATTCCGATCGTGGTGAGCAGTCGCGCCGACGTGCTGGCCGTGCCGTTCCACCTGCCGGGCGCACAGTGGATCGGCCTGGCCGTGCTGTTCCTGGTCGGCTGGCTGATCTACCGCACCGGCAAGCGCGCCATGGCGTAAGGGTTGGGGTCGGATCCCTTCCCGCAGGGAAGGGCTCTGACCCCGGGTTGACAGCGTCTGGGGTCAGAGCCGATTCCGTCGGAATCGGATCCGACCCCGGTGTCCCCACAAACCGCGCCACGGCGCGGTTTGCTTTTTCTGGCGGCGGGGCCGCGCCCCACCGGCAGCCATGACCGATGGCCTTGGCAGCCCCGGCCGCACGGGCCTACCATCGGTTTTTTGCCGTCCTGCGGAGACCCCGATGAAACTGCGTCATGCCCTGCTGCCACTGAGCCTGCTGGCCGCCCTGCCCAGCGTCGCCGCTGCCCGTGGCCTGGAAGTCCGCGACATGGTGGCCATGGACCGCGTCTCCGCGCCGGTACTGACCGCTGACGGCGGCACCGTGGTGTTCGCCAAGCGCAGCGTGGATGCCAACCTGAAGGCCTCCACCGCGCTGTACGCGCGCAACCTGCGTACCCGCGACGCAGCACCGCCGAAGCAGATCACCCCGGCCGGCTGGAACGTCAATTCCGCTTCGCTATCGGCCGATGGCCAGACCGTGTATTTCCTCAGCGCCAGGAACGGCAGCCAGCAGCTGTACGCGCAGCCGGTCAGCGGCGGCGCCCCGCGCCAGCTGACCGACTTCCCGGTCGACGTGGACAGCTACCACGTGTCGCCGCAGGACGACCGCGTGCTGTTCAGCGCCGGCGTGTTCCAGGCCTGTGCCTCGGACCTGGCCTGCACCGAGAAGAAGCTCAAGGACGTCGCCGGCGCCAAGGCCAGTGGCAAGGTCTTCGATTCGCTGTTCGTGCGCCACTGGGATACCTGGAACGACGGCCGCCGCAACACCCTGTTCGTCGCGCCGCTGCCGGCAGCCAAGGCCGGTCCGGTCAAGGGCGCTTCCGCGCTGAGCGCCACCATCGACGGTGATGCCCCGTCCAAGCCGTTCGGCGGCAATGATGATTTCGCGTGGTCGCCGGATGGCGCCAGCGTGGTCGCCAGCATCCGCGTGGCCGGCAAGCAGGAGCCGTGGTCGACCAACTTCGACCTGTACCGCTTCGACGCGGCGGGCAAGCAGGCGCCGGTCAACCTGACCGCCTCCAACCCGGCCTGGGATGCCGGCCCGGTGTTCAGTGCCGACGGCAAGACCCTGTTCTACCGCGCGATGAAGCGCCCGGGCTTCGAGGCTGACCGCTTCGGCCTGATGGCGATGGACCTGGCCAGTGGCAAGACCCGAGAGATCGCCCCGCAGTGGGATCGTTCGGCTGGCGGCATCACCCTGTCCGCCGACGGCGCCAGCATCTACACCACTGCCGATGACCTCGGCGAACACCCGCTGTTCCAGATCGACGTGGCCAGCGGCAAGGCCACCAAGCTGATCGGCGACGGCAGCGTGACCTCGGTCGATGTGGCCGGCAACAGCGTGGCGATCACCCGCAACAGCCTGAAGAGCAACGACCAGGTGCTGGTTGGCTTGCTGCCGGCCGCGGGCGAAGCCATCGGCGAGCTGCGCGCGCTGACCCCGGCCGCTGGTGAGGTGCTCAAGGATGTCAGCTTCGGCGACTACGAGCAGTTCGAGTTCAAGGGCTGGAACAACGACACCGTGCATGGCTACGTGGTCAAGCCGCACAACTACCAGGAAGGCAAGTCGTACCCGGTCGCGTTCCTGATCCACGGCGGCCCGCAGGGCAGCTTCGGCAATGGCTGGAGCTACCGCTGGAATCCGCAGACCTACGCGGGCCAGGGCTATGCGGTGGTGATGATCGACTTCCACGGTTCCACCGGCTACGGCCAGGCCTTCACCGATGCGATCAGCCAGCACTGGGGCGACCGCCCGCTGGAAGACCTGCAGAAGGGCTGGGACGCGGCGCTGAAGAAGTATTCCTTCCTCAACGGTGACAAGGCCTGTGCGCTGGGCGCCAGCTACGGCGGCTTCATGGTCAACTGGATCGCCGGCAACTGGAACAGCCCGTTCAAGTGCCTGGTCAACCATGACGGCGTGTTCGACCAGCGCATGATGGGCTACGCCACCGAAGAACTGTGGTTCACCGAGTGGGAGCAGGGCGGTACGCCGTACCAGAAGGCGGCGAACTACGAGAAGTTCAACCCGGTCAACCACGTGGCGGACTGGAAGAAGCCGATCCTGGTCATCCACGGCCAGCAGGACTTCCGCATCCCGGTCGAGCAGGGCCTGGCCGCGTTCACCGCTGCCCAGCGCCAGGGCATCGAATCGAAGTTCCTGTACTTCCCGGATGAAAACCACTGGGTGCTGAAGCCGAACAACAGCATCCTGTGGCATGACACCGTCAATGCCTGGCTGAAGCAGCACATCGGCAACTGATGGTTGCGGCGCCGCCCTCCGGGGCGGCGCTTCTGTTTCACCATCTGCTTTACCGGTGGGTGCCGACCGTTGGTCGGCACACCTTCCTGATCTGCCGCCACCAGCAGCCGGCCAGCGGCCGGCTCTACCAGAGCGCCTGCATGCCTTCGACTGCCCTGATCCAGAACGACATCGTCGTCTTCGGTTTGATCGCCGCCACTCTTGGCGCCGTGTTCTGGACCGCCTCGCGCGAGCAGGGCCTGTGGAAGCGCTTCTATACGTTCGTGCCAGCGCTGCTGCTGTGCTACCTGATTCCCGGCATCTACAACACCGTCGGCCTGATCGACGGCCAGAACACCAAGCTCTACAACCCGATCGCGCGCGACATCCTGTTGCCGGCGGCGCTGATCCTGCTGACCCTGGCCGTGGATATCAAGGGCATCCTGCGGCTCGGCCCGAAGCTGGTACTGATGTACCTGGGCGCCTCGGCCAGCATCATGCTCGGTGCGGTGGTGGCGTTCCTGGTGATGCGCGCGATCCATCCCGACACCGTGGCCGGCGATACCTGGGCCGGCATGGCGGCACTGGCCGGCAGCTGGATCGGTGGTGGTGCCAACATGCTGGCAATGCGCGAAGTGTTCGACGTCAACGCGACCACCTTTGGCCAGTTCGCGGTGGTCGATGTCGGTGTCGGTTACGTGTGGATGGCCGCGCTGATCTTCTTGGCCGGGCGCGCAGCGAAGATCGATGCACGCAGTGGCGCTGATACCTCGGCCATCGATGAACTGAAGGAACGCATCGCGCGCTTCCAGGCCGAGCACGAACGCATTCCCAGCCTGACCGATCTGATGCTGATCGTGGCGGTGGCCTTCGGCGGCGTAGGCCTGTCGCATGCGATCGGTGCGCCGCTGGCGGCCTGGTTCAAGGCCAACGTCAGCTGGGCGTCGCAGTTCAGCCTGGACGCGCCGTTCGTGTGGGTGGTGGTGCTGTCGACCACGCTGGGCCTGAGCCTGAGTTTCACCCGCGCACGCAACCTGGAAGGGGCGGGTGCATCGCGGCTGGGTTCGTTGCTGCTGTACTTCCTGATCGCCTGCATCGGCATGCAGATGGATCTGCTGGCGCTGCTGGATCGCCCGTGGCTGTTCCTGCTCGGCCTGATCTGGATCGCCGTGCACATCGTGCTGCTGTGGTGCCTGGGCAAGCTGCTGAAGGTGCCGTTCTTCTATTTCGCCATCGGTTCGCAGTCGAACATCGGTGGCCCGGCCTCGGCGCCGGTGGTGGCGGCCGCGTTCCATCCGGCCCTGGCGCCGGTGGGCGTGCTGCTGGGCACGATGGGCTATGCCACCGGCACCTACCTGGCCTACATCGTCGGCATCACCCTGCGCGCGCTTGCCGGGCAGGGCTGATACGGCGACGGGGTGATGGGGTCAGATCCCTTTTGCGACGCAAAAGGGATCTGACCCCGGTTCCCGGTGAATCACGCCACCGGCAACCCGCGTTCGATCAACCATGCCTTCGCGTCTTCGGCGTCCTGCTCGAACCACGCTTTCGTAGATCCCAGCCGATACGTATACCCCCAGGCATCCATGTCGGCCATCAGCCGCTGGCTGCCGACGCCGGGCAGCTGCCCGGCCAGCACGATCTGCAGGTAGCAGGTCGCGTCTTCCTCGGCCACCGAGTCGGTGGCATCGGTATGCACCTGCGCCCGCCGCTCCGGTGGCAGTACGATCAGGTGGCAGGCCTCATGCAGCATCGAGTGCACGGGCGTGTCATCGCGCACGTAGACGTTGCTGGCGATGATGCCCGCCTCGGGCTCGCCCCAGTAGCTGCCGGGAATCGGCTCGCCGGCGGCCACGTGGTGCAGCCGCAGGCCATGCGCGGCGAGCAGGCACTGCGCATCGGCGAAGGCGATGTCGCCCACGCAGGTGATGCCCACGGCGGTTGTCGTATCGGTCATGCGGGTCAGGCAGCCCCGCCCATGCAGGCACGGGCGGGGCAGGGGATCAGGGTTTGTCCGGGCCTTCCGGCAGCGCCACGGAGATGTCCAGCACATCGTGCTGGCCATCCTTCACCAGGTCGACCTTCACCGCATCGACGTCGATGTTCACGTACTTCTTGATCACTTCCAGCAGCTCGCGCTGCAGCAGCGGCAGGTAGTCCGGGCCACCACGGTGGCTGCGTTCCTGCGCGATGATGATCTGCAGGCGGTTCTTGGCGGTTTCGGCGGTGGTCTTCTTCGCTTTGAGGAAATCAAACAGGCCCATGCTTACCCTCCGAACAGCTTGCTGAAGAAGCCCTTCTTCTCGACGTTGGTGAAGCGCATCGGGCGTTCTTCGCCGAGGATGCGCGCGACGGCGTCTTCATAGGCCTGGCCGGCAGCGGATTCGACATCCAGGATGACCGGCTCGCCCTTGTTGGAGGCGTTGAGCACGTCGCCCGATTCCGGAATCACGCCGATCGCCTTCAGGCCGAGGACTTCCTCGACGTCGGCGATGCTCAGCATCTCGCCGCTTTCCACGCGCAGCGGGGTGTAGCGCGTCAGCAGCAGGAAGGCCGGCACGTCCTGGCCGGATTCGGCCTTGTGGGTCTTCGAATCGAGCAGGCCGATGATGCGGTCGGAGTCGCGCACCGACGACACTTCCGGGTTCACCACCACCACCGCGCGGTCGGCGAAGTACATCGCCAGGAAGGCGCCCTTCTCGATGCCGGCCGGGGAGTCGCAGATGATGTAGTCGAAGCCGTCGGCGGCCAGGTCCTTCAGGACCTTGCCCACGCCTTCCTGGGTCAGTGCGTCCTTGTCGCGGGTCTGCGAGGCCGCCAGCACGTACAGGTTGTCGAAGCGCTTGTCCTTGATCAGGGCCTGCTTGAGGGTGGCTTCGCCGTGCACGACGTTGACGAAGTCGTACACCACGCGGCGTTCGCAGCCCATGATCAGGTCGAGGTTGCGCAGGCCGACGTCGAAGTCGATCACCGCCACCTTCTTGCCGCGCCGCGCCAGGCCGCAGGCCAGGCTCGCGCTGGAAGTGGTCTTGCCGACGCCGCCCTTGCCGGAGGTGACTACGATGATTTCAGCCAAAGGACTTCTCCTGGTTCTGCATGAGTTTGGTGCTGCGTCAGTCCAGCGCAGCGATCTTGATCTGGTCCTGTTCCAGCCACACCTGGACGGCCTTGCCGCGCAGGTTGTCCGGAACATCGTCCAGTACCTTGTAGTGGCCGGCAATGGCCACCAGTTCCGCATGGAAATCACGGCAGAAGATGCGTGCCGCGGTGTTGCCCTGGGCCCCTGCCAGCGCGCGGCCACGCAGGGTGCCGTAGATATGGATGCTGCCATCGGCGATGACCTCGGCGCCGGCGCCGACGGTGGCCATCACGGTCAGGTCGCAGTTTTCCGCGTACAGCTGCTGGCCCGAACGCACGTTGCCCAGCTGCATGCGGCCCGGCTGCGGTGCAGCGGCGTCGGCCACCTTGGCCACCGGCGTCGCCGGGGCTGGCTTCGGTTCGGCACGGGCTGCCCGGCGAGGTTCCGGTGCGGGCGGCGGGGCCGGTTCGCCCTCGGCACGCTCGTACTGCGCGCGGAACTTGGCCAGCAGCGGCAGGCCGAGCTGCTGGGAGAGCAGGTCGACCGCGCTGGTGCCGTACGCCAGCGCCACCGGCAGCACCCCGGCGCTGCGCAGGCCGTCGACCAGCGCCTGCGCGGTGGCCACGTCCGGCACCTGGCTCAGGCCGCCGAAGTCGAGGATCACCGCGGCGCGGCCGAACAGCTTCGGTGCGCGGGTCACGCGCTCGCGCATTTCCTGCACGAGGCGTTCGACATCAAGGGTACGGATGCGCAGGTTGGCGATGCCCACCTGGCCGATCTTCAGTTCACCGGCCTGTTCGTAATCGAAATTCACCGCCACGCTCAGGTCCCCGTCGGCCGCTGTGCCTGCGCCGGCAGCTGCCGGGCGCGTGTCCATGCCACATCCGGCAGCTTGTCGCCGTAGGTCTCCTGGACCCATGGGTAGCTGCACAGTTCCTTGGCCAGCATGCTGGCGCGCACATCGACCTGCGGCATGGTGTTCTGGCCCAGCTCGCGGAAGCCGAAGCTGCCGTGGAAGAGCAGGGCGGCATCGGCGCCATGGTCGAGGAAGACTTCGCAGGTCATCTGCGGGTAGCGCAGCTCGGCGAAGCTCTGCGCGTCGGCGTAGAACGCACGCCCGACGCCACCGCCACGACGGCGGCTGGCGACCACGATGCGGTCGATATAGAAGAACGGGGTGTCCAGCTGCTGCTTGAACCAGGCGAAATTGCTGCTGTCGTGCTGGCTGTCGCTGCCGAAGCCGATCAGGAAGCCGGCCAGGTTGCCGTCGCGCTCGGCGACGCGGAAATACTCAGCGGTTTCATAGAACAGGCGCAGGCGTGCCGCATCCAGGGGAAGGATGGCCAGGCCAGCGTTGTTGTTCAAAGCCAGGACGGAATCGAGCTCGTGCTCGCGCACGTCGCGGATGACAATCGACATTGTGACTCCGTGGGGTAACGCGGTTGGTCCATCAAGGGACCCTGCGCACGATTATTGCATGCCCGGGGTGGGCTGCGGCATGAACAGGCGACCGGGCAGGCATGACTTCCGTGGGGTGCGGTGCGCAGGCGCGGCCCGTAGAGTGCTGGCATGTTGGGAGTCCTCAGCCATACCCGCGTCCTCCGCCTGGCCGGCCTGTTCACCTGGGTCATGGTCGGCCTGCCCCTGGCGTACTCGCAGTTCGAGAACCTGCACAGCCGCGGTGACATGGGTGGCTGGGCGATCCTGTTGTTCGTCGCCTACCTGTCCTTCGGCACGGCCTACTACTGGTTGACCCGTATCCTGCGCAGCGACAGCCACACCAGCTGGCTGGACCGCGGCCTGCTGCTGTTGCTGACGGTCTCGGCGCTGGGGGTCAGTTTCCTCAGCGGTTCGGGCCTGGGCAGCATCCTGATGATGGTGGCCGCCGGGGTCATTCCGTGGATGCTGTCGGTTCGGCTGGGGGTGCTGTGGCTGCTGGTCAGCCAGCTGGCGGTGGCGCCGGTCTATTACCTGCTGCTGCGCTTCCCGCTGTTCGAAGCGGTGATGCAGTCGCTGCTGTACGGCGGCTTCTCCATGTTCATCTTCGTGACCAGCCTGGTTGCACGGCAGCAGACCGAGGCCCGCGACGAGCAGCGCCGGCTCAATTCGGAGCTGCGTGCCACCCGCGCCCTGCTGGCCGAGAGCGCGCGGGTCAACGAGCGCACCCGCATTTCGCGCGAGCTGCACGACCTGCTGGGCCACCAGCTGACTGCGCTGACCCTGAACCTGGAGGTCGCCGGCCACCTGGCCGAGGGCCAGGCGCTGGACCACGTGAAGCGCTCGCACGCGCTGGCCAAGCTGCTGCTGGGCAATGTGCGCGAGGTGGTCAGCCAGCTGCGCGAGACCGGCGCGATCGATCTGGCCGCGGCGCTGCGCCCGCTGACCGAGAACGTGCCCTCGCTGGATATCCAGCTGGAGATCGAGGATCCGTTGAACGTGGAAGACCCGCAGCGGGCCCACGTGCTGCTGCGCTGTACCCAGGAAATCATTACCAACGCGGTGCGCCACGCCGGCGCCCGCCACCTGTGGATCAAGGTGTATCGTGAAGCCCCCGACCGGGTGGTGGTGGAGGCCCGCGACGACGGCGTCGGCGCGGATATGGTCAATGTAGGCAATGGCTTGCGCGGCATGCGCGAGCGCCTGCAACAATGTGGTGGCCAGCTGCAGATCGAAACCCGTCCCGGAGAAGGCTTCCGGCTGCGGGCGACGGTGCCGGCAACGGTGCTGGTGGCGGCCCTTACCAAGGTTCCTGAAGGAGTGCGTTGATGATTCGCGTCTGCCTGGTCGACGACCAAACCCTGGTGCGGCAGGGAATCCGCTCCCTGTTGGCGCTCGACGACGGCATCGAGGTGGTGGCCGAGGCCGGCGACGGCCGGCAGGCGGTCGAGCTGATACCGCAGGTGCGCCCCGACGTGGTGCTGATGGACATGCGCATGCCGGTGATGTCCGGTCTGGAGGCACTGCAGGTGCTGTCGCGGCAGGAACAGCTGCCGCCGACCATCATCCTCACCACGTTCGATGATGACCAGCTGGTGCTGGCCGGGCTCAAGGCCGGTGCCAAGGGCTACCTGCTCAAGGATGTCACCCTGGCGCAGCTGGTCGGTGCCATCCGTACCGTGGCCGACGGCGGTTCGCTGGTGCAGCCGGCGGTGACCCAGCGCCTGCTGTCCGGCCTGGAGCACATGCGCAACGAGTTCGTCAGCCTGGACCGCCCGGACCCGCTGACCGACCGCGAGACCGAGATCCTGCGGCTGATGGCCAGCGGCTTCTCCAACAAGGAGATCGCCAATTCGCTGGGCGTGGCCGAAGGCACCATCAAGAACCACGTGTCCAACATCCTGTCCAAGCTGGGCGTGCGCGACCGTACGCGTGCCGTACTGAAGGCGTTCGAACTCCAGCTGGTCTGAAGAAAATCGTTCAAGTACAAAGACTTGGGTTGTAGTTGCGGGTTCCTGCCAAGGTTGCCCCCTACTTGCCGGGTAGCGGTATGCGTTACCCTTCGAATTCTTTGTCCATACAAATACGCAGCCGGCAGGGAAACCGGTGCGCCAATCCCGATAAACAATGCCCGCGAAGCCTGCTAGGATTGGCGCTTCGCTTCAATCAACCCGGCCGTGGGATCGGCCCCGGAGACTCTCTGAATGACCCGTATTATCGAGTTCCTGATCGCCTTGGGGATCGTGGCTGGCCTGTTCGTCATCATTGGCGTATGTCTGCCGGGCGAGCGTCACATCACCGAAAGCATCGAGACCAACCGCAAGATGACGATCGTGTACGACACGGTCAGCAGCCTGCGCCGCTTCAAGGACTGGAACCCGCTGGTACTGCGCGATCCCGCCGTTGAACTGAAGCTGTCCGGCCCGGCCTCCGGTACCGGTGCCACCCTCGACTTCACCTCCAAGGACCTGGGCACCGGTTCCTGGAAGATCACCGAAGCCGAAGAGAACAAGCGTGTTGTGATCGCCATCGAAGACGCCACCAAGGGTCACGACAAGGTCACCACCTTCAACCTGGAGCCGACCGGCAAGGGCGGTCGCAACGTCAAGATCACCCAGGACTACTCGGTGAAGTACGGCTTCGACCTGTTCGGCCGTTACGCCGGCCTGTATGTCAGCCGCCAGATCGGCGACGACATCAAGCTGGGCCTGTCGCGCATCGCCAACATGCTCGCAACCGTGCCGAACGTGGACTACCGCACGCCGGAAGCCCCGCTGACCGACCTGGCCATCGTTGAAGTGCCGGCCGAGAACCTGCTGGTGGTCAACGCCGGCAACGTGGACCGCGGTCAGGACACCATCACCAAGTCCATCAAGGACAACCAGGAGTGGATCAAGCGCGTGATGGAGGCCAATGGCCTTGAAGCCGCCGGCCCGTTCCGCATCATCACCACCGACTTCGGCCAGGAGAAGTACGCCTTCGACATCGCCCAGCCGGTGAAGAAGAAGGGTGCTGAAGGTGCTGCTGCCGACGAGCTGACCGTCAAGATCGACGGCGGCGCTCCGGTCAAGTACGTGCACGTTGCTCCGCACCGTTCGGCGCATGCGGCCTACACCGGCCACATGGCGGGTCTGGACGTGGCCCGCAACGGCCTGCGTGCCTGGGCCGTGACTTCGGGCAACGAAGTCATCGACCGCCCGTACGAAACCTGGAAGGACGGCATCGACAAGTCGTTCACCCCGGAAGCGACCTACGACATCTACTGGGCCGTCAAGTAAGCCTCGGCTGACCCATGTAGTGTTGGACACGAAAACGCGCCGCTCATTGCGGCGCGTTTTTTTTGATCCGGCGCCCGGCAAGGGGCGCTGCGCAAGGAGCCCCCATGTTCAATCTCGAACGTCGTGCACGTAAGCCGTCCCTGCTCGCCTGCCTGGGGGCGCTGCTGGCCGCCGCCTCGATCGGCCTGTCCGCCTACGCCTCGCATGGCGTGGCCGATCCGCTGGCGCAGCAGCACCTGAACATGGCGGCGCTGTACGCGTTTGCGCATGGTGCGGTACTGGTGGCACTGGGGCCACGCGCGCACGGGGCGATCGCACACCTGGCGCTGTACGTGCTGCTGCTGGGTGTGCTGTTGTTTTCAGGCAGCCTGGTGGGCGGGGCGCTGTGGCAGTGGCCGACGCGGATGGCGCCGATCGGTGGCACCAGCATGATGGCCGGCTGGGTGGTGCTGGCGATCAATGCGTTGAGGCGGTGACGGCAATCCGGGTACAGCCGAGCATGGCTCGGCACTACATGGGGGCGTTGCGCGGCAGCTGCTGTAGAGCCGAGCCATGCTCGGCTTCGAGCGAAGCGGCCCGCTTTTGTCTTCGCTCTCTCGTTCCATTCCGCGTGCGGGCGCCACGAGGGGCTCAGCTGTTGGCCGGCCTCCAGCACCAGTGCCAGGGTTCGTAGACGATGCCGTGCGGGTTGTCGCGTGGGTAGCTCAGATGGAAGCCATGCCCGCCGGCATGCACCTGCAGCCAGGCGAACGCGTCGGTGGCTTCAAATGATTCCTCGGCCGGGGCGTCGCCCGGTGTGCCGATGTCCAGCGCGTGGCCGCTGTGGTGTTCGCTGAAACCCGGGGCGGCATTGACCTTCAGGATCTCCGCCACGCTCAGGCCGCGCGCCAGTTTCCGTTCAAAGATGCCCAGCTGGTAGGCATGGCTGCGGAAGCCGGAGATCGCGTCCAGCGCAATGCCATCCCGTGCCGCGTGCAGTCGCATCCGTCGCCAGCCCTGCGCGGCGCCACGGCGCAGCCATAGCGGCCGGGCGAAGCGGTCGCGGCCGGCAAAATGCAGCAGGCACGGTTCGGGCTCCAGCGGCAGGCCGCTGTCGTCGGCGTAGCGCTGCGGGTCCAGGCCGAGCTGCTGCAGGCGCTGCTGCAGCCCGGCCAGCGGCAGCCACTGTTCCTGCAGCGCAGCGCCGAACGGACGTGCCGCCGCTGCATCGAGCAGCGCCAGTGCGTCCTCGGCCCCGGGCTCGCGCGGCAGGCGTGGCACCAGCGAATGCACGCCATGCGTCGTTACCGCCGCCAGGTAGCGGCCATCGCGCTTGCGCCGCAGCACCCACTGTGCCTGCGACAGCAGGCGGGCATCCAGGTTGCTTCGTGCGCGCAGCAGGTGGGCGGGCCACAGCTCGATGGCCTCGGTATTGATCAGCAGGGGGGCGCGTCGTTGCATCGCCGCAGCTTACCGCCGAGGCGCCGGTGCGGCCACCTTGCGCAGTGCGTCCAGCAGCACCTGCGGCCGCTCCAGGCTGAGCAGCAGCGTGCTGCCATCGCTGACCGGCAGGGCGAGAACGCGCGTGCGGTCGGTGACCAGCGCGAACCCCTTGCCGCCGCCCTGCAGGCGGAAGTGGCCGGAATAGAAGCCCGGCATCGCATAGCCATTGGTCTTGAAACGAATGCCATAGCGGCGGTCACGCTGCAGGTCGACCACCTCGGCCTGGTCCAGCCGCAGCTGTGCCACCGGAACGCGGCGGCGGTACATCGTCGAGCGCACGTCCAGCACGTCGTCGGCCAGTTCCACCCGGCGGCGGAAGAACGCCGCGCCCAACCCGATGCCGAGCGCGGCGATCACCAGCAGGCTCCAGGCGGCACTGCCGCCCATCCGGAACCAGGGCGGCGACAGCGTCACTTCGATCCAGGGCGCCGTGGCCGGTGCCTTGTACAGCTGCGCATACAGGCAGGCCACGAAGGCGGCGAGCAGGGGCAGCACGATCCACAGCACGCGCAACGGCGAACTCTCGGCCACCTCGTACTGCTTTGGATCGCTGGCACCCATGGCTCAGGCCTCCTTCTTGAATACCAGCATCGCCGGGCGCATCGGTGCGGGGATGATGATGTTGACCAGCTCCCAGCCCAGTTGGCCCTGGCGGCTCAGTTCGCTCTGGATGTCCTCGGCCTTGAGCTGGCCCATCATGGACGTCTTGACCTCGATCGTCTGGTAGCTCCAGCGCTTGCTCATTCCTTGTCCCCCGAAGATGGCGTGGGTTTCGGCAGGCGTCCTGCCTTGCGCAGGGCGTCGCGCAGCACGTATTCGATCTGTGCGTTGAGGCTGCGCAGCTCGTCGTCAGCCCAGCGTTGCGCGGCGGCCAGGACGTCGGCATTGATGCGCAGCGGGTAGGCTTTCTTCTCACTCATGCAAGCTCCTGGCGGGGTGGTGGGGCACCCCGTTGCGAGGGTGGTTCAGTACAGCGAACCGGCGTTGACGATCGGCTGGGTACCGCGGTCCGAGCACAGCACGGTCAGCAGGTTGCTGACCATGTGCGCCTTGCGTTCTTCATCCAGCTGCACCACGCCGTTCTTCTGCAGTTCGGCCAGGGCCATTTCAACCATGCCCACCGCACCGGCCACGATGCGCGTGCGTGCGGCGATCACCGCGTTGGCCTGCTGACGCTGCAGCATCGCCTGGGCGATTTCGGCGGCGTAGGCCAGGTGGCTGATGCGTGCGTCGATCACCTGCACGCCGGCGTCGGCCAGGCGTTCGGCCAGCTCGTTCTTCAGGTGCTGGGAGATCTCGCTGGCATGGCTGCGCAGGGCCAGCTGGCCGTCTTCGTGCTGGTCGTAGGGATAGCTGGTGGCCATCGCACGCAGCGCAGATTCGGACTGGATGTGTACGAAGCTCTCGTAGTCGTCCACGTTGTAGACGGCCTCGGAGGCGTCGACCACCTGCCAGACGATCACCGCGGCGATCTCGATCGGGCTGCCGTCCAGCTCGTTGACCTTCAGCTTGCCGCTCTCGAAGTTGCGCACGCGCTGGCTGACCCGGCGCTTGGCAAAGAAGGGGTTGTTCCAGCGCAGGCCGTTGTCCTTCACCGTGCCCACGTACTTGCCGAACAGGCTAAGGACCGCCGCCTGGTTGGGCTGGATGGTGTACAGACCGGCCAGGATGAACACGCCCAGCGCCACCAGCAGGGCGCCCAGCAGCATCAGCAGCAGGCTGGGCGAGCCGGTGCTGGCCTTGGCTGCCACGCCCACCACGAACAGGGCGGCGCCGGCGAGGCCGACGAGCAGGGCGCCGACCAGCGTGCCGAGGCCGTTGAGGGAAGACAGCGACTTCTCTTTCATGGCGGTACGTCCTTGAGGGTTCAAATTTAAGATATCAAAGTGATATCACCTGTCCACTACCGTTCGTCGGATGCCATGGTCGGGGTGCCCGGCCGGCTAGAATGCCCTCCCGCCTTCACATCGCTGCTGGAACCGCCATGGCCAAGCTTGGAACGCCGTTGTCCCCCTCCGCCACCCGCGTGCTGCTGCTGGGCTCGGGCGAACTCGGCAAGGAGGTGGCCATCGAGCTGCAGCGGCTGGGCGTGGAGGTGATCGCCGCCGATCGCTATGCCGACGCCCCGGCCATGCAGGTCGCGCACCGCTCGCACGTGATCGACATGCTCGATGCGATGGCGCTGCGGGCGCTGATCGCCCAGGAGCAGCCGCACCTGGTGGTGCCGGAAATCGAGGCCATCCACACCGAGACCCTGGTCCAGCTGGAACAGGAGCAGGGCCTGCGGGTGATCCCGACCGCGCGCGCCGCACGCCTGACCATGGATCGCGAAGGCATCCGTCGCCTGGCCGCCGAAACCCTGGGCCTGCCGACCTCGCCGTACCGCTTCGTCGATACCGAGGCCGAATACCGTGCTGCCGTCGCCGCCATCGGCCTGCCGTGCGTGGTCAAGCCGGTGATGTCGTCCTCGGGCAAGGGCCAGAGCACCCTGCGCAGCGAGGCGGACATCGCCCCGGCCTGGGACTACGCGCAGACCGGTGGCCGCGCCGGTGCCGGCCGCTGCATCGTCGAAGGCTTCATCGATTTCGATTACGAGATCACCCTGCTGACCGTCCGCCATGCCGGTGGCACCTCGTTCTGTGCGCCGATCGGCCATCTGCAGAAGGACGGCGACTACCGCGAAAGCTGGCAGCCGCAGCCGATGTCGAGCGCGGCACTGGCGCGTGCCGAAGAGATTTCGCGCGCGATCACCGATGACCTCGGCGGCTGGGGCCTGTTCGGCGTGGAGCTGTTCGTGAAGGGCGACGAAGTGTGGTTCAGCGAAGTGTCGCCGCGCCCGCACGACACCGGCCTAGTGACGCTGGTATCGCAGGAGTTGAGCGAGTTCGCGCTGCATGCGCGCGCCATCCTCGGCCTGCCGATCCCGGTGATCCGCCAGAGCGGCCCGTCGGCGTCGTGCGCGCTGTTGGCACACGGCGAGGGCGTGCCGTACTTCAACAACGTCGCCGCTGCATTGCAGGTGCCGGATACTGCCGTACGCCTGTTCGGCAAGCCGAGCGTGCATGGCCATCGCCGCGTCGGTGTCACCCTGGCGCGCGCGGAAACCATCGACGAGGCGCGCGCCATCGCGCGAGATGCCGCCGACGCCATCGGCGTCGAACTGCGCCTGTAAAGCAAAAAGGGGACGGAGGGGATTAAGTCGTTTGTGCCACAAACGACTTAATCCCCTCCGTCCCCTTTTCATGGCCGTCGACTCTACCGCACGTCCACCCACACCAGGTGGTGGTCGCTGCCGTCGGCGATCTTCGCTTCCGGGCTTTCATTGGCCGGCCAGAAGATGCCGCTGCCGACGAACTCGAAACCGGTCGAGGGCAGTACGTAGTCCAGGCGCATCGTGCCGGACTTCGGGCCGAAATCGCCGGTGGCATGGAACGGTGCGCCCTTGCGCTCGATGCCCTTGGCCGCATAGGCCAGGCTGGTCTGCTCGCCACCGACGCTGCGCGGGGTGGGGTAGCGCAGCACGCGGGCGTTCTCGATCAGTTCGACGATCGCCTCATGGCGGCCATCGCCATCGACCGGGTCGTTGTTGAGGTCGCCGAGGATCACGAAGCGCGCGTCCTGGGCCAGTCCGCCGCACTGCCCCTTGTCGTCGCACAGCCATGGCTTGTCACCCTTGGACAGGTATTCCTGCCACAGGCGCAGTTCGTCATGGTTGCGTGCCGCGTTGCGCTTTTCCGGGCCGTCGAACACCGGCGGGGTCGGGTGCGAGACCAGCGCGTGCACCACGCCGGCCGGGGTCTTCACCGGCACGTCCCAATGCGACTTCGACGACAGGCGCAGCTGCGACCACACATGGTCGTTGTAGAAGCTCTGGCCGGTACGTGGGTCGATCGGGCGGATCGCGCCGGGCATCGCGCTCCACTTCAGCAGCTGGAAGCTGCGCACCCTGGCTTCGTCGATCGGGTAGCGCGACAGCACCAGCATGCCGTACTGGCCCGGGTGCAGGCCGTAGCCCCAGGCATCGTTGCCGCGGCTGCGGCCTTCGCCACCGACCACGCCGTTGTTGTCCAGGTCCAGGCCGCTGGGCACGCCGGTGTTGACCGGTGCCAGATAGCGGTAGGCGAAGTGCAGCGGTTTGCCGCCACCGGGCTGGGCGACCTCCAGGTAGCGCTTCTGGAACAGGTCGGCGGCGCGATGGGCGTCGTCGAAGTCGAATTCGTTCAGCAGCACCAGGTCCGGGCGCACCTGCTGCAGCACTGCGGCGATCTTGCGCGCGTGTTCGCTGTCGCCTTCCAGCTCCTTGATCAGGCCACCGGCGTCATCGGAGTACAGCGAGGTGTTGTAGGTGGCCAGGCGCAGCGCAGCGGACGGCTTTTCGGTCATCGCAGGGGACGTGGCGAAGGCAGGGGCGGTGGCGCCGCAGAGCAGGGCCAGGGCGAGGATCAGGGGATGGCGGCGGGTCATGTTCATGGGCCGTATTGTGCACCCGGCCCGGTGTCAGCGGTTTGTCAGCGCCCGTCCAGATCCTTGTCGAAATCGTGCCAGCGGCGGCCATCGTAGGCTTCCAGCGGATGGAAGCGGCGCTTGTAGTCCATCTTCTGGTGGCCGCGGATCCAGTAGCCCAGATACACGTGCGGCAGGCCCTCGCGGCGCGCCCACTCGATCTGCTGCAGGATCGCGAAGGTGCCCAGCCCGCGCGCGGCGTGGTCCGGGTCGAAGAAGGTGTAGACCGCCGACAGGCCGTGCTCGGTGACGTCGGTCACCGCTACCCCCAGCAGCTGGCTGGGCTGGCCGTCGTGGCCGGGCAGGCGCATCTCCATGAAGCGGGTGTGCGACCAGCTGCCGATCAGGAACTGCTCGAACTCGTGCGGGCCGTGGTCGTCCATGCCGCCGTTGGCATGGCGGTGGGTGAGGTAGCGGTGGTACAGCGCGAACAGGTCATCGCGGGCGGTGGCGGCGGTGATCCGCACCTCCAGGTCGTCATTGCGGGTGGCACAGCGGCGCTGGCTGCGGTCCGGGGCGAAGCGGGCCACCGGGATGCGCACCGCCACGCAGGCCTGGCAGTGCGCGCAATGCGGCCGGTAGACCAGGTCGCCGCTGCGACGGAAGCCCCAGCTCAGTGCCAGTGGATAGAGTGCGCCGAGGCGGCGGTCGTTCGGGTCCAGCACCAGGTCGCGTGCCACCCGGTCCGACCAGTACCCGCAGGGGTGCTCGCCGGTCTGGAAAAGTCGCAGTTCGTCGTCTCTGTCGCCATGTATCGCCATGGGCACAGCATAGCCCCAGGTTGTCGCAGTGGCGGCGACTGTCCGCCGGATGAATGGAATCGGCAGTAGCGTCAACCGACGTCGCGCCCGGGCGTTGTTGTCCCCCGAGGGTGAAGTGATCACCCCGACGCTGTTCCCATCCCCAGGAGTGACCTCATGATCCGTACCCCCCTGCTGCTGGCCCTGCTGCTCGGCACCTCCGCATCCGGTATCGCGCTGGCGGCCGACACCCCGGCCACGCCGGCACCGCGCCCGGCCAAGCTGGACACCAACGGTGACGGCGTGATCGACCGCAGCGAGGCGGCCGCCAACCCGCGCCTGGCCGCGAAGTTCGACGAGCTGGACAAGAACAAGGACGGCAAGCTCTCGCGCGACGAGCTGCCGCGCTGGCAGCATGGCCGTCGTGGCCACGGCGGTGAGCGCTGGGCCGCGCTGGACGTCAACAAGGATGGCCGCATCAGCCGCGAGGAAGCCAAGGCCGATCCGCGCCTGGCCGCGCGCTTCGACCAGCTTGATCTGAACAAGGACGGCTACCTGGACAAGGCCGACCGCGAGCTGCGCATGAAGCAGCATCGTGATGCCTGGTTCGCCGCCGCCGACACCAACAAGGACGGCCAGCTGAGCAAGGCCGAGTTTGATGCGGCCAAGGGCCCGATGCATGGTGGCCCGCGCCATGGCGGTCCGCGCGACGGCGGCGCACCGAAGCCGCAGCGCTGAGGGTCAATGCAGTGATGACGACAACGCCGGCGGCACTGCCGGCGTTGTCCGTTACAAGCGGCCGCTGCGCATCAGCGAGTACGCCACAAGCGCAATGACCATCAGGTTCATGGCGATGATGGCGGTGCGGCCGTACATCGATTCGAACTTCCAGTTGATGCCGGTTCGCCCGCGCCGCGCCGAATCGCGCGCGATCATCGGCGCCATCACCCGCTGCAGCGTCACCAGGCACTGGTAGTTGACCACGCCCAACCCGACCGCCAGCACCGTCAGCTGCGTCCAGACCGGTGCCTGCAGCACCACAGCCAGCAGGATCGCCAGGCACCAGAACATGCCGGTGGTGATGTTGAGGTAGAGGAAGCGGCGCACATCGGCTCGCTCTGCCGCAGTTTCGGTGTACGACATCAGGAAGCGCCCGCCGAGGTAGCTGCCGATCGCGCCACCCACCACGCCGCCGATCACCGCCCCCCAGCTTTCGGCCGGCAGCACATGCAGCTGGCCCAGGGTGGCGGTCAACGAGCCCATCGCGGTTCCACCGGCAACGCTGGCGCCGCCGAGACCGAGCTTGCTGCCACCGACGCCGACGCCGGTGCCGATCAGGATCGCGGCACTGGCGGTGCCGGGTGCGGCCACCAGCACCATCGACACCACGGCGGTGGCGAATGCAGCGCTCGGCGCGCTGCTGCGGGCGAATTCACCGAAGCGCTGCAGCAGGCCTTCGCGCACCAGGGCACGTGCACGCGACAGGCGCTTGCGCACGGCTGCATCGCTGAGCCCGAGCAGATCGGCGACCTGTTGCGAGCGCTGTCCCTCGCGGTAGTACAGCAACAGCACTTCGCGGCTGTCGGGGGGCAGGGTGGAGATGATGTCCTCGGCGGCGATCTCTTCCTCCACCCGCTGCAGGCGGTCAGCCGCGCCCGGCGACGGGTCGGCGGCCATGCCCATCGCTACCTCGGCCGCCTCGCCGGTCAGCGGCCGCCCACGCTGGGCGCGCAGCCAGTCGCGGGCCAGGTTGCGGGTGATCTGCCGCAGCCAGGGCAGGAAGCTGGTCGCGCTGCGCAGCTGGTGCAGCTGCTGCCAGCCCTTCACGAAGGCCTCCTGGGCGATGTCCTCGCTGGCCTGGCGGTCGCGGGTGATGGCCAGGGCGATGGCGGTGACCGTGTTCTGGCAGGCCAGCACGATACGGCCGTAGGCGTGCTGGCAACCGCTGGCGGCGGCGGGCAGTTCGCGTTCCAGGGTCTGGTCGATCGATGCGGCGAACGTCGTCATGGCGGCGGCTCTCCTGCTGGGATTGTGTCCCATGACGGAGCCGCGCGCCCAATGTGACCGACTTTCTGTGCTGACAAAAAAGGGACGGAGGGGATTAAGTCGTTTGTGCCACAAACGACTTAATCCCCTCCGTCCCCTTTTTGCAGTTGCCGGCCAGCGGCGGGTACGACCCGTGGGTTATTTCGATGGCTGGATGCGGACCCGGACTTCATCCTCTTCCGGTGCGGCCTGCGGGGCCGGTTGCGCCTGCTGCGGCTGGGCCTGCGGGGCAGGGGCCGGTGCTGCCGGGGCCGGGGCATCGCGATGGCGCAGGCCGATCACCAGCGCCACGCCGGCGATCACCACCAGCAGGGCGATGCGGATGCGCCAGGCCCAGCTGCGGCCGCCGCTGCCCTGTTCCGGCGTGTCGCGGAAGGCGAACTCGGCGGTCGGATGGTCGCGGCGGGTGGTGTCGAGCAGGCGCGCCTCACGCAGGATCTCGCGTGCACGCGGCTGGTCGTCGGCGCGCACGATCCAAACCGCCGGGTAGGCGTTGGCGTTGCCGAGGTCGGTATAGCTGAACTGGCCGCGGCGACGGGTCTTGTACGAGCGCCCGTTGGTCACCTTGACGTCGATGCCATGCCCGCGCAGGAGCTCGGCCACGCCTTCGACGGTTTCCACGCGCTGGCTGCTGAAGATCTGGCGCATGGGTTTACTCCTTGGCCGGCACGGCGGCCGCGGCAGCCTGGTCGGGAACCACGCGGATCAGGCCTTCCTGCGCGGTGCTGGCCACCAGCACGCCATTGCGGGTGAAGAACTGGCCGCGGGCCAGGCCGCGCGAATCCTGCGCGCTGGGGCTGTCCAGCGAGTACAGCAGCCAGTCGTCGGCACGGAACGGGCGGTGGAACCAGATCGCGTGGTCGAGCGAGGCCATCTGCACGTGCGGGTGGTAGTAGCTGATGCCGTGCGGGAACGTCGCCGTGCCCAGCAGGTGGAAGTCCGAGGCATAGGCCAGCAGGGCCTGGTGCAGTTCCGGAGCATCGCCGACCGGCTCGCTCAGGCGCAGCCACACCTGGTGGTAGGGCGGGCGCTTGGGCGGGTTCAGTTCGTCGCGCGGGTAGACGTGGCGGAATTCGAACGGGCCGCCGCGCGACAGCCAGCGCTGCACCTTGATCGGCAGCCGCTCCAGCACTTCGGCCGGCAGCGGCCGGTTCGGTTCGATGTCTTCCGGCTGCGGCACTTCGGGCATCTTGTGCTGGTGTTCGGCGCCGGTCTCGGCCTGCTGGAACGATGCCGCGCAGAAGAAGATCACCTTGCCGTGCTGGATCGCGGTGACCCGGCGCACCGAGAAGCTGCCGCCGTCGCGGGTACGGTCCACGTCGTAGACGATCGGGTGGTCGATGTTGCCGGCGCGCAGGAAATAGGCGTGCAGCGAGTGCACGTGGCGGCCGTTGTCGACCGTGGCCTGTGCCGCGGCCAGCGCCTGGCCCAGCACCTGCCCGCCGAACACGTACTTGGTGCCGATGTCGCGGCTCTGCCCGCGGAACAGGTTGTCCTCCAGCCGCTCCAGCGTGAGCAGGTCTATCAGCTCGGAGACGACGGGTTCGGGCGTGTCGTTCAAGGGGGCGGCCACAGCAGTGAAAGAGGGCCTGATTATACCGGTCAGGGGTCAGATCCCTTTCGCCCGGCGAAAGGGATCTGACCCCGGGCGGGGCAACCGCTATTTGCCCAGCCGGGCTACCAGGGCCTGCAGGGCGTTCTGCGCATCCGGGGCGAACCAGGCCTCGACGAAGCGGTCGAGCTGGATCAGGTCCGGCTGCAGCGCCACGTGCAGGTCGGCGCGGGCGATGGCGCGGGTCAGCAGCATCGGCTGGCGCGGCTGCCTGAGCAGGTCCTGCAGCCAGGCAATCGCGCGTGCCACCACCAGGTCCCCCTCCGCCAGTTCATCCACCAGGCCGATCTGCACCGCCTGTTCGGCCGGTACCAGCGAACCGGTGGTCAGCAGCACGCCGGCGCGGTGCACGCCCACCGCACGGCGCAGCAGGCGCTGGATGCCCTCCGGCGCGATCAGACCCACCTGCACCTCGTTCAGGCCGATGGCATATGGCCGCGACGGATCGGCGCTGCGGGCCATCACCCGGTAGTCGCAGCACAGGGCCAGCACGCAGCCGCCCGCCGGGGCGTGGCCGGTGATCGCCGCGACCACCGGGATGCGGCTCTCGGCCAGCGTGCGTACGGCGCCAAAGAAGGCGTTCCAGGTGTCCAGCAGCTTGTGCTTGTCATCGCCATGCGAGAGCAGGTGCGGCACGTCCATGCCGCCGGTGAAGATGCGCTCGCTGCCCGACAGCACGATGCCGTGCGCGTCTTCGGCCATGGCCAGCTCGATGGCATGGATCAACTGCCGGCACAGGTCGGTGTCCAGTGCGTTGACCGGCGGCCGCGCCAGGCGCAGTTCGCGGATGGGGCCATGGTTGATCACCTCGATGAGCGTCGTCATGCTGCGGTCTCGTTGCGAAGAAGGAACCTGGGCGATGATAACCAAACCATTCGTTGGCGTACTGTGGCTTCTGTGTGCGGCCGCAGCATCGGCCTCGGCGGCGGAATCGGGCTGCGTCACGGTGGATCAGGGCTGGGCGCGGTTGCCACCGAATCCGGCAATGCCGATGACCGCTGGCTACGGCGTCATCCACAACGGCTGCGGCAAGGCGGTGGTGATCACCGGCGCGACCAGCAGCAGCTTCAATGATGTGTCGCTGCACGAAACCACGATCACGGATGGGGTCAGCCGGATGCGCGCGATCGAGCGCCTGCCGCTGGCGCCGGGTGCACGTGCCGAGCTCAAGCCCGGTGGCCTGCACCTGATGCTGATGCAGGGCAAGGGCGCGCTGAAGGAGGGGCAGGCGGTGCCGCTACGGCTGCAGCTGGAAGGCGGCGGCGAAGCAAGTGCGACGCTGGCCGTACGCAAGGCTGCGCCGTAGCGGGATGGTCGTGCCGGCCGCTGGCCGGCAGCACAGGAAATGCCGGCCAGCGGCCGGCACTACCGCAGGGCCTTACGACCAGTCGTACGAGAACAGCACGGTGCGGCTTTCCGGCTCGTACAGCACCTCGACCGCGTCGGCGCCGGTGGCGCAGAGGATCGTGTAGTACCGGCCGCTGGCCGGCACGATCAAAGGGCCTTACGACCAGTCGTACGAGAACAGCACGGTGCGGCTTTCCGGCTCGTACAGCATCACGATCGCATCGGCGCCTGTGGCGCACCAGTTGTAGCCGGCTACGCCGGCCACGGCGAAGAACTTGTTGCCGTTGCGGGTGATGATCACCGTTTCGGCATCGTCCGCAGCGTTTGGGTCATCGGCAGCGTCGGTGAAGCCCAGTTCGAAGGCCGCGGGAATCTCCGCGGTCTCGGTCCAGTTGCCGAAGCCTATCGGTCCGCCCAGCGTATCCAGGTAGTCGCGTTCGCTGGCCTCACCCTTGCCGTAGCGCGAGTAGCAGGCGAGACGACCGTGCGCGGCATGGTAATCGCGGGCCTTGGCGTAGCTGTCGCGCATCTGCGCGATGTGCTCCTGCGCATCCTTGTCCTGCACCGCCTCGCCGATGAAATAGCCCTCATTGCCGAGGAAGCGCATCTGGTTGCCGGCGGTCAGTTCGAAGGCGATCCAGTTGGTGCCGGTGAAATCGTTGTGGTGTTCTTCGGTGGTCTCGCCGATGCAGCCGTCGTACGGCTCGATCGGGCACAGCATCGTCGCCACCTGGCCGGCCAGTTCCGGCCGCAGCACGCCCAGGTCGATCTTCAGCAGCGGCAGCAGGTGCTGGCCGAGCCAGGCCTGGTCGGCGGGAAAGACGTCGGTGGGGAAGGGGACCATGCCGGGCAGCAGGTCGCGCAGTTCAGTCTGGTGGATCATGTCAGTCCATTGAATGGGATCGGTAGTGCCGGCCGCTGGCCGGCAACCTCATTGCAGCCAAAGCGTGCCGACCAAGGTCGGCACCTACCAGGGCGCGTCAAGTGGAGGCGCTGCGGATCGCCTCCGGCAGCGGCGCGCTCTTGCCGGTCTGCGTATCCATCCACACCACCACCACGTTGCCGTCCGAGTACAGCTTCGACGCGTCGTGCTGGTCGACGATGCGGTGGCCAATGGTCACGCTGCTGTTGCCCAGGCGCTCGACGAACAGCTCGACCAGTATGTCGTTGGGCCACACGATCGGCAGCCGGTAATTGACGTTGGTCGCGGCCACCACCGGTGCGATGCGGTCGGTCATCGATACGCCGTCCACGCCCAGCATCCAGCGCACGCGCGCTTCTTCCAGGTAGGAAATGTACTTGGCGTTGTTGACGTGGCGCATGCTGTCCATGTCACGCCAGCGCACGCTGATCGGGATGCGGGCCAGGATCTTGTGTTCGCTGCTCATCAGGCGTCCTTCTTCTTCGATGTGCTCTTGCTGGCCTTGCCGGTGCTCTTGGCGGCCGCGGCCTTCTTGGCAACCTTGGCCGGCTTCTCAGGCTTCACCTTGCGTGGCGGGCGGGCGTCGGGCTTGTTGGCCACGGCAGCCGGCTGTTCCGGGCGCGCGCTGGTGGACGGCAGCATGCGCGCCAGGAACTGGCCGGTATACGACTGCGGACAGGCCGCCACGTCTTCCGGCGTGCCGGTGACCAGGATGGTGCCACCGCGGTGGCCGCCTTCCGGGCCCAGGTCGACGATCCAGTCGGCGGTCTTGATCACGTCCAGGTTGTGCTCGATCACCACCACCGTGTTGCCTTCGTCGCGCAGCTTGTGCAGCACGCCCAGCAGCGCTTCGATGTCGTGGAAGTGCAGGCCGGTGGTCGGTTCGTCGAGGATGTACAGGGTGCGGCCGGTATCGCGGCGCGACAGTTCCTTGGACAGCTTCACGCGCTGTGCTTCACCACCGGACAGCGTGGTCGCGCTCTGGCCCAGTTTGATGTAGCTCAGGCCGACGTCGACCAGGGTTTCCAGCTTGCGTGCGATCGACGGCACCGGTTCGAACAGCTTCAGTGCATCCTCGACAGTCATTTCCAGCACGTCGTTGATGTTGAAGCCCTTGTACAGGATCTCCAGCGTCTCGCGGTTGTAGCGCTTGCCATGGCAGACGTCGCAGGGCACGTATACGTCCGGCAGGAAGTGCATCTCCACCTTGATCAGGCCGTCGCCCTGGCAGGCTTCGCAGCGGCCACCGCGCACGTTGAAGCTGAAACGGCCCGGCGAATAGCCACGCGCACGCGCTTCGGGCACCTGTGCGAACAGTTCGCGCAGGGGGGTGAACAGGCCGGTGTAGGTGGCCGGGTTCGAACGCGGGGTGCGGCCGATCGGCGACTGGTCGATGTCCACCACCTTGTCGAACAGGTCCAGGCCATCGATCTCCTTGTACGGGGCGATCGGGTGCGAGGAACCGTTGATCTCGTTGGCGGCCAGCGAGAACAGGGTGTCGTTGATCAGGGTGGACTTGCCGGAGCCGGATACACCGGTCACGCAGGTCAGCAGGCCCGACGGAATCGCCAGGTCCACGCCCTTGAGGTTGTTGCCGCTGGCCCCGCGCAGGTGCAGGGTCATCTTCGGGTTCGGCTTGTGCCGGCGCGCGGGGATCTCGATCGCGCGCTTGCCCGACAGGTACTGGCCGGTCAGCGAGCGCGGTGCCTCCAGGATGTCCTGCAGGGTGCCCTGGCCGACGATCTCGCCACCATGCACGCCCGCGCCCGGGCCGATGTCCAGCACGTAGTCGGCCAGGCGGATCGCATCCTCGTCATGCTCGACCACGATGACCGTGTTGCCGAGGTCGCGCAGGCGGGTGAGGGTGCCGAGCAGGCGCTCGTTGTCGCGCTGGTGCAGGCCGATCGACGGCTCGTCGAGCACGTACATCACGCCGACCAGGCCGGCGCCGATCTGGCTGGCCAGGCGGATGCGCTGTGCCTCGCCACCGGACAGGGTGTCGGCCTTGCGTTCCAGGGTCAGGTAATCCAGGCCCACATCGACCAGGAAGCCGAGGCGCTCACCGATTTCCTTGACGATCTTCGCGGCGATCTCGCCACGCCAGCCCGGCAGGCTCAGTTCGCTGAAGAACTTCAGCGCCTCGTCGATCGGCAGCACCACCAGCTCCGGCAGCGGGCGGTCGGCCACGAACACGTTGCGTGCCGCCTTGTTCAGGCGCGCGCCATGGCATTCCGGGCACGGCTGCTCGCTGATGTACTTGGACAGTTCTTCGCGCACCGCCGGCGACTCGGTTTCCTTGTAGCGGCGCTCGAGGTTGGGAATGATGCCCTCGAAGCGGTGCTTGCGCTGGGTGCGGCCACCGGCTTCGGTGAAGTAGGTGAAGGTGATCGCCTCATCGCCGCTGCCGTACAGCACGGCCTGCTGCACCTTGGCCGGCAGCGAGTTCCACGCCGCGTCGACGTCGAACCGGTAGTGCTTGGCCAGCGAGGCGATCAGCTGGAAGTAATAGGCGTTGCGACGGTCCCAGCCGCGCACCGCGCCGGCGGCCAGCGACAGCTCGGGATGCACCACCACGCGCGAAGGATCGAAGAATTCGGCCATGCCCAGGCCGTCGCAGCCGGGGCACGCGCCCATCGGTGCGTTGAACGAGAACAGGCGCGGTTCCAGCTCCGGCAGCGAGTAATCGCAGACCGGACAGGAGTACTTGGAGGAGAACAGCGTCGGCGAAGCGTCGGCACTGTCCAGGCTCTGCACCGAGGCCATGCCGTCGCCCAGCTTCAGCGCGGTCTCGAAGCTCTCGGCCAGGCGCTGCTTGATGTCCTCGCGCGGGCGGAAGCGGTCGATCACCGCCTCGATGGTGTGCTTCTGGCGCAGCGCCAGCGGCGGCACCGCATCGATTTCATGCAGCTCGCCGTCCACGCGCACGCGCACGAAACCCTGCGCGCGCAGCTGGTCGAACACCTGGGCATGCTCGCCCTTGCGGTCGCGGATGACCGGGGCCAGCAGCATGTAGCGCTGTTCCGGGTCCAGGGTCAGCACCTGGTCGACCATCTGGCTGACCGTCTGCGCCTCCAGCGGATAGCCGTGGTCCGGGCAGCGCGGGGTGCCGACGCGGGCGTACAGCAGGCGCAGGTAGTCGTAGATCTCGGTGATCGTGCCGACCGTCGAACGCGGGTTGTGCGAGGTCGACTTCTGCTCGATCGAGATCGCCGGGGACAGGCCCTCGATGTGGTCCAGGTCCGGCTTTTCCATCACGCTCAGGAACTGGCGCGCATAGGCCGACAGCGACTCGACATAGCGGCGCTGGCCTTCTGCATAGATGGTGTCGAACGCCAGCGAGGACTTGCCCGAGCCGGACAGGCCGGTGATCACGATCAGCTTGTCGCGGGGCAGGTCGAGGTCGAGGTTCTTCAGGTTGTGCGTCCGCGCGCCGCGGATGCGGATGAAATCCATCGCCATGGGGGATCCGGTTGTGGGGGCGTTGGCTGGGTGCCGGGCCAGCAGGGAACGGCAATCGGTCAGCCTACCGAGGTGACCAGATGGGGGCAATGGGCGACAATGCCAGCCCGATGTCTCATCTGGTGAGACAGGCCGTCAGGCAGGGGTCAGATCCCTTTTCACGGGGTGAAAAGGGATCTGACCCCGTTCCGGAGCCGTCCCCCCGCGGCGTTCGGGGGTTGACTTGACCCGCGCCCGCTGATCTGCGTACAATTCCGCTCCTGTCCGCCCTCGATGGCGGCAGCTCAGACCACAATAACTACAGAGGAAGGCCTGGTCATGTACGCAGTACTGGTCACCGGCGGTAAGCAATACCGCGTGGCGCAGGGCGAAAAGCTCCGCATTGAAAAGCTCGAAGTCGAAGTCGGCAGCGAGATCAAGTTTGACAACATCCTGATGCTGGGTGACAGCGACGGCGTGAAGCTGGGCGATGCGCTGAAGGGCGCTGCCGTCACCGCCAAGGTCCTGTCCCAGGGTCGTGCTGACAAGGTCCGGATCATCAAGTTCCGTCGCCGCAAGCACCACATGAAGCGTCAGGGTCACCGTCAGTACTACACCGAAATCGAGATCACCGGCATCGCCGGCTAAGCATCAGGAGAAGCAGTCATGGCACATAAAAAGGGCGTAGGCTCCTCGCGCAACGGTCGCGACTCCAACCCGAAGTACCTGGGCGTCAAGATCTTCGGCGGCCAGGCCATCGAAGCCGGCAACATCATCGTGCGTCAGCGCGGCACCCAGTTCCACCCGGGCACCGGCGTTGGCCTGGGCCGTGACCACACCCTGTTCGCCCTCGTGGACGGCAAGGTGGAGTTCTCGGTCAAGGGCGCCAAGAAGCGTCGCACCGTCAGCATCGTCTCGGCCGACGCCTGATCCAGGCATCGCCGGCACCCGTGCCGCGGCATGGCCGTGCTGGATGAAGAGCACGCTGCATGGAGAGCCCCGCTTCGGCGGGGCTTTTCGTTAGAGTTGAAGCAAGACCGGCTGGGCCGGGTTGCCGGCCCGCGGCCGGCATGACATTCAAGGTGGCGGCCAACAGGTCGCGCCCATCGCAGGCATCGAAACAATGAAACTGGTAGACGAAGCAGAAATCGAAGTGTTCGCCGGCAACGGCGGCAACGGCTGCATTGGCTTCCGTCGCGAGAAGTTCATTCCGCTCGGCGGCCCGGACGGCGGCGACGGCGGTGCGGGCGGCAGCGTGTACATCCGCGCCGACGAAAACCTGAACACCCTGGTCGACTTCCGCCATGAGCGTATCTTCAAGGCGCAGCGCGGCGAGAACGGCATGGGCCGCCAGGCCTATGGCAAGGGCGGCGAAGACCTGACCATCACCGTGCCGGTCGGCACCGTGGTCATCAACGTTGCCACCGATGAAGTCATCGGCGACCTGACCCAGCACGGCGACCGCCTGCTGGTGGCCAAGGGCGGTCGCGGTGGCCTGGGCAACATGCACTTCAAGAGCTCGACCAACCGCTCGCCGCGCCAGGCGCTGCCGGGCGAGCCGGGCGAAGAGCGCACGCTGAAGCTGGAGCTGAAGCTGCTGGCCGATGTCGGCCTGCTGGGCTTCCCCAACGCCGGCAAGAGCACCCTGATCCGTGCCGTTTCGGCGGCAACGCCGAAGGTGGCCGATTACCCGTTCACCACGCTGTACCCGAACCTGGGCGTGGTGAAGGTGGAGAACCACCGCAGCTTCGTGATCGCCGACATTCCGGGCCTGATCGAAGGCGCTGCGGACGGCGCCGGCCTGGGTGCGCAGTTCCTGCGCCACCTGCAGCGCACCCGCCTGCTGCTGCACCTGGTGGACATCTCGCCGATGGAAGGCGGCGTGGAGGGCATTTCGCCGGTGGAGCAGGTGCGTGCGATTGAACGCGAGCTGGAGAAGCACGATCCGGAGCTGCTGAACAAGCCGCGCTGGCTGGTGCTGAACAAGGCTGACCTGATGTTCGAAGACGAGGCGCAGGCCGCGGCCGAGCAGATCGTCGCCGAGCTGGGCTGGAAGGAGCCGTGGTTCCTGGTTTCCGCGCTGGGCCGCGAAGGTACCTTCCCGATCATGAGCCGGATCATGGCCTTCTTCGATCGCCAGAAGGAAGACGAGCTGGAAGCCCGCAACGCGCAGTGATGCCGTTGTGGTTCCATGCGGAAAACCCGGCTTCGGCCGGGTTTTTCATTTGGTAGTGCCGGCCGCTGGCCGGCAATCCCGGTGAACCGCAGGCAACAAAAAACCCGGCCGGGGCCGGGCTTTTGTCTGCTGCCCAACCCCGAAGGGCAGGGCGGCAACGCCGGATCAGGCGGCCTTGAGGGCCTTGATGCGGTCGTTCAGGCGGCTCTTGTGGCGAGCAGCCTTGTTCTTGTGGATCAGGCCACGCGCGCTGAAGCGATCCAGGATCGGCTGGGCAACGGCGAAGGCGGCTTCGGCGCCGGCGGCATCGTTGGCGTCCAGCGCCTTGATCACTTTCTTGACAGCGGTGCGCAGCATCGAGCGCTGAGCCACGTTGCGCGCGTTGCGCACGACGGTCTGCTTGGCGCGCTTCTTGGCGGACTTGATATTGGCCACGGTGGTGGTTTCCTGAAAAAATCGGTGTTATGGGAACAGCAAGCTAGCTAGTATGATGGCCCGAGAAATGCACGTCAAGTCGATTGTCAAGAGGGACGCTGAGTGAGTTCACCGAAGATGTTGCGGGGCCTGCTGTCGTTCAGCAGCATGACCATGGTCTCGCGGGTTCTCGGACTTGTCCGGGATCAGGTGATCACTACCACGTTCGGCACCAATGCGGTTACCGATGCGTTCTGGGTTGCCTTCAGGATACCCAATTTCCTGCGCCGGTTGTTCGCGGAGGGGTCCTTCTCGACCGCCTTCGTGCCGGTGTTCACCGAGGTGAAGGAGACCCGCAGCCACGCCGAACTGCGTGAGCTGATGTCCCGGACCGCCGGCACCCTGGGCGGGGTGCTGATGCTGGTCACCGCCCTGGCGCTGATCTTCGCGCCGCAGCTGGCGGTGGCATTCTCAAGTGGTGCTGACACCGACCCGGTCAAGCAGACCCTGCTGGTCGACCTGTTCCGCCTGACCTTCCCGTTCCTGCTGTTCGTGTCGCTGACCGCGCTGGCCGGCGGTGCGCTGAACAGCTTCCAGCGCTTCGCGATGCCGGCGCTGACCCCGGTCATCCTCAACCTGTGCATGATCGCCGGTGCGCTGTGGCTGGCGCCGCGGCTGGGCGGCACCCCGGAGAAGCAGATCCTGGCGCTGGGCTGGGCGGTGCTGGCGGCCGGCCTCCTGCAGTTGCTGTTCCAGCTGCCCTCGCTGAAGGGCATCAACCTGCTGACCCTGCCGCGCTGGGGCTGGAACCATCCGGGCGTGCGCAAGGTGCTGACGCTGATGGTGCCGACCCTGTTCGGTTCGTCGGTGGCGCAGATCAACCTGCTGCTGGATACCCTCATCGCGGCCAAGCTGACCGACGGCTCGCAGTCCTGGCTGTCGCTGGCCGATCGCTTCCTGGAGCTGCCGCTGGGTGTGTTCGGCGTGGCGCTGGGCACGGTGATCCTGCCGGCGCTGGCCCGCCACCACGTCAGCACCGACCGCGAGGGCTTCTCGCGCTCGCTGGACTGGGGCCTGCGCATGACCCTGCTGATCTCGGTGCCGGCGATGCTGGGCCTGGTGCTGCTGGCCGAGCCGCTGATCGCCACCCTGTTCCAGTACCGCCAGTTCACCGCGTTCGATACCCGCATGACCGCGCTGTCGGTGTACGGCCTGAGCTTCGGCCTGCCGGCGTTCGCCCTGCTCAAGGTGGTGTTGCCGGCCTTCTACGCCCGCCAGGACACCAAGACCCCGGTGCGCGCCGGTGTTGCCGCGCTGGTGGCCAACATGGTGTTCAACTTCGCCCTGCTGGCCGTGCTGTACCAGGTGATGGTGCCGGACGAGCTGAAGGCACAGGGCGTGATGGCGGCCATCGGCAAGCAGCCGGGCCTGCACCTGGCACTGGGCATCGCCAGTGCGCTGTCCAGTTACCTGAACCTGGGCCTGCTCTGGTACTGGCTGGGCAAGACCGATGTCTACCAGCGGCGGCCGGGCTGGGGCGGCTATCTGGTGCGGCTGGGGGTGGCCTGCGTGGCCATGGTCGGCGTGCTGCTGGCCCTGCTGCACTGGGTTCCCGACTTCACCGGCATGGACAAATGGCACCGTATCGGTGGCCTGATGCTGCTGGTCGGCGGCGGCGGCGCGACCTACGCGGTGGCCATGCTGGCGATGGGCTTCCGCCCGCGCGACCTGCGCGGGCATTGATCGCGGTCCGTGGCGGCTATACTTCAGGGTTACACCATTGAAGCGGCGGCCCCGGTCGGGCCGGAACGAGAGTTGATGAGCAGGCTGTTCAGAAGCGTCGAGGGCGGGGAGCTGTTCCCCAACGGAAGCGTGGTCTGTATCGGTGCATTCGATGGCCTCCACCTGGGCCATCGTGCGCTGGTCCGCCACGCGGTTGCCCGCGCGCGCGCCTTGGGCGTGGCCGCAGTGGCCGTGGCATTCGAGCCGCTGCCGCGTGAATTCTTCGCCCAGGGCACGCCGCCGCCGCGGCTGACCCTGGCGCGCAGCAAGGTCGAGATCCTGCGCGAGCTCGGCGTCGATGCGATCGGCCTGCTGCGTTTCGACGCGGCGATGGCGGCGATGCCGGCCGAGACCTTCGTGCGCCGGTTGCTGGTGCACCGGCTGGGCGCCCGCGAAGTCTGGATCGGGCCGGAGTTCTGCTTCGGCAACCGCCGCCGCGGTGGTCTGGCACTGCTGCAGGAGATGGGCGCCGAACTCGGCTTCACCGCGGGCGAGATCGAAGCGGTGGACCTGCACGGCGAGCGCATCTCCAGCACCCGCATCCGCCAGCTGCTGCAGGAGGGCGATTTCGCCCGCGCCAACGACCTGCTCGGCCGCCCCTACGCGATCAGCGGGCGAGTGGTGCGCGGGCGCCAGCTCGGCCGTACGCTGGGCTTCCCCACCGCCAACCTGCGCTTCCCGAAGATCCCGGCACTGTCGGGCATCTACGCGACCTGGGTGCACGGCGTGTTCGACCAGCCCTGGCCTTCGGTGTCCAGCTTCGGTACGCGGCCGACGGTGGAGGGCGTGGAGCCGCTGCTGGAAGCCCACCTGTTCGATTTCCAGGGCGACCTGTACGGCCGCCACATCGACGTGGAGTTCGTCGCCAAGCTGCGCGACGAAGAGAAATTCAATGATCTGGCGGCGCTGACCGACCAGATGCACCGCGACGCCGAACAGGCGCGCGCCATCCTTTCCGAACATAGATTGCGAGCCACTGCGTGAGCCAGGACTACAAGACCACCCTGAACCTGCCAGCCACCGAATTCCCGATGCGCGGCGACCTGCCCAAGCGCGAGCCGGGCATTCTGGCGCGGTGGGAAGAGCAGGGGCTCTACCAGCAGCTGCGCGACAACGCCGCCGGCCGCCCGCTGTTCGTGCTGCATGACGGCCCGCCATACGCCAACGGCCGCATCCACCTGGGCCACGCGGTCAACAAGATCCTGAAGGACATCATCGTCAAGTCGCGCTACCTGGCCGGCTTCGATGCGCCCTACGTGCCGGGCTGGGACTGCCATGGCCTGCCGATCGAGATCGCGGTCGAGAAGAAGTGGGGCAAGGTCGGCACCAAGCTTGACGCCGTCGAATTCCGCCAGAAGTGCCGCGAGTTCGCCGAAGAGCAGATCAACATCCAGCGCGTGGACTTCAAGCGCCTGGGCGTGACCGGTGACTGGGACAACCCGTACAAGACCCTGAGCTTCGATTTCGAAGCCAACGAGATCCGCGCGCTGGCCAAGGTCGTGGCCAACGGCCACCTGGTCCGCGGCGCCAAGCCGGTGTACTGGTGCTTCGACTGTGGCTCGGCGCTGGCCGAGGCCGAGATCGAGTACCAGGAAAAGGAATCGCCGGCGATCGACGTGGCCTACGCCGCACGTGATGCGCAGGCCATCGGCCAGGCGTTCGGCGTGAGCGTGCCGGCCGACGTCGAAGTGGCCGTACCGATCTGGACCACCACCCCGTGGACGCTGCCGGCCTCGCTGGCGGTGTCGCTGGGCGCGGAGATCCGCTACGTGCTGGCCGAAGGCCCGGCCCACAACGGCAAGCGCCGCTGGCTGGTGCTGGCCGCGGCCCTGGCCGAGCGCGCGCTGCAGCGCTATGGCGTGGACGAAGTGGTGCTGCACGGTGAAACCGCCGGCGCTGCGCTGGAAAACCAGCTGCTGGCGCATCCGTTCTACCCGGAGCGCGAGATCCTGGTGCTCAATGGCGACCATGTCTCCGACGAGGACGGTACCGGTGCGGTGCACACCGCCCCCGGCCACGGCCAGGAAGACTTCGTGGTCAGCCAGAAGTACGGCCTGCTGGACAAGTACAACGCTGGCCAGGTCACTCCGATCGACGGCCGCGGCGTGTACCTGGAATCGACCCCGCCGGCCGGTGACGTGGTGCTGGCTGGCCAGCACCTGTGGAAGGCGCAGGAGGCCATCGTCGGCGTGCTGCGCGACAACGGTTCGCTGCTGGCGTTCCATCCGATCCGCCACAGCTACCCGCACTGCTGGCGCCACAAGACGCCGGTGGTGTTCCGCGCCACCCCGCAGTGGTTCATCTCGATGGACAAGGGCAACCTGCGCAACGATGCGCTGGCCGCCATCGACACCGTCGGCTGGTTCCCGACCTGGGGCAAGGCGCGCATCCAGAGCATGGTCGACGGTCGCCCGGACTGGACCATCTCGCGCCAGCGCACCTGGGGCGTGCCGATCGCACTGTTCACCCACCGCCAGACCGGCGAGATCCATCCGCGTTCGGTGGAGCTGATGCAGCAGGTCGCCGACCGCGTCGAAGCCGAGGGCATCGACGTGTGGTATTCGCTGGACGCCGCCGAACTGCTCGGTGCCGACGCGGCCGACTACGAGAAGGTCACCGACATCCTCGACGTCTGGTTCGATTCGGGCGTGACCCATGAAGGCGTTCTCGCCGCGCGTGGCTTCGGCAAGCCGGCCGACCTGTACCTGGAAGGGTCCGACCAGCACCGCGGCTGGTTCCAGTCCTCGCTGCTGA
This sequence comes from Stenotrophomonas sp. YJH_SMC_127, assembly GCF_059372445.1. Lineage (NCBI taxonomy): Bacteria > Pseudomonadati > Pseudomonadota > Gammaproteobacteria > Lysobacterales > Lysobacteraceae > Stenotrophomonas > Stenotrophomonas sp. YJH_SMC_127. The sequence goes on along the minus strand of NZ_JCAFVO010000003.1, from coordinate 357,481 downwards.
CCGGCGTGGCGATCGACAAGCGCGCCCCGTACAAGCAGTGCCTGACCCACGGCTTCACCGTGGACGAGCACGGCCGCAAGATGTCCAAGTCGCTGGGCAATGGTATCGAGCCGCAGGACATCATGAACAAGCTGGGCGCGGACATCCTGCGCCTGTGGATCGCCTCGGCCGACTACAGCAACGAGATGTCGCTGTCGCAGGAGATCCTCAAGCGCAACGCCGACGCCTACCGCCGCCTGCGCAACACCGCGCGCTTCCTGCTCGGCAACCTGGACGGTTTCGACCCGGCGCTGCACCTGCAGCCGCTCGAGCAGATGGTCGCGCTGGACCGCTGGATCGTGCATCGCGCGTGGGAGCTGCAGGAGAAGATCAAGGCGGCCTACGACGGCTACAACATGGCCGAGATCGTGCAGCTGCTGCTGAACTTCTGCAGTGTGGACCTGGGCTCGCTGTACCTGGACGTGACCAAGGACCGGCTGTACACCATGCCGACCGATTCGCACGGTCGCCGTTCGGCCCAGAGCGCGATGTACCACATCGCCGAAGCATTCACCCGCTGGGTGGCGCCGATCCTGACCTTCACCGCCGACGAGCTGTGGGGCTACCTGCCGGGCGAACGCGCCGGCCACGTGCTGTTCACCACCTGGTATGACGGCCTGGCGCCGTTGCCGGCCGATGCCCAGCTCAATGCCGCCGACTTCGACCAGCTGCTGGCCGTGCGCGAGCAGGTGGCCAAGGTGCTCGAGCCGATGCGCGCCAACGGTGCGATCGGTGCGGCGCTGGAAGCGGAGATCACCATCGCCGCCAGCGAAGAACAGGCCGCGCGCTGGCAGCCGCTGGCCGATGAACTGCGTTTCCTGTTCATCAGTGGCGACGTGCAGGTGCGCCCGGCGACCACCGACGAGGTGTTCGTCAGCGCCCAGCCGACCACCAAGGCCAAGTGCGTGCGCTGCTGGCACCACCGCGCCGACGTCGGCAGCAACGCCGACCATCCCGAGCTGTGCGGCCGTTGCGTGAGCAACGTGACCGGCGCCGGCGAAGTGCGGAGCTGGTTCTGATGGCCGCGCCCCGTCCGCATCCGAACGCCCTGGTCTGGCTGCTGCTGTCGGTGGCCATCATCGGCCTGGACCAGTGGTCCAAGGCCTGGGTGCTGTCCAGCCTGCCGGAGTTCCAGCCGGTGGTGGTCATCGACGGCTTCTGGAACTGGTACCGCACCTACAACACCGGCGCGGCATTCAGTTTCCTGAGCGACGCCGGTGGCTGGCAGAAGTACTTCTTCACCGCGCTGGCGATCGCCATCAGCGGGCTGATGGCGTGGTGGCTGCGCGGCACCGCCCGCGGCAACTGGAAGGCCGCGGTGCCGTATGCGCTGATCATCGGTGGCGCCATCGGCAACGTGATCGACCGCCAGGTGCACGGCCACGTGGTCGACTTCATCCAGTGGTACGTGGGCAGCTACACCTGGCCCTCGTTCAACATCGCCGACTCGGCCATCGTGGTGGGTGCCATCGGCATCGCGCTGTTTGGCCTGTTCGACGGCAAGTCCGCCAAAAAGGCGGATAATGCCAACCCGAAACCGTAAGCCGGCTGCCGCCGGGAGACTGAACTGATGGATGTGCTGCTCGCCAACCCGCGTGGTTTCTGTGCCGGTGTCGATCGTGCGATCGAGATCGTCAAGCGCGCGATCGAAACGCTGGGCGCGCCCATCTATGTCCGCCATGAAGTGGTGCACAACCGCTTCGTGGTCGACGACCTGAAGCAGCGCGGCGCGATCTTCGTCGAAGAGCTCGACGAGGTTCCGGACAACAACACCGTGATCTTCAGCGCGCATGGCGTGTCCCAGGCCGTGCGCCAGGAAGCCGAGCGCCGTGGCCTGAAGGTGTTCGACGCCACCTGCCCGCTGGTGACCAAGGTCCACTTCGAGGTCGCGCGCCACTGCCGTGCCGGCCGTGACGTGGTGCTGATCGGCCACGCCGGTCACCCGGAAGTGGAGGGCACCATGGGCCAGTGGAACCGCGAAGCCGGGACCGGGCAGATCTACCTGGTCGAGGATGTCGAGCAGGTCGCGACGCTGCAGATCAACCAGCCGGAAAACTTCGCCTACACCACCCAGACCACGCTGTCGGTGGATGACACGCGCGGCATCATCGATGCGCTGCGCGAGCGGTTCCCTGCGATGCAGGGCCCGAAGAACGACGACATCTGCTACGCCACGCAGAACCGCCAGGATGCTGTGCGCGACCTGGCCAAGCGCTGCGACCTGGTGCTGGTGGTCGGTTCGCCGAACAGCTCCAACTCCAACCGTCTGAGCGAGCTGGCCCGCCGCGAAGGCGTGGAGTCGTACCTGATCGATGGTGCGCACGAGATCGACCCGGCATGGGTGGCAGGCAAGCAGCACATCGGCGTGACCGCCGGCGCCTCGGCGCCGCAGGTGCTGGTCGATGGCGTGCTGGCGCGCCTGGCCGAGCTGGGCGCCACCGGCGTGGGCGAGCTGGACGGCGAACCGGAATCGATGGTGTTCGCGCTGCCGAAGGAACTGCGCCTGCGCCTGGTCGACTGAGCGGTCGGGTCGTTCGCCGGGCATGGCCCGGCGCTACGGTTGCGCTGCATCCACGCATGGCGTGGATCTAATGATGCCGCTCTTGGTTAGTGCGAACCTTGGTTCGCACTGCTGCCGGGTGTGCGCCATCCACGCATGACGCGGATCTGCTGACGACGCTTTCGATGGAGATGTATCGTTGCCATGCAAGTGACGGTGTCCTGTGCGTCGAAGTTGTGCCCAGCTTCTGGGTCTGCATGTGTTCCCCTGAAGCGGGGCATGTCGCAGTCTGCGCTCTACGGAGCGATGCTGAAATCAGCGAACGTTTGTTTTCCTGATCAGCGCCGATCAGATGTTGATGTCTCCGGTCCGGATCAATCAGTAGATAGCGCAATCGGCATTGTCTGAAGCGTGATTCTCAATTGTTTGAAGTGGCGCGCATTCCTGAAAATCATTGCCTGACTAGCATTGCGAACTTTCCGAGCGCGAGGCGGGTATGGATGGTGGATTTGAAATTAAAGGAGCCACGCTTAAAAGATCGTCCGTTACACATTTCTTTTGTCCGCCCACCGCGCGAATGGAGTGCGCAAGCGATTCCACGTGGGGAGCTCATCGTCTTCGTGTTGAAGTGCCGAGCCCCCTCGCTGGAATTAAACCCCCCGATAGTGAACTGCTACGACCTGAGTTCTGTTCTTCAGGGAATCTCCGCTGGGTAGAGCTACTTTCGCACAGGTTTAACTCACAGGCAGATGGGGGCGGGTTGCTCGAAAAAATGAGTAATCCTGGGAGGCTAAGAATCGCTGACATTCTCGCTCCGGCAGCGCTAACGGGCGTTGCGGCGCGCTACTTTGAACTCGCACGAGCGCTGGGTTGTCGCGGCGAACGTCGTTCAAGTTTATGCTGGCTGGGAAACTCCGGGCCTGTGGGCTCACAATGTGTATTCGGTCCCGCCGAGCGGATTCCCGAGCAGTTGGCGGATCTTCAGCAGTTCATTGATGAGTCCGGCGGATATTTCTCCGCATGGCGTGCGGAAGCCATCGCATATCAGCTCTTCATGATCCATCCCTTGTCGGATGGCAATGGTCGCGCAATTCGGGCAGTGATGATCGGATTCCATCGAAGATTCGGTTCGGTGGAGGCGCTCTACATTTTCTGGCGTCTGAAATTCGGTAAGCGAGTCATGTTCGATCAATGGAAGCTCGCCCGCTTGGCTGGTGTGAATGACAGCCTCGAAGATTCATTTATTGACTGGTGCGAGAAGGCCGTCTTGCTCAATGAAGGGTTCGATAGGCTGATCCGTTCTGGAATGGCCAGGCAAGCGGTGGTCGCATTGTGCTTGCACGGTGAAGTTTCTGAGGCGTCAGTCAGGGCTTGTGATGGGGGGCTTGGTAGAGCTACTGCGAGGCGAATCGTCGATGGTTGGAATGTGTGGATTGAGCGCGATCAGGGAGGTGCTTTTGCAGCGTTGGGCGAAATAATTTCGTCCATGAAGTCTTCTGTCAATTCAAGGGAGTGTGAGATCGATGACTGTATTGAATAAGTCCATTGGACGAGTACTGGCCGTGGCCGTGTTGCTTTCTGGCGGTAACGCAAGCGCGCATTGGATGAGTGAAACACCCCGTTGGGGCGCCACTCCATTCGACACGACGGGGACGAGTGACCTGCCACCAGTTCAAGCTTTGCCGCCCGAAGGAGAGCCTTCACCTGGAGAACCACCCGACCAACCGGGTCACGAGGGGGGTGGGGGTGGTGATGGCGGCGAAGGCAATCAGCAGCCGCCAACGCCGAGATGCGCAGAGCTTCTCGCTTCTCGTCCCAATGCCTGCCCCAATCCAATTGCATTGCCTCAGGGCGCATACTATGGAGAAGACTCCATTCCGGGCTCGACGGTGTTCCATTCATCATCCATTCGAATGGCTATTGGTTTCTCCAAGCGAAATGCACCTTGGAACGGCGTAACGATTGAGCCCAATGAAGGCGCAAGGATGTTTCTGGAGGCAGCATTGAAGGAGCAGACGGAGAACTTCGCGGCAGGAATGAGCTTGGTAGATGCAAATGCGCGATTTAGAACTCACCTTGCAATGGCTTGTAATCAACAAGTTGCGGCAGATAGCTATAATAGAAATAGCATAGTTCCGACCAAGTCAGAGCAATTTTGTTTTGAGATGCTGAAGTCTTTTGATTCCGAGGCCAATGATGAGAAGAGCTTCATTGCTTGGTTTGCTGATTATTCAAGGTCAACTGGTATACCGTTGGACTCCTATGTTCCTTATGGAATATTGACAATGGAGGATGCGAAAAACTCGATCGGTGAGAAGTGGAGAAGGGTGACGGAGGATTCAACATGCTCGCGATGGTGGGATGATTTCAAGGTCAACGTCTGCGAGGTGCCGTGATGAACCGTAATATCATCCTGATAGGTATTGCGTTGCTGATTTGCTCATGCGGCAATCCGGCGGATCACGAGCAGGGTAGTGACCAGCAGGCAGGCAGCGATTCCGTAAGCGAAGATCTGTTGAATTCGCCTGGCGTCGGTCTGCCTCTGCAGAGGGCTGAAGGACTGGTGGATCGAGCGAAAGTCGAGACTTATCTGTGCGGAATGAACTGCAGTGAGGCCGGACCGCTAGAGGCCGGATCACCCAAGGAGGCTGCATGGTTGATAAAGCACGGTTATCCAAGCGCGGCGGAGAAGTTCAGGCTGGAATCTCTTTCGCGCGATGCTCTTAGGCAGGAGGTTGAGTCAGGAAGCCTTCCAGGCGCTGTTGAATACGGTCGTCGGCTGGCGCTGGAGGAGAACATGCTGGATGGCAAGATCGTTCTGCGTGAACAGGCTCAATCGGGCAACATATTTGCCTACTATGGTCTGGCTGCTGTCAGCGCCAACGGCAGTCCGCCGAGTCTAGTCGATACAGCAGCCTACCTCCGAATGGCATACATGCTGGGGGACGATAGGGCGGCTCTGGAAATTGCAAAGATGCGGCTTACATCTGCGGAACTGGTTGCGGCAGACAAACGCGCGTCCCATCTCTTCAGTGGATATGCGGGCGAACAGTTGAGAGATCCACGTCCACAAGACTAGAGTTCATCCCTTTGGCCACCCGACAATGGTCTTGGCAGATCCGTGCTGTCAGCTATCTAGTGGCGGCGCGGCATTCTGCCATCGCGAATAGCCGATGGCGCAACCATGACCTTCGGCCATAGGGCCACACGCCACACAGGCCTAGCATCGGTACCTCTGCCGCTGTTGGAACTTCCCTATGAAAACCCGTGCCCTGGTGATGTCCGTGCTGTTGGCGCTGGCCGCAACGCCCGCGCTGGCGCAGGCCCCGCCGCCGGGTGATGCCGCAGCTCCCGGCCTGCTGCGCATCGATGTAGACGCGCGCGATCTGGCCCGGCGCATCTTCAAGGTGACCGCCACCGTGCCGGCCAAGCCCGGCCCGATGACCCTGCTGTACCCGCAGTGGATTCCCGGCAACCATTCGCCCACCGGCCCGATCGACAAGCTGGCCGGCCTGCGCGTGACCGCCAACGGCAAGCCGCTGGCCTGGCAGCGTGACCAGTACAACGTCTATGCGTTCAAGGTGGACGTGCCCGAGGGCGCCAGCGAGATCGTCGCCCACTTCGACTTCCTGTCCTCGCAGGGCGGCAGCCAGGGCCGGGTGGTGATGACCCCGGAGATGCTCAACCTGCAGTGGAACGCCAACTCGCTGTACCCGGCCGGGGTGGATGCACGCAACCTGCAGGCACAGGCCAGCGTGACCCTGCCCAAGGGCTGGTCGTTCGCCACTGCATTGGAGACCGCGCGCCGCGACGGTGACACCGTGGTGTTCAAGCCGATCTCCTATGACCATCTGGTCGATTCGCCCTTGTTTGCCGGCGAGCACTACCAGCGCATCGATCTCGATCCGGGCGCGAAGGTGCCGGTGCACCTCAACGTGTTTGCCGACGACGCCAAGTCGCTGAAGCCGAGCGAGGCGCAGATCACGATGCACCGCGCGCTGATGCAGCAGGCCGACAAGCTTTACGGCGCGCGGCACTACAACCACTATGAGTTCCTGCTGGCATTGACCGACCGCCTCGGTGGCATCGGCCTGGAGCATCACCGTTCCAGCGAGAACAGTGCCGACCCGGGCTACTTCACCGAGTGGGACAACAACGCGTGGATGCGCGATCTGCTGCCGCACGAGTACACCCATTCCTGGAATGGCAAGTACCGTCGCGGCGCCGATCTGGCCACCGCCAACTTCAACACGCCGATGGGCGATAGTCTGCTGTGGGTCTACGAAGGCCAGACCCAGTTCTGGGGCCAGGTGCTGGCGGCGCGTTCAGGGCTGTGGTCGACCGCGCAGGCGCGCGACATGCTGGCCAACGTGGCCGCGACCTATGACCGTGGTCGCCCGGGCCTGGCCTGGCGGCCGCTGCAGGACACCACCAATGACCCGACCATCGCGCAGCGCCGCACGCTGCCTTACCGCAACTATCAGATGAGCGAGGACTACTACTCCGGCGGCCAGATGCTGTGGCTGGAAGTGGAGGGCAAGCTGCGCGAACTGAGCGGCAACCGGCGCAGCCTGGATGACTTCGCGCGCGCCTTCTTCGGGGTTGGCAACGGTGACTGGGACGTCAACCCGTACACCTTCGATGACGTGGTTGCGACCTTGAACGGCATCGCGCCGTACGACTGGGCGACGTTCCTGCGCGGACGCCTGGACGGCCACGGTTCGTTGACCGGCGGCCTGGAACTGGCGGGCTGGAAGCTGGTCTACCGCGATACGCCGAACGATGCCTACAAGGCGCAGGAGAAGCGCGCCAAGGCCGCATTGCTGGCGTACTCGCTGGGTGCGACGGTGCTCGACAACGGTACGGTCGGCGACGTGATCTGGGACAGCCCGGCCTTCAACGCCGGCCTGGCGCCTGGCATGAAGGTGATTGCCGTTGGCGGACGCGAGTACAGCAGCCAGCGCTTGAAGGATGCGGTAGCTGCGGCGGGGAAGGACAAGGCGCCGATCGTGCTGCTGGTGAAGCAGTTCGACCGCATCGAAACGATGAACATCGCCTACCACGGTGGCCTGCAGTACCCGGTGCTGGAGCGTATCGCCGGCAAGCCTGACCGCCTTGCGGACCTGTGGAAGGCACGATGAAACCGCGCGCCCGCGATGGCGTGATCCTGTTGATGGCGATCCTCGCCATCCACGGTGCGTTCCTGCACGGCGACGGGCGCTGGCTGCATTGGCTGGCCAAGCCGATCACCACGCTGCTGATCGCTGCCATCGCCTGGCGAGTGCATGATCCCGCACAGCCGTTCTACCGCCGCGCGGTGCTGGCTGGCATGCTGCTGTCGTGCGTGGGGGATATCGCGCTGATGTTGCCGGTGGATGCGTTCGTGCCGGGGCTGGTCGCGTTCCTGCTGGCGCACCTCTGCTACATCGTCGCCTTCCGCGATGGCCTGCGTGCCGGACGTGGCCTGCTTGCCGCCAGCGTCCTGCTCGGCGCGTTCGCTGTACTCAACGTGCTTGGCCTGTGGCCGCACCTGCCCGCACCGATGCGCATTCCGGTGCTGGCATACGTGCTGGTGCTGGCATCGATGGCGGTGCTGGCCCTGGCGCGGCAGTGGCGCAGCCCGAAGTCCGATGCCGTGGATGCCAGCAGCTCCCGCTGGGCGGCCGCCGGTGCGCTGCTGTTCGTCGCCAGCGACTCGCTGCTGGCCTGGGACCGCTTCGCCGGCGGCCTGCCACTGGCCAGCCTGCTGGTGCTGTCCACCTACTACGGCGCGCAGTACGCCATCGCCCGCTCCGTGAAACAGCAAAAAGGGGACGGAGGGGATTAAGTCGCAGACGGCACCAAGGCACAAACGACTTAATCCCCTCCGTCCCCTTTTTTGCGTTGACTATCGGAGGGTCGCGTTGCCGGAACGGCCCTGTGCGTCGAACGAGAGGCGTGCGGACTGGCGATCACCGGCGACCTCGTCCGGCAGCCAGACCAGAGTGCCACCCTTGCGCACGATCACATAGACGTGGCCGACTTCACCGGGAGTGCCCATCAATGCGTTGCGCTGTGCCTGCAGTGCCTGGGCCACGCGCGGCACCGCCTCGAAATCGATGTTGGCCAGCGCCGTGCTGCTGCGGCGCAGGGTGATGGTGGGCGCGAAGCGCTGCGGATTGACCGGGTCGCCCTTGCGCCACTGGCCGCGTTCGAAGTGGTAGCTGTCCACGCGTGACGGCTGCTGCGGATCCACCAGGTCCAGATTGATCCGGCCATCGTCGTAGAAGTGGATGCTGTGGAACACCGTCAGCCGGTGCCCGGCCAGCGCAGGCATCTGTTCCAGTGCCTGGCGGGCGGCCAGCAGGTAGTCCGCATCGAACAACCGGTTGTTGCGTTCGGGCACCGGCGGCAACCGCGGCTCGGTCATCGGCGCGAGCGAAGCGGGCCTCTCGCGCGCTGGCGGCATGGCGATCGGCGCGCTTGCGCTGTTGGCCTGCACCGAATGGCCCAGTGTTTCGCCCAGCGTCTGCAGGGCTCCGCCAGCCACGGCGACGCCGGCCAGCACCAGCAACACCACGGAGAACACCAGCCGGGTCGAGGGCGGCTGCTTCATACACCCTCCAGGCGAACGTTGCGGCGATCTTCCGGGTCGTACAACAGCGTGACCCGCTCGCGCGGAAGATTGGCCAGCTCGATCAACGGGATGAAGCGGCGCACGCTCACCTGCTGCACGCCACCTTCGCGGTCGATGTATTCCAGCTGGAACTCCACCTGCGGCTGCTCGTTGAGATAGGTGCCGGTCTGGCGCAGCTTCAGCACCTTCGCATCCACGCCGATGCCGCGATACTTCAGCGCGTCACCGCGGGCGTCGGCCTGCAGCAGCCGGCCGAGCAGGCGCAGGCCCAGCGCGTAGCCGCACAACACCAGCGGGCACACCAGCAGCGGATGACCGAGCGACAGGAAGGTCCAGCCCAGCCCCTCACTCTGCAGCCGATAGGCGGCCACATAGGCACTGGCCACCGCCACGATGCCGATCGCTGCGCCGACACCACGACGCCAGAGGCTGGCGACATCCAGTTCGGGCTGCGCCCCCTCCAGCACCACGTTGGGGAACGCGCCCGGCATCCGGCTCAGGCGTACCTCGATACGCTGGCCGGCAACGAAACGCTGCAGTTGCGGCTTGCTGTCCACCACCAGCATCTGTTCGTTGATGGGCGTGCCGGACAGGTTCTGGAAGCCCAGCTGCAGCTTCCACTGCGCGAAGCCGCGCACGTGCACGCCGGTCTGCTCGGCCTGTTCGATCAACGCGTCGCGCGGCTCACCGCCGGCCAGGATGGTGCGCACCCGATGCAGCGCGCGCGGCGGGCCCAGCAGCAGGTAGTGCAGGAAGGCGAGCAGCAGGGCCAGCCACAGGATCACCGACAGCGCGAGCAGCAGCAGGGCCAGCCAGGGCGCGCTGCGGTCGGCCAGTTGCACCGGCCACGACGTGCCGACATAGAGGATGCAGGGGAAGGGCAACGCGAAGAACAGCAGGAACGCGCCCCAGAACCAGAGATAGGCCTTCATGGGGTGGTGGGGAACCGATGGAACAGGGCGCGTAGGGTACTACGCTCAGCGGATCTGCAGGGTCAGCAGGAAGTAGCGGCCGAGCGGATCGTCCAGCCCCGGCATCTGGCCACCGTTGCCGACCAGATAGTTCACCGGTTGCGTGTCGAGCACGTTGTGCACGTCCAGCGCGGCGACCACGCGCGGCCCCAGGCGTCGTGCGAGATGCAGGTTCCAGCGCAGCTGCCGGGGGTTCATGCAGTGGTTCTGCTCGCGCTGTTCCTCCGGGCATTCCGCACCGGGCAGCCAGGCGCGCGTGCGCCCCACCTGGTTGCCGCGCAGGGCGATGTCCCAGTTGCTGTTCTGCCACTGCACGTTCAGCACGGCGGCCATCGTCGGCGTGACATGGCCGCGCAGGTCCACCGTTGCATCATGGCCACGTTCGCGGCGCAGTTCCTGCTGCTTCAGCGCATCGAGCGAGAACAGCCACTGGCCGGTGCTGCCGGTATCGATGTGGTACTCCCCGCGCAGTACAAAGTTGCGCGAGGTGGTGCGGCCGATGTTGTCGAAGGACAGGCGCAGGTTGCTCAGGTGGCCGTCCTCGTCCAGCTCCCAGGTGCCGGGGTTCCACACCGCGTCGGCCGGTTGCAGGGCCAGGATCTCGTTGCGCAGTTCGACGATGTTGTGGGTGAGTGACAGCGAGAACGTATCGGTCGGCGTCCAGGTCGCGGCCAGGGAATGGCTGCGCGACCGCTCGGCCTTCAACGCATCGTTCTCCACCACGTCCACGGTGACGCTGCAGCGCCCGTTGCCGCTGCTCTGCGCGCAGTCGGGCAGGGCGCTGGAGGCCGGCAGCTCGATCGCACCGAAATAGCCCGGGGGGCGCCGCTGCTCGAACAGGCTGGGCGCACGGTAGCCGCGCCCGCTGGCAAGCAGGAAGGACCACCGGGGCGTGGGGCTCCAGCGCAGGCCAACACGGGGTGAAAAGGCCTGGTAGTCGCCATCGCGGTCCCAGCGTGCTGCCAGGTCCATGCGCAGCGTGTGCGCCAGGGGCAGGCCGAGTTCGGCGTAGGCGCCGCCACTGCGGCGCGCCAGGTGGCGCTGCTCCTGCGGCAGGCCCAGCGCCAGGTCACCCTGGCTCAGCAGGGCGTCGGGATGCGAGGTCCAGCGCTCCTGGCGCAGGTCGATGCCGGTGGCCAGCTGTGCAGCACCGCCGGCCAATGGCATCAGCTCCCGCTGCATGCCCCACCAGCCCTGCCACTGCTCGGTGCGCCCGCGATTGCGGATCGACGGGAACAACTGCTCGGCCGCGCCCGCCGGCAACGAGGTGAAGCCGGGCAGGAAATCCAGTGTCTCGGCGACCCGCAGCAGGGGCTCGGCGCGCACGGTGCCCGACGTGGACAGGCTGACATCGCTGCGTTGTGCGCTGATGCCGGCATCCCAGCTGCGCCGGCCCTGGTCGCGGCCAATGCCGAAGGTGACGTCGGCGTCGGTGGCACGTACATGCGGACGCACGTTGCCGGCTTCGCGCAGCACGCTGTTGAAGGTGAACCCGTACAGGCCGATGGCAACGGCGGTTGGACCAAGGTCGAAGCGTTGCCGGTTGTGGCTGGCCCGCGCCTCGGCGTAGGCATAGCGACCTTCGCCGCGCTCATGCCGGTAGCGCAGGTAGGTCGAGGCGGTATCCGAGGCCGGTTGCAGCGAGCGTGGTCGGGCGCTGTCGAACCAGCAGGCACCATCGCGCCGCGTCAATGGGCCTTCGCAGCGTTCTGCCGGCCAGTAGCGTCCATCGCGGAACGCGCCGATCAGGTACTGCGAGGTTTCCGCATGCCATTGGCGGCGATCACCGGCCACGTGGTCGATGCGGTGCAGGTCGATGCCGGCGAACCAGCGGTCCCCTCCGTCGCGCACGCCGCCGGTGGCCGCCTGCACGCGATACTGGCCAGCGTCGCCGCGCCCGCTCAGGCCGGTCTGCAGCATGGCTTCCGGGCCGTCAGCCTGGTCGCGCAGGATGATGTTGACCACGCCGGACATCGCGTCGGCGCCATAGATGGCCGAGGCGCCGCCACGTACCAGCTCGATGCGTTCGACGAAGCTGAGCGGAATTCCCCCAAGATCGGTGAGCCCACCCTGTTCCAGCGACACCATGGGATAGCGTGGCAGGCGACGGCCATTGACCAGGAACAGGGTCGCACGCGGGCCCATGCCGTCCAGGCTGGTGGTGGTGGCCGCACCCACCGGCAGGTACTGCGAATCGCCACTGCGCGAGGTGCTCATCGCCGGGTGGCCGTTCATGCCCGGCAAGTGCCGCAGCAGGTCGAACAGGCTGCCGTAGCCGCTGCGCAGGATGTCATCGCGGTCGATGATGGTGACCGGCAGCGTGGTCTGCACGGAGGTGCGCGGCAGCCGGCTGCCGGTGACATGGATCGGCGCCAGTTCCACCTGCGGCGGCGCGTCGGCGGATTTGTGTGGCGAAGGTGCTGCGGGCGTGGCGCGTGCCGCGACCGAAGGTCGCGATGGGAGCGCGGGGTGGGTACGGCGTACGACGAATCCGCCAGCGGGCGTACGCAGGATGTTCACCGGCATGCCCGCGACCAGTTCCTTCAGGGCCGCGGCCGCATCGCGGTGGCCATGGGTGCCGGCCGTGCGCAGGCCATCCAGCTCACGCGCATCGAACAGCAGGGCAATGCCGCTCTGGCGCGCCCATTGCTGCAGGGCCGGCGCCAGCGGGCCTGAGCCAACATCGACCTCCAGGGTGCCCGCTTGCTCGGCCGCAGCGGCAGACGGCAGCGCGGGGATGCCCAACGCGAGGCAGAACAGGGTGCGGAGCAGCCCCCCCTGCAGCGCGCCCGGTACTGCCATCCCCGCAGGCCTCCTCAGTACGTGCGGCGCAGTTCCAGCGCGCCATCCGATCGCGTCTGGCCAGCCACCGACCAGCCCAGTTCCAGTGCCGACAGCAGTTCCTGCGCGTCGCCGGCACGGAAGGTGCCGCTTACCGCCAGGCTGGCGATCTCCGGATCGGCGATCACCAGCGGCGTGTGGCCGTAGCGGTTCATGCGTTCGACCACGATCGACAGCGGTGTGGCATCGAACACCAGCTGTCCCTGCAGCCAGCCTTCAGCGGCGGCATTGGACGACAGTGCCGGACCGGGCTGGATGCGGCCACTCGGCAGTACCTGCAGTTGCTGGCCAGGCGCCAGGGTGTGCTGGGTGCCCCCGCTGCTGACTTCCACCGCACCTTCCAGCAGTGCGACTTCGACCAGGCCATCATGCAGGCGTTCCACCTGGAAGGTGGTGCCGATGTCGCGGATGGTGCTGTCGCCGGCGCGCAGCTGCAGGGCCTTGCCCGACGGTGCGACCTGCAGCTGCAGGCGGCCACGTTCCAGCACCAGGTTGCGATGGCGCCAACCGAAACGGGCGTGCAGGGTGGTGCCCGCATCCAGCGTGGCCACGCTGCCATCGGCCAGCGTCTGCAGCCGGGGCTGGTGGGAATCGTTGGCGTAGCGCAGCGGCGTGGGGTTGCCGTCGACGGCAATCATCCAGCCGATCCCGATGGCCAGGCAGACGCCTGCGGCAGCGGCCACTGCCGGCAGCCAGCGACGCGGCGCCGGCCGTGCCGCACGTGCCGCGGCGGTGCGCAGCCACGGGTCGGCGGCCAGTTCCTCGCCCTGCTGGAACAGGGTCTCGGCCTGGATCCAGGCAGTAACATGGGCCGGGTCCTCGGCCAACCAGTCCTCGAACGTCTCGCGCTCGCCCGGCGTACAGTCCGGAGCCTCCAGCCGCGCCACCCAGGCGCTGGCGCGTTCGAACAGCTGCGTATCTTCCCTGGGCCTGGCGTGACTCATCCGTTGTCCCTGTCGTTGTGCAGCGGATCCGTTCCGAGTTCCTGGCGCAGGCCCTGCAGGGCGCGGGCGATGTGTTTTTCCACGGTCTTGGCAGTAATTCCACAGTGCCGCGCGATCTGCGTGTAGCTCATGCCGGTGATCCGGTTGAGCAGGTACACCTCGCGCGCGCGCTCGGGCAGCTTGAACAGGGCCTGCCGCAGCAGGGACAGCATCTGCCCGGACTCGGCCTGGCGCAATGGATCGGGCGACGTGCTGGAAGGCTCGTTCCCGCCATCATGTTCGGCGAGGGACAGATGCGGCCGCGACTGCGACGAACGGCCGCGGTCTGCCAGGCGGTTGCGGGCGATACGATACAGCAGCAGCCGCAGCTCGTCGGCACTGTGCGCGCGATAGCGGATCAGCCGCTCCATGCAGTCCTGCGCGATGTCCTCGGCATCCTCCGGCCCGACACCGCGCGTGCGCAGGAACGCACACAACGGCGCGCGTTCCTCCCGCACGAACGCAATGAACGCGTCCGCCGGCGCGGACAGGTCCGGCGCGCGATGGATCAGAGGAGAGGGGGCGGACAGGGCTGGCCTCGGACGTCGGTGGCGGGTACGTCTTCGAGTTTTACGCGACGATGACCGGATGGGGAAGAGTGTGCGTGGCCCACGAATCCATTGTGAATGCGTTCATGTTTCGAGGGGCGCTGCACTGGGGGAGGGCGCACCGTCCGGACGTTGAACTTTCGACCCGTGCGTTGCGGGTGGAGAGAGAGAACACATGAAGCATTCGAAGTTGAGCCTGGCCCTGGCAGCGTTGCTGGGCATCACCGCCATGGCGGCGGTTGATGACGTCATGGCAATGAATTATCACGTGCGGGACGATCGCGTCTTCCTCAGTGGCGGCGTAACCGTTGCCGATGTGGTGGCGCTGCCCGCGCTGCTGGCCAAGGCGCAGGCCGAAGGACGCCCGATCCACGAAGTCGTGCTGCGCACGTCCAACGGTGGCGCGCTGATCGCCGGCGAGTGGCTGCAGGCGGTAATCCGCACCCAGGGCCTGGACACGATCGTGTCCGGCCACTGCATTTCGTCCTGCTCGATCATGCAGTCCGGCGGCGTCAACCGTTATCTCGGCGGCGACCTGCCACTGGTCGATTCGGTGCAGATCCATGCCGCCAGCAGTGGTGGCAGGATCACCTACGCACCGTCGCCGCGCATGACCCAGATCTACACCGGCAACTATGGCGGCGGCATGGATGCCGGCCTGCTGCACAAGGCCATGTATGAGGTGGTGCGGCCCAATGGCCTGCTGGTGTTCCGCGACCCGGCGCGCACCACGGGTACCTCGGTCACCTTCGATCCGGATGGCAGCGGCAGCAAGCTGGAGTCCTTCCCTGGCCAGGACATCCGCGGCAACAACATCATCAACACGGCAGGCTATCGCGATCCGGGCGACACCCTGCGTGTCACCAGCAACGTCAGCGGCGACATCAATCCGGGCTACCTGCGCACCGCGCGCCAGTTGCAGGCCTTCGTCGACGACGATTTCGCGCGCTGGAACACCGACTGGGCCAGCACCTACATCAACTACGCGGTGAGCCTGTACAACGTCTCCACGCGGGGGCCGAACGGCATCGGCACGCAGTCGCTGCAGCAGCTGCTTGCCGACCCCGACCTCCAGGATGAGCTGCGCGGCCAGTTGCGGCTGGCCGATCTGGATGCGTCCACCCTGGCAAGTTCGGCGGGCGTGATCCGTGTCAGCAATGGCGCCACCTGGCGCACCGCCGAAACCACCGGCGCCGATTTCATGCTGGTCGACAACGGCACCATCGCGCTGGAGGGCGGCGCGCTGCGCACCCCCGAGCTGCGGGTGATGCCGGGCAGCATCGTGGTTGGCCATGGCGATATCGCATCGGTCGGCACCGACAGCGATGCGTTGCTGGATGGCACCGGCCCGTCCTACCGCGAAGACGGCTTCAACCGCCTGCGCGTGTTCGGCACGCTGATGCCGCGTGGCGGTGATCTGGTGACCCACGGCTACGTCAACATCATGCCCGGCGGGCAGGTGCTGTTCGATGTTACCGAGGCCGGTGGCACCGGCAGTGGCCGCCTGCGCGTCGGCAGCTTCTACGATGGCGGTGCCGAAGAGGGGGCGCTGGTGATCGCGCAGGGCGCACACCTGGCGTTGAACGTCGCCCAGGGCTTCTATGCCGGCGGCTACCGCCGCGACCTGGTGGAAGGGCCGATCTACCAGGGCGGTTTCCAGGATGCCGTGCGACTGGGCGACACCGGCTACAGCGCCAGCATCACCGCGGGCGAAGTATTCCGCCCGCGCCACAATTCGCTGCTCAGCTTCAACGTCAACCAGACCGCCGACGGGCTGTGGCTGACCGTCAACCCGGGCTTCGATCAGCTGGGCCTGTTTGCCAACGGCACCTCCGGCGATGGACTGGGGCGCGCGCTGGCAGCCGCATCGGATCGCCAGGACAGCGGCCTGAAGTCGCTGCTCGGCGCGCTGCAGTTCACCGACCGCGATGTGATCGCACAGCAGGCCGGCGCCCTGCGCGGTGATGCACACGCCAGCCTGCGCCTGGCCGACAATGCACTGCTGGGCAGCATCGGCAACGTGGTGCAGCAGCACCAGGCGGCGATGCGCAGTGGCGGCGATGCCGATGGCCTGGCCTTGCAGGCGGCGCAGTCGGTGTCGGCGCGGCCGGGCATGCGCCATGGCAGCCTGTTCAACCAGCTGGCCATGCATCTGGTCGAGCCGGCCGGCGAGGCTGCTGGCGACAGCCGCGCGGCGGGTGGCAGCCGTGGCCTGTGGGCGCGCGGTTTCGCCAGCCATGGCCGCATCGACGCCGACGGTGGCGTGGCCGGCCTGAGCCATAACATCGGCGGCATCGTGGTCGGTGCCGACACGCGCGTGGCCGATGACCGCGTCACCCTCGGCGTCAGCGTGGCCGCTGCGGACATGTCGACCAAGGCCAGCGATGGCTCCGGTTTCAGTGGCGACGTGCGCGCGCTGGATGTGGGCGGCTACCTGGATGCGATCTATTCGCGTGGCTACCTGTCGGCGGCCGTGCGCTACACCGACCTGCGCCACGATACCCGCCGCAGCCTTTCGGCCATCGATGGCCTGCAACAGCCGCTGCGTGCCCGATACAGCAACGATGCGATCTCGGCGCGGGTCGAACACGCGTTCTCCTTCACCACCGGCAAGGGACTGGTGATCCAGCCGCTGCTGCCGGTGGTGGATTACGCGCGGACCTCGGCCACCCGCTTCAACGAAGGGCAGAGCGCTGGCGCGCTGGTGGGGCGCAGCGGCAGCCTGGAGAGCATCCGCGTGGGTGCAGGCCTGCAGCTGTTCAAGACCTTCGAGGGCAACAACGGCGAGCGCATCACCCCGCGTGCCCGCGTGGTCTGGCAGAAGGAGCTGGGCGATTCACAGGCGCGCTACAGCACCGGTTTTGCTGCGGCCCCGGACCTGGTGTTTGGTGCCAGCAGCCAGGCCGTGGGCGAGCAGGTACTGGCCTGGAACGTGGGCGTGACCAGTCGCGCCAGCGAGCGCCTGTCGATCATGGCCGACTACGTGGGTGAGCGCCGCGACGGGCAGATCCGGAACGGCGTGATGCTGGGCCTGGGCTACCGGTTCTAAGCGGTACCCGGCCCCGGCGATATCCGTATCGCCGGGGCCATCCCATCAGGGCAGGTGCTGCGGTATGGTCGGCAGGGAACTCCAGCCAGGCCCCGTCATGCAGATCGCCGTCTTCAGTGCCCGCCCCTACGATCGTCGTTTCCTCGACGAGGCCAACCAGCGCGATGCGGCCGGGCAGGGCTTTGCGTTCGTGTACTTCGATGCCGCGCTGGACGTGCATACCGCTGCGTTGGCACAGGACTGCGCCGCCGTCTGCGTGTTCGTCAATGACCGCCTCGACGCGCCGGTACTGCACGCGCTGCATGCGCTGGGCGTACGCGCCATCCTGCTGCGCTGTGCCGGTTTCAACAATGTGGACCTGGCCGCCGCGAAAGCGCTGGACCTGTTCGTCGCACGGGTGCCGGCCTATTCCCCCGAAGCCGTGGCCGAGCACGCGCTGGCGCTGGTGATGACGCTCAACCGGCAGACCCATCGCGCCTACAACCGCGTGCGCGAGGGCAACTTCATGCTCGATGGCCTGCTCGGGCGCACCCTGCATGGGCGCACGGTCGGCATCGTCGGCACCGGCAAGATCGGCCTGGCCACCGCGCGCATCTTCAAGGGCATGGGCTGCACCGTGCTGGGGCATGATCCGTATCCGTCGCCGGCCTTCGCCGGCGTGGGCGACAGGGTTGGTCTGGATGAACTGCTGGCGCGGGCCGACATCGTATCGCTGCATTGCCCGCTGACGCCCGATACCCAGCACCTGATCAACGACGCCTCGCTGGCGCGGATGAAGACCGGCGCGATGCTGGTCAACTCGTCACGCGGAGCGCTGGTCGATACCCATGCGGCGATCCGCGCGCTGAAGTCGCGGCGGCTCGGCCACCTGGCCATCGACGTCTATGAGCAGGAAAGCGCGCTGTTCTTCCAGGACCTTTCCGGCGAGATCATCGACGACGAGGCCTTCCAACGCCTGATGACCTTCCCCAACGTGCTGGTGACCGGGCACCAGGGCTTCTTCACCGTGGAGGCGCTGCAGGAGATCTCGGCGATCACGCTGAGGAATCTGCGGGATTTCGCCGAGGGGCGGGCGTGTGCGAACCGGGTGGAGGCGTAGTAGACACGCTGCGGAAATGGGCCTCGCCCAGTCCGCACCTCGGCTATTTACTTTGGGTGAGTATTATATGAAGCTGACGTGAAGGGGCTTGGGCCCCTGAAGGTACAGGGGGGCGCAAGGGACGGCGCAGCTGCTTTTCGGCCGGAACATGACGCCAGCACACGTCGGTGGATTACCGAACGTCTGGTGATTGCCGACGCATTTGGACAAAGGGATGTTCCATGCGTATCTGGCAGTGGCAGGCGTTGTTCGGCGCAGCATTGGTAATGTCATCCGGGGGGAGCTGGGCGAGCAGCCCGGTCACCCCGCATACCGAGTACTACAAAAAGATCAAGAGCGGTGAGGGGCTGGCACCGCTGACCTCGAGCCTGTTCGGGGATAGCATCAGCCCCAGCTCGGGGTCGACCGAATTTGTCGTTACTGACATTGACCTGCCAGGCAACAATGCACTGCCGGTGCGATTGCAACGTCGTCTCGCTGTGCAGTCCTTCAAGGACCGGCAACCATTAGGGGGATTCGGCAGCTGGGACATCGAAGTCCCTTACATGCACGCCACCTTCGACTCCATCTGGAAGTGGAACGAGTCGGGTAACGGCGCTACCCAGCGTTGCTCGCAGACCTTCTACCCCAAGACGCGTACCGGCGTGGGCACCTTCGAGATATGGACCGGCGTGCAGGTGCGTGTCCCCGACCAGGGCGAGCAGGAGATGCTGCTGATTGCCAACGCCTCCAACCCGAAACCCACCAATGGTGAAACCTATCGCTGGGGTACTCGGGGCAACATGCGCCTCAGTTGCCTGGGCTCGACGGCCAATGGCTATCCCGGCGAGGGATTCCTGGGCGTGGATGCATCGGGGAATCGCTACTTCTTCAATGTAGGCATTGAGCGAACAGCGGGTTTCATGGAGCTGGGCCAAGGCATGGGGTCCAAGCTGGTGCGTGTTCTGCTGATGGCCAGCCGGGTCGAAGACCGTCATGGCAACTGGGTTGCCTATGACTATTCGGGCGACAAGCTGGTTGGCATTCGCGGCAGTGATGGCCGCGCCATCTCCATTGCCTATGCGGGGGACCGCATTGCCAGTGCGGCAGCCAATGGCCGTACCTGGAGCTACGAGTACAACGAAGGTTCCGGTGGGATGGGATTTGCACGCTGGCCCTCGCTGCGCGCAGTCCAGCAGCCTGATGGCGCGCGCTTGGGCTACGAGTACAGCTGGCAGGACGGCGGGTTCGGTGGCCTGAATCCGGAATATCAGAGCTGGGATGGCGAACCGAAGCTCTGCACCAAGCCCACGTTCGAGCAGTCTGGATTCAGCCTGATCGCGACCCACCCATCTGGAACGCGTGGACAGTTTGAGTTCAAGTACCTGCGCCGCACCCGCCTGGGTGTAAAAAGTACCGCTTGCGCAGACATGGGCGGTGGGCGCTACGCGCAACGCGCCTCCAATGCGTTCGACCTCTTCGCGATCACCAGCAAGACGCTGACGGGGCCCGGGTTGGGCAATCTGACCTGGACGTACGAGTCGGGTGGATATGACTCGGGCCTGGCCAACTCCGCAGTGTCGACGATCGTGGAACCGGATGGTACGCGCCGTCACAGTGTGTTCGGACGAAAACTCGATGAGAACGAAGGGCAGTTGTTGCAGGAGGCAGTGCGTGCTCCGGACGGTCAGATCGTCCAGGTCACCACCAATACTTATATGAGTTCGGACGAGGTCCAGGCCGGACCGTTCCCGGACAGCTACGGTTCGATGACCGCAGCCGATGATCCCTTCGCCGTCAAGATTCGTCCCCTGAAGCAATCTGTGCTCAGCCAGGATGGCGTCAACTTCGTCAACACGACCGATCAGTTCGACGCGCATGTGCGGCCGGTGGTGCAGACCGAGAGTAACTCGTTGGGACGCTCGCGGACGCTGAGAACCACCTACTTCGACGACACCGGCCGCTGGATACTCGGCCAGGTCGGGCGCAGCACACAGAGCGTTGGCGGCGTTGAGATCGAGACCGAGCGTACCGAGTTCGACTCGATGGCGCGCCCGCAACGTACCTACGCCTTCGGCGTGCTGCAGCAGACGCTGGGCTATCACGCCGATGGCACGCTCGCCTCCGTGGCCGATGGCAAGGGCAATACCATTGCGCTGGGCAGCTGGAAGCGTGGCCTGCCGCAGAGTGTTGCGTACCCGGACGGCAGCAGTGCCTCGCTGCAGGTCGATGACAATGGCTGGGTGCGCGCGGCAGTGGAGCCCAATGGTGCCAGCCGGAGTTTCGACTACGACGGGATGGGCCGGATCGTACTGGCGACCCAGGCCGCCAATGACAGCGTGGCCTGGAATCCTTCTACAACGCAATTCTTCCAGGTGCCGGGCGCGGAGATCGGGCTGGAAGCAGGCCATTGGAAGCGCGAGTCCAGTACCGGCAACGCATGCGCGGTGACGTACTACGACGGGTTGTGGCGCCCAGTATTGGAAGAGTCGTTCGACGCTGCGGACCGTGGCGGTACATTGCGCCAGACGGTGACCCGCTATGACAGCAATGGGCGCCCGGTTTTCACCTCCTATCCGACGCGCACGGCGTCCGACTTCCGCTCCGCGCTGCCCGGCACCTATACCGGCTATGACGCGCTCGGACGCCCCAATCGCAGCGAGCAGGACAGCGAACTGGGGCGGCTTGTCACGACCACCGAGCAACTTGGCGGAGGCAGCGTAAAGGTGACCAATCCGCGCGGCATTGCCACCACCACCGACTACCTGATGTATGGCAAGCCCAGCCAGGACACGCCCATCCGGATTTTCCACGCTGAGGGAGTGGTGACGGAGATTCAGCGCGACACGCTGGGCAAGCCGCTGTCGATCCTGCGGCGCAACTACGATGGCAGCGTCAGTGTGCGGCGGCAGTATGTCTATGACGGCGCCCAGCGCCTGTGCAAGAGCATGGAGCCTGAGACCGGTGCGACCGGCATGGGCTACGACGCCGCAGGCAATCTGCTCTGGTCTGCCTCGGGCCTGACGTTGCTGGGCCCTCAATGTGAGAGCGAAGCTGCCTATGCGTCGCCTTCGCGGGCTGACCGGACCTACGACAGCATGAATCGCTTGCTGACGCTGCGCTTCTCGGATGGCCAGGGTGATCAGGACTGGAACTATTGGCCTGGCGGGAAAGTGAAGCGTGTGCAGACCCGCAACAACGGCGCCATCACCACCAACGACTACACCTACAACCTGCGTGGACTGCCCACGTCCGAGAGCGTGGCCTACGACGGTGGCGAGGCCTGGGCGCTGGGCTATGGCTACGATGCAAACGGCGCCTTGGCAACCCATGTGCAGCCGTCCGGCCTGACGATCGACTACGGCCCGAATGCGCTGGGGCAGCCGACGCGAGCCGGAGCCTTCGCCATCAACGTGCGCTATTACGCGAACGGCGGCATGAGCGGCTTCACCTATGGCAACGGCGTCGTGCATCAGATGACGCAGAACGCGCGCGGCCTGCCTGATCGCAGCACCGACAGTGGTGCAGGTGGCAAGGTCATCGATGACGGCTACGACTACGATGCCAATGGCAATGTGGCGGCCATCAGTGACGGCCTGCCGGCAGCCCCTGGAAACCGCGACATGCGTTACGACGGCCTGGATCGTCTGACCACGGTGACGGCGGCCAGCTTCGGAAACGCAAGCTATGCGTACAACGTTCTGGACAATATCGTCACCGCCAACGTCGGCGCACGACGGCAGTCCTTTGAGTACGACTTCAACAATCGGTTGACGAACGTGCGGGATGTCGGCAGTGGTGCGACCGTCACCGGGCTTGGCTATGACAGCCAGGGTAACCTGAAGATCCGCAATGGCGTCGTGTTCCGGTTCGACTACGGCAATCGCCTGCGCGAGGTCGATGGCAAGGAGGCTTATCAGTACGATGCACATGGCCGTCGTACCTTGGCCAGCGCAACCAATGGCAACATTCGTTCCCTCTATGGGCAGGATGGCGTGCTGCGCTATCAGCACGACCAGCGCCAGGCCAAGGGCTTTGACTACATCCAGCTCAACGGCAGCCTCGTTGCCAAGCGTGCCGTGGATATCGCGCCTGCAGCATTGGTCGTAACGGTTCCGGGTTACAGCGCGGACGGTGCGTTTGCGGTGCAGTGGACAGCCGTTGCCGGTGCGCAGCGTTACGAGGTGCAGGAGTCGAGTGGCGGTGACTGGCAGGCTGTCTATCAAGGGCCTGCGCTGAACGTTTCGCTGGCCGGGCGAAGCTCCGGCGTCTATCGCTATCGTGGCCGTGCCTGCAATGGCACTGTCTGCGGCGCTTGGGGTGTGGAAGCCTCCATCCAGGTGGAGCTTGCTCCCACCGCTGCGCCGGTGATCACTGCACCGGCGCAAGGTATCAACGGAACCTATTCCCTGAGCTGGTCAGCGGTGCAGGGGGCCGCCCGCTTTGTGCTTGAGGAGGCCGTGGGTGGTGGTTGGAATGTGGCCTTTGATGGCTCTGGCCGAACCTATCAAGTGACCAGCAAGCCTGCAGGCACCTACCGCTATCGGGTCAAAGCATGCAATCCACAGGGCTGCGGCGCCTACTCGGCCGAAGCGGCGATTACCGCGCTGTATGCCCCATCCGTACCCGCACTGTCGGTACCCGCTGCGAGCTACAACGGCAGCTACGCCGTCTCTGTTTCGAGCGTGGCCCAGGCCAGCAGCTATCGCATTGAAGAACAGTTCAACGGGGGAGCATGGACTGAGATCAACCGGATCAGTGGGAATCAACTGGCCATTAGTGGACGAATCGCGGGCAGTTACACCTATCGTGCCTTTGCATGCAATGACGCCGGGTGCAGCGCGTCAAGCGCCGTAGGCGCGATCGTCGTGACATTGCCACCGGTCCAAGCCACGGGAATCAATCTCGGCGGTGTGAGCTACAGTTCAACCGTGAGCATGTGGTGGGGCGCAATCCCCGCCGCGACGAGTTACCAGTTGATGGAACAGCTCAATGGCGGTGGCTTCGGACTCGCCCAGGAAGACGGCGCGACCGCCGTGGCCCGAGGCGGTCGCTGGCCGGGGCAGTGGGACTACCAGGTGCGTGGCTGCAATGTCGCCGGTTGCGGACCGTGGTCAGCGGTAGCGGGCGTGCGCGTGATTGGTCCTCCGGCGACCCCGGTCCTGCGCGTGCCGGATGGGGTGGGAATCGGCGCGGCTTACTCGATCTCCCTGCTGGAAGTGGCGGACGCGACGCGCTATGAAATCGACGAAAGTACTGACGGCGCCAACTGGTCGCTGATTGCGGGGGATCGAACCGTCTCCCTGAATAAGGGCGGCGGAGGCAACTTCTACTACCGTGGTCGTGCCTGCAATCCCGCGGGCTGCAGCCCCAGTTCTGCTGCTGGCCTGGTTGCGATTTCCAGTGCGCCGGCCGTACCCACGGGTGTGAGGATCGTAAAGAGCGGCCCCAACATCTGCTCGGTCATCTGGAATGCGTCGCCGGGTGCCACCTACTACAACATGCGTTCAAGCAGCGGCGGCGCGACCTATAGGGCGGATGGCATCGGGTACGACCTCGATACACGCTGCCAGGGTGGCTACAAGGTGCGGGCCTGCAATGCGCAGGCGTGCTCGGCCTGGTCGAACTGAGGTGGATATGAACACACGGAAGACAAAGCAGCTACCCAAGTGGCTGGCTGCCATCGCCATGGTTGTGGTGACGTTTGTAGGGACTGCGACAGCCCAAACGGTCACTTATATCCACACCGATGCTTTGGGCTCGCCGGTGGCCGAGACCGATGCATCCGGCAACGTCATCAAACGACTCGCCTATGAGCCCTATGGAGCCGTCGTTAGCGGGGAAGTGACTGATGGACCGGGCTATACCGGGCATGTGAGTGATGCTGCAACGGGCTTGAGCTACATGCAGCAGCGGTACATGGACCCAGAGCTGGGTGTGTTTCTCAGTGTGGATCCCATTGATGCGCTGAGCGATCCAATAAGTTCGTTTGGGAGATACGTCTATGCAAACCAAAATCCATATAGCTACTTTGACCCAGATGGTCGTCAAGCCTGCGGCAAGGATACGGGCTGCCGTCTTGCTCAAGGGGATGCTGGAGGAAGCATAGGCAATATTCCTCGTGCAGCCAGCGGTCAGTCTGTTGCGACGAGTTCGGCTGGGCGCTGGGACGAGCTGCAGAGTAGACTTGGTCTTAAGGGGGACTTGACCAAGAATGGAAACATTCTTGATTACAAAGCACTTGCCCACGACATATTCTATCCGTTAATGGATACCCCGGAGGGGGTTCCGCTGAAGGCGGGGGGGCTTTTGGTCGTCAAGATCGGGAGGGCGGGTGAGGACGCGGTGCGCGGCACTTACAATATTGGATCAAGAGGATATTTCTGGACAGGGTGGAGATTGAGATTTCCCGATGGGATGACGAGTAGTACTCTTAGCGAGGTAAAGAATGTGAAGACATTGAGTTATACTAGTCAGCTGAGGGATTATTCTCAATTTGCAAAGAGCTCCGGACGAAGATTTGACCTTTATGTTCGTCGAGATACCGTGCTTTCCAGGCCTTTGTTGAATGCAATTAATGAAGGGGATGTGGCGTTGAGGTACATCCCATGAAGGATAAAATTACAGCGGCGGAATTGATGGACAGACTGATGTCCGATCCGGAGTTCGTACGGCGGGAACAGGAGAGAGAAGCGCAACGAATTAGAACCGCCGAGATCTTGGCGAAGGCGGAGGCCGGGCTGGTCCGTGAACTTCGGGGCGCTGGGTTGAATGTCGATTCAGTCTGGGATCTTGTGGGCTGGAATGGTGACAATGATGCTGCCCTGCGCGTACTTCTTGCGCACGCGCCGCTCCCCTATCCTGAGCGCGTTCGGGAGGGAATTGTACGCGCCTTGACGACACCCGGTGTCCGCAA
This sequence comes from Stenotrophomonas sp. YJH_SMC_127, assembly GCF_059372445.1. Classification (NCBI taxonomy): domain Bacteria; kingdom Pseudomonadati; phylum Pseudomonadota; class Gammaproteobacteria; order Lysobacterales; family Lysobacteraceae; genus Stenotrophomonas; species Stenotrophomonas sp. YJH_SMC_127. The sequence continues at coordinate 331,940 of NZ_JCAFVO010000003.1, read as the reverse complement.
GTGGTGGCCAGACATCCTTGAAATGTATGAAAGTGACACGTTAGCTCTATCGCCAGAGATGGATTATCTAATCGGTGGCGTTCTGTCCGCTGCGGCCGACGACACCGTCATTGATGACGTCATTAGGCTGGCGAGTGATCGCAACGGTGGCTCCAAGCGTGTATTGCTGTTGCTCGCCTTAAAAAAATCCCGCAAGCCCAGAGCGAAGATGCTATTGAACGAGCTTCGTTCTGACCCTGTGCTGGGCAAGGAAGTGAAGAGGATGCGACGGTTGGAGCGACTACAAGGCAAAGTGTGACGACGTGTCGGGCCTGCAGCAGGAACGGTTCTCGTCGGTAGTGTCCGCAGGCCGTCCTTGGAGTGCCGTCCGGCAATTGACCGCAGTCTCCGACACACACTACAATGGCCCGCTAGGCCGGAATAGCTCAGTTGGTAGAGCGGCGCATTCGTAATGCGTAGGTCGCAGGTTCGACTCCTGTTTCCGGCACCAGTTGTAGTGAAAAGCCCCGGCCTTTGGTCGGGGCTTTTTGTTTGCGCTCGCCGGTGATCATTGGATGGTCACCTCACTGAAGGCTGCAAGCCTTCAGCAACGTCTCGTCATCCCCGCATCCCGTGCCAGCCACCACGCGAGCTGCCGGAGATAACCACCCGCTGCTCCCGCCGATGCACCGATCAGCAGGTGTGCGAGCACCCTGATCCCACGCGCGGCCCGCTCCCGCACCCAAGGCAGGACCGCCACCACCTGCGCACCCAGCAACAGCATCAGTACGTCCAGGCCCAGCGCATCCACCACCGGCAACAACGGCAGCAGATCCGGATTGCAGGCCAGCACGATCACCAGCGCGGCACCCAGCACGGCCATCAGGCGGCGCCCGGCGGGCAGGGTGGTCCAGTGCAGCAGTCGGTTGATCAGGTGCATGGCATTCCTTGTGTCATGTGCCGGAATCCTCATCAGGCTTGATCGGCCGCACCGGCTGCCGCAGCACGGTTTTCAACCGCGCCGCGTCGGTCCTGCGCGGGTCGCTCAGGTAGATCTCATGATGGGGGCCGGCGAAGGTGTAACCCAGTGCGGGCATCACTTCGTCATGCAGATGCGCCAGGACGGGGCCTTCGTCGTCGTAGGCGCCCACGTGCAAGGTCTGCAGGCTGGGGCCCTCGGCAAGGATTTCATTGCGGAGGCTGGGCGGCGCATCCCCCAGCTTCGCGCGCGCCTTGCTGATCGCGGCCTGCCACTGCGTAGGACCGATGCCCTCGGGCGTGCGGATCATTACGGTCCAGGCCCACTCGTCCTTGCGTCGCGCGATGAAGCTGGCCGGGTCCTCGGCGCTCCACAGCGCCTCCAGCGGTGGCACCACGTAGTCGCGCCCTTCGGCCTTCAGCGCAAACTTCAATGCATAGCTCACCGAATACAGCCACTGCACGGCCTGCAGGTAGGCGGGGGCCGTGTTCGGGTCGCCGCGACCATCGACCATCACGTAGGGCAGGGGCGGCACATCGACCGGTACGAACCTGCCGGCGGGCGGTTGATAGAGCGCCCGGTCGCGCTTCTTGAAGTCGATCTTGTCCATCGGGGGCTTCCTCCTGTGCAGAGCATCCCACGCCAGGCACCCGCCAGTACGCTGAACCGGTTCAGGTGACTTTGCCGAACGAGGGCGAATGGCCCCACGAGCGCGCGGGGCCGCGACGCAGTCCTGGGTCATGCGCCCGTCACACCTGCGCGGTGCGACAACGTGTCGCAGCCAGAATCGGGCCTTTCCTGCGCTCGATCAATGTCAATGCCTTTCTTAAATGGTGGGTGACGGCCTAAAATTGAAAGGCTGACTCGACCCCACCTCCCTGCCTGTCTTCCGGACCGGTGGGACCGGCTTTTGGCCGGAACAGGCAGGGACGGGGAACGGCATTCCCTCGCAATTGGATCGACCGATGATTCCGTTGAAAACCCTTGGGCGCTGGTTGCGCCCGGGCCTGCTGCTGTCGTTGCTGGTGATGCTCACCGGTTGCGATGCGGTGGCCATCCTCAGTCCGAAGGGCCAGATCGGCCAGGATGAGAAGACCCTGCTGATCACGGCCACCGTGCTCATGCTGCTGGTCGTCATCCCGGTCATCATCATGACCCTGACGTTCGCGTGGAAGTATCGCGCCTCCAACACCAAGGCCCGTTACGAGCCGAAGTGGTCCCACTCGACGGCGATCGAGGTGGTGGTGTGGTCCATTCCCTGCATGATCGTGCTGGTGCTGGCGGTCCTGACCTGGCGTTCGTCGCACGCACTGGACCCGTATCGTCCGCTGGATTCGGACGTCAAGCCGGTCACCATCGAGGCGATCTCGCTGGACTGGAAGTGGCTGTTCATCTATCCGGAAGAGAAGGTGGCGGTCGTCAACGAAATCAAGTTCCCGGTCAACACGCCGCTGAACTTCAAGATCACGTCCGATTCGGTGATGAATGCGTTCTTCATCCCGCACCTGGGCAGCATGATCTACTCGATGGCTGCGATGGAGACCAAGCTCCACCTGATCGCCAACGAGACCGGCGAATTCCCGGGCATGTCCTCGCACTACAGCGGCGCGGGCTTCGCCAAGATGCACTTCACCGCCTACTCGGTCACCGATGCCGAATACCGCCAGTGGCTGGACCAGGTCCGCGCCGGTGAGCAGACCCTGGACAAGGCCTCGTTCAAGGCGCTGGGTGAAGCACGCAACGCCGAGTGGTATCCGGTCACCTACTTCGGCAAGACCGAAGAAGGCCTGTTCGACTGGGTCATCGCCAAGCACATGGGCGACAACAAGCATTACGGCATGAAGCACTCGCATGCCGGTGCCGCCGCTGCCGATGCCGCCACGCATGAAGCGCACGAGGGCCATGCCCCCAGTGACGCGCATGATTCCAAGGAATCGGGTGAAAACCTGGATGCCAACGAACACGAACACGCAGGCCATGCCGGCCACGCGGGTTCGGGAGAATGAACATGTTGGGAAAACTCTCTCTTGAGTCGATCCCCCACGATCCGATCGTCCTGACGACGTTGATCGGCGCGGTTCTTGGTGGCCTGGGCGTCGTCGCCCTGATCACCAAGTTCAAGCTGTGGGGCTATCTGTGGAAGGAGTGGTTCACCTCGGTGGATCACAAGAAGATCGGCGTGATGTACCTCATCGTCGCCTTCGTCATGCTGCTGCGCGGTTTCTCCGACGCCATCATGATGCGTACCCAGCAGGCCATCGCCGTCGGTGGCTCCGAGGGCTACCTGCCGCCGCACCACTACGACCAGATCTTCACCGCCCACGGCGTGATCATGATCTTCTTCGTGGCGATGCCGCTGATCACCGGCCTGATGAACCTGGCCGTGCCGCTGCAGATCGGTGCGCGCGACGTCGCGTTCCCGTTCGTCAACTCGCTCAGCTTCTGGCTGTTCGTGTCCGGTGCGGTGCTGATCATGCTGTCGCTGTGGATCGGTGAGTTCGCTGCCACCGGCTGGCTGGCATTCCCGCCACTGTCGGGCATCGAATACAGTCCAAGCGTCGGCATGGACTACTACATCTGGGGTCTACAGGTCGCAGGCCTGGGTACCACGCTGAGCGGTATCAACTTCTTCATCACCATCCTGAAGATGCGTACCCCCAGCATGAAGCTGATGCAGATGCCGGTGTTCACCTGGACCGCCCTGGTGACCAACGTGCTGATCGTCGCTGCCTTCCCGGTGCTGACCATCACCCTGGTGCTGCTGACCCTGGACCGTTACCTGGGTACGCACTTCTTCACCAATGACGGTGGCGGCAACGCCATGCTGTACATCAACCTGATCTGGATCTGGGGTCACCCGGAGGTGTACATCCTGGTCCTGCCGGCGTTCGGTGTGTTCTCCGAAGTCATCGCGACCTTCTCGCGCAAGGCGCTGTTCGGCTACAAGGGCATGGTCTACGCCACCGCCTGCATCGGCGTGCTGTCGTTCATCGTGTGGCTGCACCACTTCTTCACCATGGGTTCCGGTGCCAACGTCAATGCCTTCTTCGGCATCACGACGATGATCATCTCGATCCCGACCGGCGTGAAGATCTTCAACTGGCTGTTCACCATGTTCCGCGGCCGCGTGCACTTCACCACCCCGGTGCTGTGGACCATCGGCTTCATGGTCACCTTCGTCATCGGCGGCATGACCGGTGTGATGCTGGCGATCCCGGCCATCGACTTCGTGCTGCACAACAGCCTGTTCCTGATCGCCCACTTCCACAACGTCATCATCGGCGGCGTGGTGTTCGGCATGTTCGCCGGCATCACCTACTGGTGGCCGAAGATGTTCGGCTTCCGCCTCAATGAGTTCTGGGGCAAGTGCGCGTTCTGGTGCTGGTTCATCGGCTTCTACGTGACCTTCATGCCGATGTACGTGCTGGGCTTCATGGGCATGACCCGTCGCCTGCAGAGCACGGTCAACCCGGCCTATGAGCCGCTGCTGCTGATCGCCGCCGCAGGTGCCTTCATCGTTGGCGCCGGCATCCTGTGCCAGATCATCCAGGTGGCCGTCTCGATCCGCGACCGCAAGAAGACCGTCGACCTGACCGGCGACCCGTGGGATGCCCGTACGCTGGAGTGGGAAACCTCTTCGCCGCCGGCCTTCTACAACTTCGGCACGCTGCCGGAAGTCACCGAGCTGGACGATTTCTGGGAGCGCAAGCAGCGTGGTGAAGCCTGGCCGAAGCCGGCCAAGTACACCGACATCCACATGCCGCGCAACACCGGCACGGGCGTTGTCATCGGTGCCTTCAGCCTGGTGTTCGGCTTCGCGATGATCTGGCACATCTGGTGGCTGGCCATCGTCGGCTTCGTCGGCATGATCGCCACGTTCATCTACCGCACCTTCGACCAGGACGTGGACTACTGGGTCCCGGCCGCCGAGGTGGAACGCATCGAGAACGAACACCGCAAGCACCTGGAAGCCCAGGGCCTGGTGAAGTCGGAGCTGAAGGCATGAGCACCAATACCTCGACCCTGAGCCACGGGCACGCCGCGCACGCGGCGGCCCATGGCCATGACGACCACGAGCACCACGACACCGGCGGCAACACCGTCTTCGGTTTCTGGGTGTACCTGATGAGCGACTGCCTCATCTTCGCCTCGCTGTTCGCCACCTACGTGGTGCTGGCAGGCGGTACCGATGGTGGCCCGACCGCGAAGGACCTGTTCGAACTGCCGTTCGTGGCGTGGGAAACCGCGCTGCTGCTGACCTCGTCGCTGACCTTCGGCCTGGGCATGATCGCCATGCACCGCAAGCAGGTTGGCCAGATGTTCCTGTGGCTGGCGGTTACCTGGCTGCTGGGCTTCGGCTTCATGTGCATGGAAGTCTATGAGTTCCAGCACCTGATCCATCAGGGCTACGGTCCGGATCGCAGTGCCTTCCTGTCGGCGTTCTTCGCCCTGGTCGGTACCCACGGCCTGCACGTCAGCGCCGGCCTGCTGTGGCTGCTGGTGATGTTCGTGCAGCTGAAGAAGTACGGCCTGACCCCGACCAACAAGACCCGCATGGCGTGCCTGAGCCTGTTCTGGCACTTCCTGGACCTGATCTGGATCGGCGTGTTCTCCGTCGTCTACCTCAATGGAGCGCTGTAATGGCACATGACAACCACGCACACGACCACGGCACCGGCGGCGAAAGCCACGGCAGCGTGAAGTCGTACCTGATCGGCTTCGTGCTGGCGGTGGTGCTGACCGTCATCCCGTTCTGGATGGTGATGTCGGGTGATTTCTCGCGCACCGTCAACGGTGTGGTGATCGCGGTCACCGCGGTGCTGCAGATGCTGGTCCACCTGGTGTTCTTCCTGCACCTGGACCGCTCTTCGGAAAGCCGCTGGAACGTCAACGCTGCGGCCTTCACCGTTGTGGTGATCGGCATCATCGTGATCGGCACCCTGTGGGTCATGCACAACATGAACGTGCACATGATGCACTGACGTCCTCGCGACGTTGCCACGCAGAAAGGCCGCCCTCGGGCGGCCTTTCTGTTTGCTGTGGTTGCGCGTTTCGTGCACCCACCAGGCTGGTAGTACCGGCCGCTGGCCGGCAATTACGCGAAGCCGGCCAGCGGCCGGCTCTACCAGGAGATCCACGCCATGCGTGGATGGGGTCAGAGCCCTTGCCTGCGGCAAGGGATCCGACCCCGGACCTGGCGCTTCACCCCACCCGGCGCAGGAATTCCTCGGCGTCCATCGGTCGGCCCAGGTGGTAACCCTGCAACTGGTCACACCCCAGTTCGCTCAGGTACTCGCGCTGCGCCTGCGTCTCCACGCCCTCGGCCACCACCTGCAGCTGCAGGGTGCGGCCCAGCGCGATGATCGACGAGACGATGGCGGCGTCCTCGTCATTGCGCTCCAGGTCGTGCACGAACGCACGGTCGATCTTCAGTTCGGTGGCCGGCATGCGCTTGAGGTACAGCAGGCTGGAATAGCCGGTGCCGAAATCATCGATGGCGATGTGCACGCCCATCGCGGTCAGGTCGTTGAGAATCGCGAGGCTGGCATCGACGTCCTTCATCGCCGTGGTCTCGGTGATCTCCAGGGTCAGCCGCGCCGGTTCGATCCGGTGCCGGTGCAGCACCTCGCGCACGCTGTCCAGCAGTGCCGGCGAGGCGAACTGCAGCGGCGAGAGGTTCACCGCCATTGTCCATTCCGTATGCCCGGCCTGGTGCCATGCCCGCAGCTGCGCACAGGCGCGGTCCAATACCCAGTCACCGATCGGCAGGATCAGGCCGCTGCGCTCGGCAATGGGGATGAACACGTCCGGCGCCAGCAGTCCCAGCTCCGGGTGCTGCCAGCGCAGCAGCGCTTCGGCCCCGGTGGCCGGTGCGCCGGCGGCAGGGAACTTGGGCTGGTAATGCAGGATCAGTTCGTCGCGGGCGATGGCCTTGCGCAGGTCCTGCAGCAGGCGCAGCTGGCGGTTGGCACTGAGCTGCATCGACGGGGTGAAGAAGGTGTAGCCGTTCCGCCCGGTTTCCTTGGTGTGGTACATCGCCGCATCGGCGTGGGCCATCAGCTCGCGCTCGTTGCCGGCGTCATCCGGGTACAGGGCAATGCCCAGGCTGGCGCTGACCTGCAGTTCGGCCGCATCCAGCAGGAACGGTTCGCCGGCCGCGGCGATGATGCGCTCGGCCACCACCACCGCATCGTCGGGAATGTCGATGGCCAGCACGATCACGAACTCATCGCCGCCGAGGCGGGCCAAGGTATCCTGCGGTCGCAGCTGGCCGCCGATGCGCTGTGCCACCGCCACCAGCAGGCGGTCGCCGAGCTGGTGGCCGTACGCATCATTGACCGCCTTGAAGCCGTCCAGGTCGCAGAACATCACCGCCACTGCATGGTTGCGGCGCCGCGCCTTCTCGATGGCCTGCTCGATGCGGTCCTGCAGCAGCATGCGGTTGGGCAGCTGGGTCAACGGGTCGTGCAGCGCGGCCTGGATCAGCTTGTCGTTGGCGTGCGCCAGCGAATCGGCCAGCAGCCCGGTGCGCACGCGCATCTGCCGGTCGAACAGCGAGGCGACCAGGGCGATGCCCAGCGTGGCCACGGTGGTGACGATCACCAGCACTGCCAGCCAGCGCGTGTCGATGCCGCCACTGCCGACGGCGCCACAGATGCTGCCTTCGGGGAAGCGCGCCGCCGCCATGCCGGTGTAATGCATGCCGACGATGGCCAGCCCCATCACCAGCGAAGCGAGCGCGCGCAGCAGCAGGGTGTTGCGCCGCTCGGCGCGCAGGCGGAAGGCGATCCACAGTGCGGCGCCGGCGGCACCGATGGCCACCGCGATGGAGGCGGCAAACCAGCCCGGGTGGTAGTCGATGCCGGGCTGCATGCGCATCGCCGCCATGCCCAGGTAATGCATGGTGGCGATGCCCAGGCCCATCAGCACGGCCCCGGCCAGCAGCCGGCGCCACGGCAGGCTGGGCCGCGACACCAGCCACAGCGCATAGGCCGAGGCGCCGATCGAGACCGCCAGCGAGTACAGGGTGATGCCAAGGTCGTAACCCACCGGAATCGGCAGGTCGAAGGCGAGCATGCCGATGAAGTGCATCGACCAGATGCCCAGGCCCATGGCCGCCGCCCCCCCGGCCAGCCACCAGCGGGCCACGCGACCCTCGGCCGTGGCCAGGCGCCCGGCCATGTCCAGTGCCGTGTACGAAGCAAGAATGGCCACCAGCAGGGAGATGATGACCAGGCTCTGACTGTAGCTGCCAGTCATGATGAATCCAGTGGGGGAGGGAGGGGCGCCCGCAAGGCGCACGCCCGCGACCCCTATCGGCGCAGGTGGGCAGGACTTGAGTGGTCGCAGCACCTGCGACCCGGCTCGGCTATCCTGCCACGCCTGTTCTCGTTGCTGGAAATCATCCGATGGCAAAAGCCCGCACCGCCTACGTCTGCAATGAATGCGGCGCCGAATTCAGCAAGTGGCAGGGCCAGTGCACCGAGTGCAACGCCTGGAACTCGCTGTCGGAAATCGTGCTGGAAAGCGCGGCGGCGGCCAAGGCGCCGGCTTCGCGCCGGGCCGGCTGGGCCGGCAAGATCGACCCGCCGAAGATCACCGCCCTGAAGGACGTGGAGCAGACCGAGCATCGCCGGGTCTCCACCGGCATCGGCGAGTTCGACCGGGTGCTGGGCGGTGGCCTGGTCGAGGGCGCGGTGGTGCTGGTCGGTGGCGATCCGGGCATCGGCAAGTCGACCCTGCTGCTGCAGGCGGTGGCGAAGATGGCGGCCGAACTGCCGGTGCTGTACGTCACCGGCGAGGAATCGCTGGCGCAGGTCGCCGGCCGCGCGCACCGCCTGGAGCTGCCGCTGGACGGGGTCAACGCACTGGCCGAGACCGGGGTCGAATCGATCCTGCAGCATGCGTCCAAGGCCGGCCCGCGGCTGATCGTGGCCGACTCCGTGCAGACCCTGTGGACCGAGAGCCTGACCGCCGCGCCCGGTTCGGTCAGCCAGGTGCGCGAGAGCGCGGCGCGGCTGGTCCGGTTTGCCAAGGAAACCGGCACGGCCGTGTTCCTGGTCGGCCACGTGACCAAGGAGGGCGGCATCGCCGGCCCGCGCGTGCTCGAGCACATGGTCGATGCAGTGCTGTATTTCGAGGGCGAGAGCGGCAGCCGCTTCCGCCTGCTGCGCGCGTTCAAGAACCGCTTCGGTGCGGTCAACGAACTGGGCGTGTTCGCGATGGGCGACAAGGGCCTGAAGGAGGTCTCCAACCCATCGGCGATCTTCCTGTCCGGCGGCAGCACCCATCAGCCGGGCAGCTGCGTGATGGTCACCCGCGAGGGCACCCGGCCGCTGCTGGTGGAGGTGCAGGCGCTGGTCGATGCGTCGCCGCTGTCGAATCCGCGCCGTGTCGCGGTCGGCCTGGAGCAGAACCGCCTGGCCATGCTGCTGGCGGTACTGCATCGCCACGGCGGCGTGCTGGTCGGCGACCAGGACGTGTTCGTCAACGTGGTCGGTGGCATCCGCGTGCAGGAAACCGCCGCCGACCTGCCGGTGCTGCTGGCCGTATTGTCCTCGCTGCAGGACCGGCCGCTGGCGGAAAAGACGATTGCGTTCGGCGAGGTGGGGCTGTCCGGCGAGATCCGGCCGGTGCCCAATGGCGAAGACCGCCTGCGCGAGGCCGCCACCCATGGCTTCAAGCGCGCCATCGTGCCCAAGGCCAATGCACCCAAGGGCGGATCGGTGAAAGGCATGGAAGTGATCGCGGTGGAGCGCCTGTCCGAGGCCATCGACGCGGCGTGAGGCACGGTGGGGGGACTGCTGCGGGGCCTGCCTCTACATACGTCATATACGGCAACGGTCAGGCTGGCTGTGCTAGTTTTTCCCGCTCGACGAAGGCGCCCTCTGGCGCCTTTCCGTGCCCAGGAGTAAACGATTACATGCAGGACACCGCGCTCACCGCCCCCAACGCCGAGATCCGTCGTGCCGGGGTCGATCTCAATGGACTGATGACGGTGCTGGGCAAGCACCTGTATTCCACCCCGGTGGTGGCGCTGCGCGAGCTGGTGCAGAACGCGCACGACTCGATCATCCGCCGCCGCATCGAGCAGCCCGGCGCCCAGGTGCCTTCGCGCATTTCGGTGCAGGTCGATGCCGGTGCCGGCGTGCTGCGCATCACCGATACCGGTGCCGGCCTGACCCGCCAGGAGATCCACGACTACCTGGCCACCGTCGGTGTCGGCTATACCCGTGGCCTGCGCCAGGGCGGCGAGGATGATGAAGGCCTGATCGGCATGTTCGGCCTCGGCTTCCTGTCGGCCTTCGTGCTGGCGCGGCGGGTCAGCGTGCGTACCACCTCGTACCAGACGCCGGAGCTGGGCCATCTGTACGTGTCCAGCAATGCCGAGCAGTACACCGTCAGCGAAGTGCCGGCACGTGCGGTCGGCACCGAGGTGGAACTGGAGCTGCATCCGGACTTCCTGCCGCTGGCCAACGAGGCGCGCCTGCACGAGGTGCTGGGCCGCTACTGCGCGCTGCTGTCCGAACCGATCTTCATCGGTGCTGCGACCGAAGCGCTCAACCCCGAGCCGCCGCCGTGGCGGGGGCAGGGTGACGTGGCCGTGCACCCGGTGCAGGCACGCCGCCAGGCACTGCAGTTCGCCGCGCGCTTCGAGCACGATTTCGAGCCGATCGTCACCGTGCCGCTGCGTGCCGACGGCAACAGCGATGCCACCGGCCTGCTGTGGGTGCAGGATGGTGCCACCTATGGCACCAGCGACAACCGCAACCTGTCGGTGTTCGTGCGCGGCATGCTGCTGGATGACGATGCCCGTGACCTGCTGCCGCCGTGGGCTGGCTTCATCGGCGGGGTGATCGAATCCTCGCGGCTGACTCCCACCGCCAGCCGCGAAGACCTGCAGCGCGATGACCAGTACCGCGCTGTGCAACATGCCTTGCTGGAGGCGCTGATCGATGGTCTGGCCGACGTTGCGCGGCAGCAGCCGGAGGCGTGGCGACGCGTATTGAGCCGCCACAACGAGGCGCTGCTGGGCGCGGCGCTGTGCGATGACCGCCTGTTCGACCTGCTGATGGAGCATGTGCGCGTGCCGACCTCGCAAGGCGACCTGCCGGCCAGTGCCCTGCCGGCGCGCGGTGCCGTGCATGTCATCCTCGACAATGGCGGTGGCTTCGAAGAGATGCTGTTCCGCGCGATGGGGGTGCCGGTCGCGCATGGCCATCGTTACGCCGTGGTGCCGTTCCTGCGGCGCTGGGCCCAGGCCAAGGGCCTGCGCCTGGTTGAACTCGGTACCGAGCAGGGCAATCGCGCACTGTTCCGCAGCGATGACAGCCTCGACGATGCGCAGCTGGCCTGGCTGCGCGAACAGCTGGGTGATGGCGAGCAGCTGCTGCCGGCGCGTTTCAGCCCGGAAGCACTGCCGGTGGTGGTGGTGCCCGACCGCGAGGCCGAACTGAAGCAGCGCCTGGAAGACGACGAGAACGACAAGCGCGTTTCGATGGCGGCGCTGCGCCTGGCGCGCCAGTTCACCGCACGCATCGAATCGCGCGCACCCTCGCGGCTGTACCTCAACCTCGACAACCCGGCGGTGCAGGCGCTGCTGCGCGCCCAGCGCGAGGGCCACCCGCAGGCCGAAGCGGCGGCGCGCCTGCTGCGCTCGCTGAAGATCATCGTCGCTGCGCAGGGCCGTCCCTTGGCCCGGGCAACGACCGCCACGCAGGGCCCGGATCTCAACGGCGCCTTTACCGATATCGCCGGTGCTCTGCAGCAGATGCTGCGCTGAGCACCGCGCCCTCTCATCCAGCCTTCGCTAGACAGGAGTACTTACCCCATGGACATCTGGAACTGGGTCGAAAAACTGCAGGGCGACCTGCGCCAGGCCGGCCAGGCGCAGAACGCGCACCTGCTGAACCGCCTCGCCGACGAGGTCAGTGAACTGCAGATCGACCGCGTCGATGCACTGCTGCCCGAAGCACGCGCACTGGGCAAGGCGCTCGACAACCCCTGGGTCGACGTCTACGTCGGCCACTGGGCGCTGCGCAACCGCGTCGGCAACCGTGTTGAAGGCGAGAGCGCGCTTGGCGAAGCCGTTTCGCTGTTCGAGCGGGCACACCGCGAAGACACCCTGGAATGCCCGCAGTCGATCTGCGTGACCCAGGACCTGGCCGCCTGCTACGGCAACATCGATGGCCCGGGCTGGGTGCCCGAGCGCATCGAGGTGTGCGACGAGACCCTCGGCCGCATCGATCCCAGCTGGGCCTGCTTCCAGTGCCTGAGCTGCGAGAAAGCCGATGCGCTGCTCGACGATGGCCGTGGCCAGGAGGCGCTGGATTACCTGCAGGCGCAGGCCGACGCCGTGGAGGCCTGTGGCAAGGAAGTGTTCGACAGCTTCCCGGAGATGCAGATCAAGATCCTGCTCGCTGTCGGCCGCGCCGACGAGGCACTGGCGCTGATCGAGAAGCGCGAAGCCGAAGTGGCCGCCTCCGGGGAGTACGAGCCGGCCAACTGCACGGTGCCGCGTCGCCTGTCCAAGGCATGGGCGTTGGCCCAGCTGGGCCGCGACGAAGAAGCGCTGCAGCAGCTGGTGCCGTGGAGCGAGCTGACCCCGAACTACTGGCGGCTGTGGGCGAACACCGCCGCAGCGCTGTGCCAGCGTGACCCTGCGCGCAATACGTGGGACCTGGGCACGCGCTTCAACACGATCATCGAGCACTTCGCCCGGGTCGGATCGCATCGCCTGCTGATCGAAGTGGCAGCGCTGAGCCTGGAGCTTGCCCTGCAGCGTGGTGCGCGCTGGGTGGCGCTGCGCCAGCTGGAACTGGCCCGCACCCATCTGGCGCAGCTGCGCCAGGACCGGGGGGCGGCAGCGCTGGTGGCCGGCCTGGCGGCACGCATCGATGCATTGCCGGATGTCGCACAGCTGCCGGTGCCGGCCGGCGAGCTGCTGGCATGGCTGGACGCGCAGGGTGAACAGAACCAGGCGCGCGACCCCGAGCGCGAGGCGCAGTGGTTGCTGCAGGCGCAGGCGCAGCTGCCCGATGACGAGGCCTTGGCCGAGATGGCCGCCTCGGCGCTGAGCGCCTGCGGCGCGCAGGCCGAGGCGCGAGCGCTGTTGTGGCGGTTCGTACGCAGCCATGCGCAGAACGATGGTCCCGCAGCCTACACGCTGATGCGCTGGCTGGCCGAGCAGGGGGACGACGACGGCCTGCGCCAGCTGGCCGAGGTCTACCGCAGCAGCGTGCCGGTGTTCGCGCACTGGTGCGACGTGCAGCGCGCACGCCGGGTGTCCGACTGGCCGGCGCTGGAGCAGGCGGCCCGATCGCTTCTGGAGCTGTCTCCGGGCTCGCACGGCGCGCGCGGCACGCTGGCGCGCATGTACATGGAAACCGGCCGCTTCAGCGAGGCCCAGGCCTGCTATGCGCAGTTGGTGGAGCTGCTGGACGAGCCGAACGCCGCGCATTGGGACCACATGAGTGCGGCCAGCGCGGCGCGCGACTGGGACGCGGTGCGCCGCTCGGCCGCGGCGATCGGCATGGAGCTGTCCAGCCAGGAAGGTGTGGTCGAGGAGCCATGGGGCTGGGTGATCATCCGCAGCGAAGAGAACGGCGAGCCGATGGAGTACTACGCCCGTCGCAGCGGCCCGGTGACCGCGCGCATCGTCGAGAATGCGCCGTCCAACCGCGCCCAGCAGGTGGGCGACTGGGTGGTGTTCGATGCCGCACTGGTGCATCCGGCACCTGAGGAGGAGGAAGCGCGCGAGCATTTCATCCCGACCTATGCGCAGGTGCATGTGCTGGAGCGCGGCGGCTTCGCCCGCAGCTGGATGATCGATGGCGCGCACCCGGGCGAAGAGGCGTGGAATGCCTTCGTCGAGGCGGCCGAAGCACAGGGTTGGAAGGTGTGGTCGCACAGCCGCCCGGACTACACCGTCACCGACCCCGGTAGGGAGGAGGGCACGCTGCCCGGCCTGCTGTTCACCGTCGCCCAGCCGCAGGACCATGCGCCGCTGGCGCTGCACCGCTTCCTCCAGCAGCACACCGCGACGTGGCCGCATCCGCATTGCTGGCTGCGCCTGGCTGAAGCCTGTGACCAGGATCGCCAGCCGCACCTGGACGTGATCGAGCGTTACGGGCTGTAAGCCGGGTATCGGGTAGTGCCGGCCGCTGGCCGGCAGCACCGGGATATCCTGTAGTGCCGGCCAGCGGCCGGCACTACCTCAGGGACAGATACATGCGAAAGACAGGGATGTTCGTGATCGCCGGGCTGCTGCTGGCCCCCACCGTGCAGGCCGCACCGGCCTGCCAGGAACCCATGGCCGTTGCCCGTGCCTTCTTCGAAGCCACGACCGGCAATGGTGACCTGCTGGAGCCACTGCCCGCGCTGGTCAGCCCGGCGTTCGGCAAGGCACTGCGTGGCGAGCGTGCCTGCCAGCAGCGCGAAGAGGGCATCTGCACGATCGATTCCGACCCGTGGCTGGATGCGCAGGACGGCGACATTGAAACCCCGGTGCGTTATCGCTGGAAAGAGGCCTCGGCCACTGCCGGCCAGGTCGAGATGCGCTATGCGGTATGGAAGAAGGCCTACGTGACCCGTCTGCCGATGGTGCGCCAGGGCCAGGGCTGCTGGCAGGTCGATGACATCCTCACCAACAGCGGTCGCTCGGTGCGGAAGATCCTGGCGCAGTCGATTCCCTGATCGGCGGCAGCATCCGCGCAGGGTGCGGTCCAGTTGCCGGCCAGCGGCCGGCACTACCCGGTGATGTTGGGGTGGGTGCCGACCGTTGGTCGGCATGCCTTTATCGCGAATGCCCGAACACCAGTTCGATCACGAACTGGCTGCCGAAGAACGCCAGCAGCAGCAACAGCATTGCCGCCAGCGTCCAGTGCACCGCCTTCATGCCGCGCCAGCCGTAGCGGCGACGGCCGATCATCAGCACGCCGAACACGATCCACGACAGCACGCTCAGCACGGTCTTGTGCACCAGCTTCTGCGCCAGCAGGTCATCGACGAACAGCACGCCGGTGACCAGGGTCAGGGTCAGCAGCGCGAAGCCGACCGTGATCACCCGGAACAGCAGCGATTCCAGGTCGGCCAGCGGTGGCAGCGCGCGCAGCCACGGGCGGAACTCGCGGCGGCGCAGGGCGCGTTCCTGCAGCCACAGCATGATCGCCAGCAGCGCGGCGATGCTCAGCGTGGCGTAGGCCAGCAGCGCCAGCCAGGCATGGCTGGCCAGGCGCCAGCCCAGCACCTTGCTCGGCTCGTGGCCGTAGCCGTGATAGGCCAGAAGCAGTACCGCGGCCAGTGGGAACACCACCACGCCCAGCGCCGACATGCGGCCGCGCGCGCCCACCAGCGAGGTCAGCCAGGCCATGCCCAGGCCGACCAGCGACAGCGCGGCGAAGAAGTGCATGTCCGGCCCGCCGTTGGTGCGCATCGCCACCATCACGTGGTAACCGCCATGCAGCAGCATCGCTGGCAGGGCCGGCCACAGCCAGGTGGGGGAGCCGGTGCTTTCATCGCGGCCGAGCGCACGCACCAGCAGGGCACTGGCAGCCAGGTAGAGCAGGACGGCGATGAGAACGATTGTCATCGTTGCAGTTTCGCATACCCCTGTGATGCTGGCGACGGCCCGGTGGTCGCAGTCCGGGCGGACAGCCGGACCCGTTATACTGTCTGCCTTATTGTCCCCCGCTTTCAGACAGGTTGCGCCGCATGTTCGAGTCCCTGACCCAGCGCCTTTCCGGCACCATCGAGCGCCTGCGTGGCCGCGGCCGCCTGACCGAGGAGAACATCCGCGAGGCGACCCGCGAAGTACGCATCGCGCTGCTCGAAGCCGACGTCGCGCTGCCGGTGGTGCAGGCCCTGATCGAGCGCATCAAGGTGCGCGCGGTCGGCCAGGAAGTGCTGAAGTCGCTGACCCCGGGCCAGGCCCTGATCAAGGTCGTGCGCGACGAGCTGACCGCGGTCATGGGTGCCGAGGCCAGCGACCTGAACCTCAATGTGCCCGCTCCGGCCATCATCCTGATGGCGGGCCTGCAGGGCGCCGGCAAGACCACCACGGTCGGCAAGCTGGCCAAGCACCTGAAGGAAAAGCGCAAGAAGAAGGTGATGGTGGTTTCGGCCGACGTCTACCGCCCGGCCGCGATCGAGCAGCTGAAGACCCTGGCCGAGCAGGTCGGCGTGCTGTTCTTCCCGTCCAGCGCCGACCAGAAGCCGGAGGCCATCGTCCGCGCCGCCATCGACGACGCGCGCAAGTCGTTCGTCGACGTGCTGCTGGTCGATACCGCCGGCCGCCTGGCCATCGACGAAGCGATGATGGCCGAGATCAAGGCCCTGCACGCTGCCGTGAACCCGGCCGAAACCCTGTTCGTGGTCGACGCCATGACCGGCCAGGACGCGGCCAATACCGCCAAGGCCTTCGGTGATGCGCTGCCGCTGACCGGCGTGGTGCTGACCAAGACCGACGGTGACGCCCGCGGCGGTGCCGCGCTGAGCGTGCGCTACATCACCGGCAAGCCGATCAAGTTCGTCGGTGTCAGCGAAAAGCCGGAAGGCCTGGACGTGTTCCATCCGGACCGCATCGCCAGCCGCATCCTCGACATGGGCGACGTGCTGTCGCTGGTCGAGCAGGTGGAGCAGCAGGTCGACAAGGACAAAGCCGCCAAGCTGGCCGAGAAGGTCGCGAAGGGAAAGAAGTTCGACCTGAACGACATGCGCGACCAGCTCGAGCAGATGCAGAACATGGGCGGCATCGGCGGCCTGATGGACAAGCTGCCGGGCCTGGGCAACATCCCCGACCACCTGAAGCAGCAGGTCAGCCAGGGCAAGGAAGTGCCGCGCATGATCGCCATCATCGGCTCGATGACCAAGAAGGAACGGCGCAACCCGAACCTGCTCAACGGCTCGCGCCGCGCGCGCATCGCCAAGGGTTCGGGCGTGACCCCGGCCGACGTCAACAAGCTGATGAAGCAGTACATGCAGATGGAAAAGATGATGAGCAAGATGGCCGGCGGTGGCATGAAGGGCATGTTGCGCAGCATGAAGGGCATGATGGGCGCCATGGGCGGCCGCGGCATGCCGTTCCGTTGATGACGGCCCCGTCCGCAGTGTGATGTAGCGCCCGAGCCCACGCTCGGGCGGCGGCGCGCAAGCGCCGCAGCAGGTGGTCGGGCAGCAGGCTCGACTCTTCCCCTGTCCCGCGCGCACCATGGGGGCCTGTCCGAAACGATGGGCCATCATGCAGAGTTCCGCTGTAACTTCCCGCGTCGAGGCGTTCTGCCGGCGCTTTGGCATTTCCGTTCCGATCCTGCTGGCACCGATGGCCGGTGCCTGCCCCGTACCGTTGTCCGCCGCGCTGGCCAATGCCGGCAGCATGGGGGCGATGGGCGCGGTGCTGTCGTCGTCGGCCGATATCGGTCGCTGGATGGAGGACTTCCGCGCGACCTCCACCGGCCCGGCGCAGGTGAACCTGTGGCTGCCGGACCCCGCACCGAGCCGTGATGTCGCTGCCGAGGCCGCCAGCCGCGCTTTCCTCGCGCAGTGGGGCCCGGACGTGCCGGCCAGCGCCGCCGACGCCACGCCTGCCGATTTCGAAGAACAGTTCGCTGCGTTGCTTGCGGCACGCCCGGCGGTGGCGTCGACCATCATGGGCGTGCTGCTGCCGCGCCACGTGCAGCAGCTGAAGGACGCCGGCATTGCCTGGATCGCCTGCGCGACCACCTTGTCCGAAGCGCGTGCCGCACAGGACGCCGGTGCCGACGCCGTGGTGGCGCAGGGCATGGAGGCCGGTGGCCATCGCGGTGCGTTTGATCCGGCAATGGCCGAACGCCAGCTGGTCGGGCTGTTCGCGCTGTTGCCGCGCCTGGCCGATCACCTGCAGATTCCGGTGATCGCTGCCGGTGGCATCGCCGATGGCCGTGGCATTGCTGCCGCACTCACCCTGGGGGCCAGCGCCGTCCAGATCGGCACCGCCTTCCTGCGCACGCCCGAGGCGGCGATCGCATCGGCGTGGGCCGATGGGCTGGCCGCCAGCGAACCGGAAGATACCTGGCCGACGCGCGCGTTCAGCGGCCGCCTTGGCCGTGGCCTGGCGACCGCGTATGTGCGCGCCGCTGCTGCCGAAGGCGCCCCTGCGCCGCGCCCGTACCCGGTGCAGCGTGGCCTGACCGCGCCGATGCGCAAGCAGGCCGTGCAGGAAAATCGCCTGGCGGCGATGCAGGCCTGGGCCGGGCAGTCGGCGTGGATGGCGCCTGCACAGCCGGCCGCCGACGTGCTGCGCGGCATGTGGGAACAGGCGCAGGCCCTGCTGCGATGAGGGTCACCTGCAATGGTCAGCCGGCGCAGGTGGCGGACCTGCTGCCGGCGCTGGTGAACTACGGCCACTTCACCTCGCTGCAGGTGCGTGGTGGTGCAGTGCAGGGGCTGGACCTGCATCTGGCGCGGCTGTCGCAGGCCACGCGCGAACTGTTCGGCAGCGAACTGGACACGGTGCAGGTGCAGGCGTGGATGTCGCAGGCGCTGCGGCAGGCCGGCCTGGCCGATGCCTCGCTGCGGGTGACGGTGTACTCGCGCCGCTTCGATTTCCGCAATCCGCTGGCGACCGTGCCGGTGGACGTGCTGGTGTCAGTTTCAGCGCCGGTGGCCCTGGCTGCGCCCAAGCGCGTGCGCAGCGTGGCCTGGCAGCGCGAAATGCCGCAGATCAAGCATGTGGGCACATTTGGCCTGTTTGCCGCGCGTCGCGCGGCGATGGCGCATGGATTCGACGATGTGCTGTTCGTGACCGCCGATGGCGACGTGAGTGAAGGGAGCACCTGGAATCTGGCCGTGCACGATGGTGAACGGCTGCTCTGGCCGCAGGCGCCGGCCCTGCGCGGGACCGCCGAAACGTTGCTGAAGCAGCATTGGCCCGGCGCACAGTTGACGCGGCCGTTGGCGCTGGCAGAACTGGACAGTGTGAAGGCCGCTTTTGCCTGCAACGCCAGCGGCCTATGGGCGCTGGACGCCATCGACGGGCATGCCCTGCCAAGCTCGCAGACGCTGGCTGAACAGGGCAGGGCGGTGCTGGCGGCGGTGGCTTGGCAGGGGCTGGGGTCAGATCCCTTTTGCGCCGCAAAAGGGATCTGACCCCAAGCGGACCCCCGGGGTTGGCTCGGCCGGGCTCTGCCGCTATAATCGCCCGCTTACCTCGCCATCCTGGCGACTGGGCAATAGGAAAAACACCATGGTCAAGATTCGACTGACCCGCGGCGGCGCCAAGAAGCGTCCGTTCTACCACATCATCGTCACCGACGTGCGCAGCGCGCGCGACGGCCGCAACATCGAGCGCGTTGGCTTCTACAACCCGGTTGCCCAGGGCGCCGAGAAGCGCATCGAGCTGGACCTGGCCCGCGTTGACCATTGGGTCAAGAACGGCGCCCAGCCGACCGACAAGGTCCGCAACCTGATCAAGGAAGCGACCAAGTCCCAGGCCGCTGCGGCCTGATCCTGACGGGCCACGCTTCGGCGTGGCCCTCTTGGTTGAAGCAGATGAAAGATATCGAGCGCCGCATCCTGCTGGGCAGGGTTGTCGGCGCTTTTGGTGTGCGCGGCGAAATCAAGCTCGAGTCCTGGACCGAGCCACGTTCCGCCATTTTCCGTTACCAGCCGTGGATCGTGCGCAGCCCGTCCGGCGTGGAAACCACGATTGAAGGTGTGCGTGGCCGCGACAGCGGCAAGCACCTGGTCGCCCGTTTCCCCGGCGTCGAGGACCGCGATACCGTCGAAGCGATGCGCGGCACCGAGATCTACGTGGCCCGCAGTGCATTGCCGCCGCCGAAGCCCGATGAGTACTACTGGGTGGACCTGGAAGGCCTGGACGTGAAGACCACCGAGGGCGTTGCCCTGGGCCAGGTCTCGCACCTGTTCAGCACCGGCGCCAACGACGTGGTGGTGGTCCGTGGTGACCGCGAGCGGATGATTCCGTTCGTGCAGCCGGACTTCGTCAAGTCGGTCGACTTCGAGGCCAACCTGGTCGTGGTCGACTGGGATCCCGAGTTCTGAGCGTGAGCATGCGTTTCGACGTCATCACCCTGTTCCCCGAGTTCCTCGCCCAGTCCGCCGGACTGGGCGTGGTCGGGCGCGCGCAGGAGAAGGGGCTGTTCAGCCTGCACGGCTGGAACCCCCGTGATTACGCCGAAGGCAACTACCGCCGCGTGGACGACCGTCCGTTCGGTGGTGGCCCGGGCATGGTGATGCTGATCGAGCCGCTGCAGGCCTGCCTGCAGGCGATCCGCGAGGCCGATCCGACCCCGGCGCGGGTGATCTACCTCAGCCCGCAGGGGGCGCCGCTGACCCAGGCCAAGGTGCGGGAACTGGCGGCGCTGCCGCGCGTGGTCCTGCTCTGCGGCCGCTACGAGGGCATCGACGAGCGTTTCCTGGAGGCCAATGTCGACGAGGAGATCTCCCTCGGCGACTACGTGCTGTCCGGGGGTGAACTGGGCGCGGCGGTGATCATCGACGCCGTGGCCCGCCTGCAGGACGGTGCCCTGAACGACGCCGAATCGGCGGCGCAGGACAGCTTCGAGGGCGACCTCGGCCTGCTCGACTGCCCGCACTACAGCCAGCCGGCCCAGCACCCGCTGGGTGACGTGCCGGACGTGCTGCGCTCGGGCAACCACGCGGCCATCGCCTCCTGGCGCCGCCAGCAGTCGCTGCTCCGGACCGCCGAGCGGCGCCCGGACCTGCTGGATGAACAGGCACTGGGCAAGGCCGACCGCAAACTGCTGGAGCAGGGCCGCCAGGCCCGCAACCAGAAGGCCAGCCCCTAGCGCAGGGTCGGCTTTATCGGCTATCATGGCCAATTCCCGTCGGCCCTGGTCGGCGCGCGCAGTACCCAAAACAAACGTGCAGCACAGTCCGGTGACTGCATGAGCCTACGTTGTCGATACGACACGCCCACCCGAACAAGAATCGGTGTAACCCATGAGCAAGCTGAACAAGTCCATCGTCGCGGAATTCGAATCCGCCCAGATCACCCGTGAACTGCCGAAGTTCAGCCAGGGCGACACCGTTGTCGTCAACGTGAAGGTGAAGGAAGGCAGCCGCGAGCGCGTGCAGGCCTACGAAGGCGTCGTCATCGCCACCAAGAACGCCGGCCTGAACTCCTCGTTCACCGTCCGCAAGATCTCGCACGGCTACGGCGTCGAGCGCGTTTTCCAGACCCACAGCGCCATCATCGACTCGGTCGAAGTGAAGCGTCGTGGTAAGGTCCGCGCCGGCAAGCTGTACTACCTGCGTGGCCTGGAAGGCAAGGCTGCCCGCATCAAGGAAGACCTGGCTGCCGCTGCTGCCGCCAAGGCTGCCCGTCTGGCCGACAAGGCCTGATAAACAACTTCGGTTGTTGCCGCGACGGCCACCTTCGGGTGGCCGTTTGCGTTTCCGGCATCGCGTCGGCCACGATCAGGTGATGAACGACATCAACCTTCGCTATCCGGCCGTGATCCAGTCGGCGTTGCGCTTTCTCGACGGCAAGGGGCTGGCACGCGTGCAATCGGCGCCGTTGCTGCATCGCCTGTTGTGGCGCCTGGGCATCGCACTGCCGCCACCGATCCTGGCCGGCTTTGGCACCAACGCGTTGGTGCAGGGCCTGCTGTTCGGGCTGTTCTGGACCGCGCTGATGTGGCTGATGCTGTGGCAGGGCAGCGAACGTCCGCTGGTGCTGTTGCTGGTGGCCGGTCTGGTGGCCGGCGCGCTGTTCGGCCTTGTGATGGCGGCGCTGATGCGCTCGCTGCGCCGCCACCGCAAGCTGCCGGATTGGCGCCAGTTCCGGGCGCGGCAGGCGGACTGAGCCGATGGCGCACTGCGCCGTGACCGCTGGCTACGGGCCGCGCTAGGCTGCGGTTTCATCCCGATGGACGTGCCGTGCGATGCCTGCCAAGCGAACCGCACCTTCCACCGCGCCCACGCTGTTGTCCGGCGGCAACCCCCGGATCGCCAAGGGCGAGGGCGATGCTCCGGTGCAGGCATACATCGCCGCCATGCCGGACTGGAAACGCCCGGTCGGCGCACAGCTGGATGCGTTGATCGAACGGGCCGTACCCGGCGTGCACAAGGCGGTGAAGTGGAACTCGCCGATGTATGCGGTGGCGCCGGGCGAAGGCTGGTTTCTCAGCTTCCATTGCTTCACCCGCTACATCAAGGTGGCGTTCTTCCGTGGCGCGGCGCTGAAGCCGGTGCCACCCGAGCCGTCCAGGAGCGCCGATACGCGCTACCTGCATATCGCGCAGGATGGCGTGCTGGATGAAGCACAGTTCCTCGACTGGGTGCGCCAGGCCGCCGCGTTGCCCGGCGAGCGCATGTAAGCCCGGCATTCCGATTCCTTTCCCGAGAGACCCTGATGGCCATGCATGCTCCGAACCCTGACGATGCCGGAACCCCGGCGACCGAACTGATCGATGCACGCATCGCCGAGCTGGGAGACTGGCGCGGCGAAACGCTGGCACGCGTGCGTGCATTGATCCATGAAGCGCTGCCGGACGTGCAGGAAGCCTGGAAGTGGCGCGGTACACCGGTGTGGGAGCACAACGGCATCCTGTGCACCGGCGAAACCTACAAGCAGGCAGTGAAACTGACCTTCGCCAACGGTGCGGCGCTGGCGGACCCGAAGGGCCTGTTCAACGCCAGCCTGGAGGGCAACACGCGGCGTGCGATCGACATCCATGAAGGTGCGATGCCGGATGCCGCTGCGTTCAAGGCGCTGCTGCGCGCAGCGGCGGCGTTCAACGCGGCGAAGAAGAAACGGTAGAGCCGGCCGCTGGCCGGCTGTTGCGCGATGCTGCTGGAGAGGTGTGAGGTTGCCGGCCAGCGGCCGGCACTACCGTGGCGGTGCGGCATCCGGGTCGGCCACCGGCGACGGCGGACAGGCCGGAATCTCCGACGGCGTCGCCAGTTCTTCGGCATGCGAGGGCTTGCCCATCATCTTCGCCTTGCGCCAGCCGCCCCAGCGGTAATACGCCAGCGACAGCAGCATCGACACCAGCGAGCTGACCGGGAAGCTCCACCAGATTGCATCGGCGCCCCAGTACGGCTGCAGCAGTTCGGCGAACGGCACGCGCACGCCCCACAGCGAGCCGGCCAGGATCAGCAGTGGCGGAATCACCGCGCCGGTGGAGCGCACCACGCCGGAGATCACGAAGCTGACGCCGAAGAACAGGAACGAGCCGATCACCACATGGTTGAGGTGGCGGGCGATGTCCAGCGCCTGGCTGGCCGGCGGCAGGAACAGCGCCAGCAGCTGGCGATCGAACACAACCAACGGCAGGATCAGCGCGCCGGTCAGCAGGAAGTTGAACAGCACGCCCTGGCGTGCGGTACCGCGCACGCGGTCCCAGCGCTGCGCACCGACGTTCTGTGCGGCCATCGAAGAACACGCCGCACCGATCGCCATCGCCGGCATCTGCAGGTAGTTCCACAGCTGCAGGGCAGCACCGTAACCGGCGGCGGTGTCGGTGCCGTACTGGTTGACCATGGTCATCAGCAGGATCACCGACAGCGAGATCAGCACCATCTGCAGGCCCATCGGCACGCCCTTGACCACCAGCGCCTTGAGGATGGTCATGTCGAGCTTGAACAGGCGCAGGTCGGCGCGGCCCAGCCACAGGGTGTGGCGCTTGTGCCGCATGTACAGCAGCAGGCCGGCCAGCGACAGCGTCTGCGCGACCAGCGTGGCCCAGGCCGAGCCGGCGATGCCCAGCGCGGGGAAGGGCCCCATGCCGAAGATCAGTACAGGGTTCAGCACGATGTCCAGTGCCACCGATACCATCAGGAAGCGGAACGGCGTGCGCGAATCACCGGCACCGCGCAGGGCGGCGGTGAGGAAGGCGAACGCGTACAGCGTCGGCATCGCCAGGAAGATGATCTGCAGGTAGGCCTCGGCCAATGGCAGCGAGGCGGCCGGCGTGCCCATCGCCGCCAGCAGCGGATGGGCCATGAACCAGCCGGCGATGGCGATGATCACCGACAGGCCGATGAAGAAGGTGGCACTGGTGCCGACCACGCGCCGCGCCTGCGCGATGTCGCGCGCGCCGATCGCCTGTCCGATCAGGATGGTCGAAGCCATGCCGAAGCCGAACACCGAGCCGATCAGGAAGAACATGATGTTGTTGGCGTTCGCGGTGGCGGTCAGTGCCGCCTCACCGAGGAAGCGCCCGACCCAGACCGCATTCACCGAACCGTTCAGCGACTGCGCGATGTTGCCTGCCAGGATCGGCAGGGAAAACAGCAGGAGATTGCGGCCGATCGGGCCGGAGGTCAGGTCAAGCGGCGCTTTGGCCATGGAGTGGTGATCGAATCCCGGGAGGCGCACACTAGCACCAAGCCGGTTTGCGGGATGTGGCAATGCATCAACGACTGCAGGTGGAGTGGAGCCTGGCGCTGGCCTTGATCAGCGTCGTACTGGCCGCATGTTCGACAGGTGACCGGCTGGGCGATACCCAGGTGCGGCCCACCGACCGGCCCGAGTGCCTGGTCGGCAGCCAGCGCCAGGATCTTTCTGCCGGCGTACCCACCCTGATCGGGGGCAGCGGCTGCCGCACCGACCCCGACAACCCGCGTCCCCTGAACAAGCGAACGGAGTAGTCCCTGCCGATGACCGAGCTTTCCCCGCTGCCGCCCAGTGTCCGCCTGGACATCTGGCTGTGGGCGGCCCGTTTCTTCAAGACCCGCAGCCTGGCCAAGCAGGCCATCGAGACCGGCAAGGTCAGCGTGGCTGGGCAGCGCCCGAAATCCTCACGCGCGGTGCGCGTCGGCGAGCAGCTGCAGGTGGATCGCGGCGAGGAGCATTTCGAGATCCAGGTGCTGGGGCTGAGCGATCAGCGCGGGCCGGCGCCGGCGGCGCAGCAGCTGTATGCCGAGAGTGAGGCCTCCAGGGCCCGCCGCGCCGAGCAGCGTGCGCTGCGCATCGCCGCACGCGATGGTTTCCAGCCGCCGGAGCACAAGCCGGACAAACGCGCACGGCGGTTGATCCGCGCGCTCGGCGATATCGACGCGTTGTAAGTTGCAGGGCGCCAGACCGGGTCCGGCGCCCCCTTGGCTCAGCGCTTGCCGCCCAGCAGGCTGCCGCCGATCTTCAGCAGATCGCCCACGCCGAGCTGGCCGTCACCGTCCTGGTCCAGCACGCTGCCAAGCAGGCCGCCGGCAAGGCCGCCCTGTTGCTGCACCTGCTGCTTTTCCTGGCCGAGGGCCTGGCTGAGCGAGCCGGCATCGGCCTGGCCACCACCGAGGCGCTGGGCGAGGAAGGCCATCACGATCGGTGCGAGGATCTGCAGCAGCTGGCTGGTACGGCCGCTGTCGAGCTGGGTGGCCTGGGCCAGGCCGGTTTCCACCTTCTGCTGGCTGCCGCCGAAGATGTGGCCGAGGATGCCGGCACCGTCGCTGGCGGCGCCACCGCCACCGCCGCCCAGTACCGAGCCGAGCACGCTGCCCAGGTCCAGGCCGCTGTGGTTGTTCTGCAGTGCACCGAGCAGCGCCTGTGCGCCCTGCGGCTGCGAGGCGTTGTTGCCCAGCGCGCCCATCAGCACCGGTAGCGCGGCACTGATCGCACCGGAGGCCTGGGTATCGCTGATGCCGAGCTGCTGCGATACCTGCTGCAGCGGGGCGCCCTGCAATTTGGCGAGAAGTTCGTCGGTCAGGCTCATCTGCGGAATCCTTGATTGGGGTTGGGCGTGCAGAAGGTACGACGCAGACCGTTAAAACGGCGACGCCGCCTCACGGGGAGGCGGCGTGGCGTTCACGGGGCGGGGCGATCAGAGCTCGATGTCTTCGGCGCCCGGGGTCGCGGTGGGGAAGTCCGCTTCCGGCTGGGCCGGCTTGAACGGATCCGTCGGCTGGCTGGCCAGCGACTTCAGCGCCGCGGCAACACCAGCGCCATAGGCCGGGTCGGCCTTGCTGCAGTTGTCGATGTGGCGCTGCTTTATGAAGTCCGGCGCATCGCCCAGGGCACGGGCGGTGTTGGCGAACAGTCGCTCCTTCTGTGCCTGGTTGTAGCTGCGGAACAGCGCACCGGGCTGGCTGAAGTAGTCGGCGTCGTCCTCACGGAAGTTCCAGAAGTCGGCGTCGCCCCGGATCTTCATCGGCGGTTCGCGGTACTGCGGCTGCTCCTGCCACTGGCCGTAGCTGTTGGGTTCGTAGTGCGGCAGGCCGCCGTAGTTGCCGTCCACGCGCATCGCACCGTCGCGGTGGTTGCTGTGCACCGGGCAGCGCGCGGCGTTCACCGGAATCTGGTGATGGTTCACGCCCAGCCGGTAGCGCTGCGCATCGGAGTAGGCGAACAGGCGCGCCTGCAGCATCTTGTCCGGCGACGGGCCGATGCCCGGCACCAGGTTGCTCGGCGCGAACGCCGACTGCTCCACGTCCTGGTACCAGTTGACCGGGTTGCGGTTCAGTTCGAACTGGCCCACTTCGATCAGCGGGTAGTCGCTCTTCGGCCACACCTTGGTCAGGTCGAACGGATGGATGCGGTAGGTTTCCGCCTCCAGTTCCGGCATGACCTGGATGAACAGTTTCCACTTCGGGAAGTCGCCCTTCTCGATCGCGGCGAACAGGTCGCGGCCGTGGCTTTCGCGGTCATGGCCGACCAGGATCTGCGCCTGCGCGTCGGTCAGCGATTCGATGCCCTGCTGGCTGACGAAGTGGAACTTCACCCAGAAGCGCTCGCTGTCGGCGTTGGTGAAGCTGTAGGTGTGCGAGCCGAAACCGTGCATGTGGCGGAAGCTGCGCGGAATGCCGCGGTCGCTCATCACCACGGTCACCTGCAGCAGGGCTTCGGGCAGCAGCGTCCAGAAATCCCAGTTGTTGCGTGCGCTGCGCAGGTTGGTATGCGGGTCGCGCTTGACGGCCTTGTTGAGGTCGGCGAACTTGCGCGGGTCGCGCAGGAAGAACACCGGCGTGTTGTTGCCGACCAGGTCCCAATTGCCTTCTTCGGTGTAGAACTTCAGGGCGAAGCCGCGGATGTCACGCTCGGCGTCGGCGGCGCCACGCTCGCCGGCCACCGTGGTGAAGCGGGCGAACATCTCGGTCTGCTTGCCGACCTTCTCGAACAGCTTGGCGCGGGTGTACTTGCTGATGTCGTGAGTGACGGTGAAGGTGCCGAATGCGCCCGAGCCCTTGGCGTGCATGCGGCGCTCGGGAATGATCTCGCGGTTGAGGTTGGCCAGCTTTTCCAGCAGCCACACGTCTTCCATCAGCAGCGGGCCACGCGGGCCGGCGGTCTTGCTGTTCTGGTTGTCCACCACCGGTGCGCCGAAGGCCGTGGTCATCGGCGTGACCGGTTCATCGCCGTGCTTCTGCTTCGGGGTAGTGCTCAGCTCGCGCTGCTGCTGGGCGCCTTCCGCAGGCGACGGCGCGGTGTGATACGGACATTTCGGGCTGTTGTTATCGGACTGGCTCATGGCTGGCTCCTGCGGGTGAAGACGGGATGGAACATCTTCACCCGACTTTAGCTAGGGCCAGATGAAATGAATAATCGAATGATCCGTTCAGTTTGATAGTTTCTGTCAATTGAAACGAAGAATTAGATTTGCCGGATCTTTCGATAGGCCTCCCGCGTGGCGGCGGGAAGCCATGGGTGCGTGCTGCGGTTACAGCAGTGCTTTCAGTCGGTACAGCGCTTCCAGTGCCTGCTTCGGCGTCAGTTCGTCCGGATCGATGGCGGCCAGTGCTTCCTGTGCCTTGTTCGACGGCGCCGCGAACAGGCCGAACTGCTGCGGTGCATCCAGTGCCTGCGGCGCCAGCTCGGCGGCATGGCTCTCACCGCCGCGCTGTTCCAGCTCGGCCAGTCGACGGCGCGCCTGCGCCACGGTGGCGCGCGGCAGGCCGGCCAGTGCGGCCACCTGCAGGCCGAAGCTGCGGTTGGCCGGGCCGTCCTTCACCGCGTGCATGAACACCAGCGCTTCACCGTGCTCGACGGCATCCAGGTGCACGTTGGCGATGCCGCTGCGGCCGCCCTCGTGCTGCTCGTCGGCCAGCGCGGTCAGCTCGAAGTAGTGGGTGGCGAACAGCGTGTAGCAGCGGTTCTGGTAGGCCAGGTGGCGGGCCACCGCGTCGGCCAGCGCCAGGCCGTCGTAGGTGGACGTGCCACGGCCGATTTCGTCCATCAGCACCAGCGAATGCGCGGTGGCGTGGTGCAGGATGTAGCTGGTCTCGGCCATCTCGACCATGAAGGTCGACTGCCCGCGGGCGAGGTCGTCACCGGCGCCGATGCGGGTCAGGATGCGGTCGATCGGGCCGATCAGCGCCCGGCTGGCCGGCACGAAGCTGCCGATGTGGGCCAGCAGCACGATCAGCGCGTTCTGCCGCATGTAGGTCGATTTACCACCCATGTTCGGACCGGTGATGACCAGCATGCGGCGGTCCGGATGCAGATCCAGATCGTTGGGTTCGAACGGCTGCTCGCGCACCGCCTCGACCACCGGATGGCGGCCACGCTCGATCTTCAGGCACGGTGCCGTTTCAAGTTCCGGTCGCGACCAGTCCAGCGCCTGCGCGCGTTCGGCGAAGGCGGCCAGCACGTCCAGTTCGCTCAGCGCGGCGGCGCACTGCTTCAGCGGTTCCAGCTGCGCGCCGAGGGTATCCAGCAGCTGCTCGTACAGGTACTTCTCGCGCGACAGCGAACGGTCGCGCGCGGACAGCACCTTGTCCTCGAATGCCTTCAGTTCTTCGGTGATGTAACGCTCGGCATTGGTCAGCGTCTGGCGGCGGGTGTAGTGCACCGGCGCGCGATCGGACTGGCCCTTGCTGATTTCGATGTAGTAGCCGTGCACGCGGTTGTAGCCCACCTTCAGGGTGGGAATGCCGCTGCTCTCGCGCTCGCGCAGTTCCAGGTCAACCAGGAACTGGTCGGCATGGGTGGACAGGCGGCGCAGCTCGTCCAGCTCTTCATCGAAGCCATCGGCCAGCACGCCGCCGTCGCTCAGCTTCAGTGGCGGCATTTCGGCGATGGCGCTGGCCAGCAGCTGTGCGCACGCGTCGTGCTCGCCCAAGGCGGCATGCAGTGCCTGCAGGCGCGGTGAATCCAGCGGCGCCAGCACTTCGCGCACCGCCGGCAGCAGGCCCAGGCCATCGCGCAGGGTGGAGAAATCACGCGGGCGCGCCGAACGCAGTGCGACGCGGGTCAGGATGCGTTCCAGGTCGCCGAGGCGGCGGAACTGTTCGCGGATGTCGGCATCGCTGCCGCGATCGATCAGGGTTGCCACCGCATGGTGGCGCTGTACCAGTACCTCGCGCAGGCGCAGCGGGCGGTGCAGCCACCGGCGCAGCAGGCGCCCGCCCATCGGCGTCACCGTGCTGTCGAGCACGCCCAGCAGGGTATTGCGGGTATCGCCGTCGACGCGCGTATCCAGTTCCAGGTGGCGGCGGGTGGCGGCGTTCATCGCGATCGCCTCGCCGGCGGTTTCCATCGCGATCGAGGTCAGGTGCGGCAGGCGCTGCTTCTGGGTTTCCTCGACATAACCGAGCAGGGCGCCGGCGGCGGCGGTGGCACGTGGCTTGTCATCGATACCGAAGCCGCTCAGATCGTGCAGCTTGAAGAAGTTCAGCAGCTGGCGGCGGCCGCTGTCCGCGTCGAACAGCCACGGCGCACGGCGGCGCACGCCGGTGCGCTGGCGCAGGAAGTCGGGCCAGTTCTCCTCGTCGGGCACCAGCAGCTCGGCCGGTTCCAGTCGGGCCAGTTCGGCTTCCAGCGCGTCGTCGGTCTCGACTTCATTGACCAGGAAGCGGCCACCGGCCAGGTCGGCCCAGGCCAGGCCGTAGCCCTGCTTCGTGCGCGACAGCGCCATCAGCAGGGTGTCACGGCGTTCGTCCAGGAGCGCTTCGTCGGTCACGGTGCCGGGGGTGACAATGCGCACCACCTTGCGTTCGACCAGGCCCTTGGCCAGCGCCGGGTCGCCGATCTGCTCGCAGATCGCCACCGACTCGCCCAGCGCCACCAACCGCGCCAGGTAGCCTTCATAGGCATGTACCGGCACGCCGGCCATCGGAATCGGCGCGCCGCCGGAGCTGCCACGCTGGGTCAGGGTGATGTCGAGCAGGCGCGCGGCCTTGCGCGCATCGTCGTAGAACAGCTCGTAGAAGTCGCCCATGCGGAAGAACAGCAGCAGGTCCGGATACTCGGACTTGGCTGCGAAGAACTGCTTCATCAGCGGGGTGTGTTCGGCGGACTTTTCTTTGGACATGGGGCTCGTGAATCCGGGGCGTCCGTTCGCGCCGGAGGGCAGCGGCAACGGAGCGGGTACAGGGCCGTCCATGGTAACTGCTGGGGCACAGGGCTGCGGCTACCGGTGGCAGGCGGGTACCGCACAGCAACGGGGTCAGGCCGGGACCAGGGTGATCTGCCGGTGGCTGGCGAAGATATCCATCACGATCTCGAAGTAGGTTGGGCCCTCGCCCCGTTGCAGGGCGTCCAGCTGGCGCGCAATGGTCCGCGTGTTGAAGGTGCCCGGGGCTTCCAGCTTGGACTGCAGCCACTGGCATGTGCTAGTTCGTCCCAGTGCGGCGCGGCTGTGCTCGATATCACTCCAGATCACCGTGGCCCGCTCATGGCCGGCCAACGCGCCATGGACGCCATGCAGCAGATCATCCAGGGCGTCCAGGCTTGGCCCGAGCTGCCAGTCCTCGCCGGCCATGAACACGCGGTTGATCTCCGCGTACAGGCTGGGGATGTCGTGAATGGCACAGCCTTCGATCTGCAGGATGAGCGTCATATGTCGACTGTAGCGTTGTTCCCTGTGCGTTGGACATGGCTGAGCGCCGGATGCTTTGCGGACCCATGCTGGGGTTTGGCAAACTACTTTGCTGAGTCAAAGTGCTCGGCACTCCCGTCGTGGCGCGCGCCGGTTTGCAGGGAAGAAAACGAGGTGACCCATCGCCAATAGCAGGGCCATCAGCTGGTAGAGAGTTCGCCCGAAGTCTTCTTCTTCATTGATTGGTGCCATCGGCAGCAGGACCCCCTCGGGCGCGTTCAACTTCCACTGTCAATGATGACTGGCTGGGTGATGGAAATAGATTCTCCTCCTGTATCATCGGCAAGAAAGGTCTGGGAAATTGTTCCTGGGATGGTCAGTAAGTTTGTATCTGCATCTCCGGTGCGGTGGGGGTAGTTTGATCTGTCCCCGTTGTGAGCAGGGTGAGGTGTTGAAAGCTCAAGTAAAGGAGCGCGGCGTTCAGATATTTGTCTGCGACGAGTGCGATGCCGTGTGGTTCTCCTTCGCTGCTATAGGGGTCTCTCCGTTCAGAGACCTTGAGCGGTATCTTGAGGAAATTTCCGTCGCGCGGTCCTGGGAGTCAATTTCCGTGGACAGGCATGAGTAGAAAGTACGCAGTTTCCATGCACTCCTCGACCGTATTGCCTCAGCGCAGCGCGTGGGTCAGTGCAGCATGGGGTGACCTTCCCGTCTCCCACTTCCAGAGCGACGAAAATCTCAATGACTGCAGTTTTATTGACTTGAAGGTCAATAAGTGGGAGATCAGTGGCAGTCGATTGCAATGGGGTCTGGACCCCTTCATCAGGGTTGAAATACTCAAGGGTCGGGGCCCTGCGATGGCAGATGCCAGATTGCAGCCCTGACGGTAGTCGCGAAGCAGCGCGTTGTTCCTCTGGACAGGAGGGTGCCGGGATCGATGGGCTTCATCCTCCCCCTCCGTCCATCAAGTGACGGTTTCTGCGGTCACGACTCGCAAGCGCTGCGTGATGACTGCGATTGATGTGCTCGTGCATTGATATGCCCGGCAGGAATAACCACCTCCATTAAGTGTTTCCTTCACACCTGTCTGCACAGTTCCATAGATTTGGATCGATACAATAATATCGACCCATAAAGTTTCCCTGTGCTGCGCCGCCATCGATCGTACGGCCATGATCAAGGGAATTGAGATGCTCGCCTTACGCAACCTCCGAGTGGGATCCCGGCTGGGTGCCGGGTTTGGATTGCTGCTGCTGTTCATCGTGGCCATCGTTGGCCTGGCGCTGTACGGAAATCACCTGAAGTCCGCCCAGTTCGAGAAAGTGGTGGACGTCAACATGGTGAAGATGCGGCTGTTGAACGACATGCTGGATACCAACAACGCGGTGTTGATGCACCGCCGCCTGATGGTGATCAAGCGCGGCGAGGATTTTGACAGGGATTATCAGAAGGCGCAGGAGCTGTCGCAGACCTACGACGGTATCTGGGCCAGGTACATCAGGATTCCGCGCGACGCGACCGGCGATACCCTGGTGGCGAAAATCGACGCGGCACGCAAGGCCACCGACGCCTCCACCCGGCATCTTCACGAGCGCATGAAGGCCGGGGATTTCGACGGCGCGGCCAAGGAACTGCTTGCCGAGCAGGGGCTGGCAACCGCGTGGAACGAAGCGATCTCGACCCTGCTGCGGCATCAGGAGACACTGACCGAGCGCAGCCGCGAGGAATACCGTTCAACCGAATCCTGGACCGGCACGCTGTCGATCGTGTTCGGCGCGTTGAGCCTGGTACTGGGCTCGCTGGCCGCGTGGGCCATCACCCGCAGCCTGACCCGCCCGCTGGAAGGCGCGGTGAAGCTGGCCGACGGCATCGCCAATGGGCGGCTGGACAACAGCATTGACGCCTCCGGCAACGATGAGGTCACGCAGCTGCTCAGGTCGATGCAGCGCATGCAGGCGCAGTTGCAGTCGGTGATGGCGGCGCAGGGCGAGTTGGCCCGCCAGCACGATGCGGGCAGCCTCAGCTATCGCATGGACGAGAGTGCCTTCCCTGGTGACTACGGGCGCATGGTGCACGAGACCAACGCGCTGGTCGGCTCACACGTGCAGGTACAGAACCGGCTGATCGAAGTGATGAAGCATTACGCCCGTGGCGACCTGTCGGTGGACATGGATCCGCTGCCGGGCGAGAAGGCGGCGATCACCCAGGCAATGGACGAGACCAAGACCAGCCTGTCGGCGATCAACGGCGAGATCCGCCGGCTGGCGACGGCCGCGGCGGCGGGCGACTTCAGCCTGCGCGGCGATGAAGATCGCTTCGCCTACGATTTCCGCGACATGGTGGCCGGGCTCAATCGCTTGATGCAGACCACCGACCAGAACCTGGTGCAGGTGTCGAGCCTGCTGCAGGCGATCTCGCGCGGTGACCTCACCGTACGCATGCAGGGCGACTTCCACGGCGTGTTCGCCCGCATGCGCGATGACTGCAATGCGACCGTCGATCAGCTCAAGCAGATCGTCGGGCGCATCCAGGCCAGCGCGTCCAGCATCACCCTGGCGGCAGGCGAAATCGCCTCGGGCAACACCGATCTGTCGCGGCGCACCGAGCAGCAGGCGGCGAACCTGGAAGAGACGGCGGCGTCGATGGAGGAGCTGACCTCCACCGTGAAGCAGAACGCCGAGCACGCCCGCCAGGCCAACCAGCTCGCCATCGGTGCGCACGGTGTCGCCTCCCAGGGCGGCGAGGTGGTCGGCCAGGTGGTCACCACGATGTCGGCCATCGAGGCCTCGTCGAAGAAGATCGCCGAGATCATCTCGGTCATCGATGGCATTGCCTTCCAGACCAACATCCTGGCGTTGAACGCGGCGGTGGAAGCCGCGCGTGCCGGCGAGCAGGGCAGGGGCTTTGCGGTGGTGGCCAGTGAGGTGCGCACGCTGGCACAGCGCTCGGCCGGTGCGGCCAAGGAGATCAAGGGCCTGATCGAGGATTCGGTTGGGAAGGTCGCCGATGGATCGGCCCTGGTCCGACAGGCAGGCACCACGATGGGCGAGATCGTTGCTTCCGTGCAGCGCGTGACCGACATCATGGCTGATATCTCTGCTGCCTCGCAGGAGCAGAGCTCGGGCATCGAACAGGTGAACCAGGCGGTGGTGCAGATGGACGAGACCACGCAGCAGAATGCGGCACTGGTGGAAGAGGCCAGTGCTGCGGCGCGTTCCATGGAGGAGCAGGCGAACCTGCTGGCCGAGGCGGTTTCGGTGTTCCGCACCGGCGCGGTAACGGCGGCTGCAGCCGTGCGTCCGGCCCTGGCTGCGGTGACCGCGACGGTCACCCCGATGCGCAGGGCGGCAGCGCTGTCGCCGCGCATCGAGCCGACACTGGCGGCCAATGCCGGTGGCTGGGAAGAGTTCTAGCAGAGGGCAAAGCCGGCAGGGAGACGGCGTCCATCACGATGGCTGATCGTGATGGGCGCGGATTTTCTTCCTGAACGCGCGATGGCCGATGAGGCCGCGGACACGCGCATTTCACTTCCGGTTGCCAGCCGCGGGAGGACACTTGCGCCATACCGGAACCTAGGAGATGGCCATGAAGACCTCGACCCGATTGCTTGTGCTGGGCACCCTGCTGGCGGCTTCGTCGGTGGCCGGCGCGCAGACCTATGGTCCGCGCGATGAGGGACGCCGATTCAACGATGGCAGCCGCGTGGTCTGCAAGAACGTGGAAGTGCAGCGCAACTCGCGCGATCCGAACCGCATCGCCGGTACAGCCACTGGCGCGGTGATCGGCGGCCTGCTGGGCAACCAGGTGGGCGGCGGCAATGGCAAGAAGCTCGCTACCGTGGCCGGTGCTGTTGCCGGTGGTGCGGCGGGCCGCCAGATCCAGGGCAACAGCCAGCAGAAGAATGGCGACCGCGTGGTCGAGCGCCGCTGCGAACGCGTCTATCGCTGATCGATCGCCGACGGCCCCCGTTTTTCCCCTTCCACATCGCAGTACTCGAACGCCGGCCTCGCGCCGGCGTTCTTCATTGCAGGAAAAGGGGACGGAGGGGATTAAGTCGCAATCCCCCCCCAACCGGCCGCTTACGACTTAATCCCCTCCGTCCCCTTTTTTGCGAGGAGGCGCCAGGTGGCGAGGCTGCCGTAGAGCAGCAGCAGGACGGTGAGGGTGATCAGTTCGTGGCTGACTTCGGCCAGGCTGGCGTCCATCTGGTTCAGGCGCACCATCAGGTTGATGCCGGAGGTGGTCGGCAGCAGCTGCGCCAGCCAGACCAGCGGTTGTGGCGTCATCACCGAGGGCCACGACAGGTTGGCGAGGAAGAACAGCGGGATCGAGGTGGCGATGATGTACTGGAAGGCGCGTTCGCGGGTGCGGAAGAAGCTGCCGACGAACAGGCCGAAGGCCACCGTCGCCGCGATGAACAGCGTGCCACCCAGCAGCTGGCCCAGCGGGTTGCCTCCGCGTGGATAGTCCTGCACCCAGGCAGTGAACCCGGCATACCAGAACAGACCGAACAGGCCGATCAGGCCGAAGCCCAGTGCCATGCCGGCCAGGGTCGGCAGGTCGAAGCGCAGGCGCCGGCCGAGCGCGAGGCGGCGGCCGCCGAGCAGGACGCCGATGCCCATCAGCAGCGTCTGGTGCACGATCAGCTCGGCCACGCCGGGAACGATGGCGCTGCCATAACCTTCCTGCGTGTTGTACAGGGGGCGCTGCACAAGCGTGACCGGCGGTGCCTGCGGTGCGCCCATGAAGGCGGCCTGGCCGACCACGGCATCACGCCCGAACGCACCCAGCGCGTCAGCCACGCTGCCCAGCACCCAGCTGGCGCGGCCCAGGTAGGCACCGTTGCCAAGCAGTACCAGCTTGGCCGGGTGGCCGCGCAGGATGTCGCGCTCCAGATTGGCGGGGATCACGACGATCCCCTCGGCATGGCCGGCTTCCAGCTGCCGGCGTGCGCTGTCGACGTCCGCGGGTTGACCGACCACGCGCGCAACGCGCAGTGCGTCGAGCTTGCGCAGCAGCTCGCGGCTGGTCGCGCTGTGGTCTTCGTCCACCACCAGCACCGGCAGGTTGCCGGCCACCTGGTGCCGGTAGGCGGCTGGATAGAAGAACGAGTACAGGATCACCGCCCCGACCATCACCACGATCGCGTAGCGGTCGCAGAGCACTGCCATCAGGGTCTGCCGCAGGCTGCGCCAGAGTGCGCTCATGCGTCGGCCCCTGCGGGCTGTGCGGCGGCAGGTGTGCGCGCAAAGGCGATCAGGCGCAGGCCGCCGACGCCTCCTGCCACCACCGCCATCAACAACAGCGTGGCCAGCGCCCACACCGAAACCTGCAGCGGCGAACCGATGAACTGCTGCTGGGTCTGCAGCTTGATGTAGGCGCTGAGGGGCAGCAGCTGATGCCAGACGCGGGTGAACAAGGGACCGTCGAGGACCGGGAAGGTGGCACTGGAGAAGGCCAGCGCGGTGCCGATGCTGAGGCCGACCGCCGACAGCGCGGTGCCCATGTCGCGGGTCACGCCGACGAAGAACAATGCGTAGGCGGCCGTGGCCAGGTAGAACAGCGGCTGTGCGAGCAGCAGCAGGAATACGCTGCCCGCCACGCCATCGCCACGCAGCCAGGCCAGGTAGCCGATGCCGAGCGCGCCATACACCGAGAACAGCAGGATGTACGGCGCGACCTTGCCGGCAATCGCCGCCCACGGCGCGCGGCCCAGCCAGGCGGGCAGGGTGCCGTCGCGGATCTCGCGGCCAAGACTGCCGGCCACTGCAAGTGCCAGTACCAGCGACAATACCGCCGGGAAGATCAACGGCAGCAGGAACAGCTCGTAGCTGCGTGCCGGGTTGTACAGAATGTCCGACTGCACCGCGATGGGTGCCGCGCGCAGCTTGCCCGGGCCGACCTGCAGGCCGATGCGCTCGCGCAGCAGGCGCGCGTTCCATGCGGAAACCGCGTCGCCGATGTCGCGCGACGCCGACTGGCCGGTGGTCATGTAGGTGGCGTTGTAATAGGCAAACACCGTGCCCTGGCGCCCACGCAGCGCCTGCCGGGTGACATCGCGCGGCACCAGTACGATGGCGAACACATCCAGCCGACGCAGCTGCGAACGTGCGTCTTCCAGGTCCACCGGCTGGCTGGCGACGCGCACGCCGGGGCTGGCATCGAGCATGCGCAGCAGCAGGCGGCTGTCACTGCTGTGGTCGAGGTCGACCACCGCGATCGGGATGTCGCGCATCACCGAAGGCGTGAACATCCACGCCATCACCACCAGCATCAGCAGCGGCAGCACGGTGACCAGCAGCAGGTCGGCGCGGTTGCCGCGCAGCGACTGCAGCTCGCGCCGCCAGCTGGCGGCGAAGCCGCCGCGGCCGGGGTTCAGTGCTGGGGCCATGCGAACAGCACGCTCATGCCGGGGCGGAAGCCCTCGATGCGGCGTACCGGGCGCACCCGCACCTCGAAGCTGCGGACGTCGTAGCCGGACGACTGGCGGGTGGTACGCCAGGTTGCATAGTCGCCGGCCGGATTGATGAAGTAGACCTCGAATTCGCCGTCCAGGCCGAGCGCC
The DNA here is from genome assembly GCF_059372445.1 of Stenotrophomonas sp. YJH_SMC_127. Taxonomy (NCBI): domain Bacteria; kingdom Pseudomonadati; phylum Pseudomonadota; class Gammaproteobacteria; order Lysobacterales; family Lysobacteraceae; genus Stenotrophomonas; species Stenotrophomonas sp. YJH_SMC_127. Next base: position 294,706 of record NZ_JCAFVO010000003.1, on the reverse strand, counting down.
GGCACGCTGCCCTGCAGCTTGCTGCCGACCTTCAGGCCCTGCATCTGCGATTCGCGCAGGTTCATGGCGACCCACATGCGGTCGATGTCGACCAGGGTGAACACCGGGTAGCCGGCCGGCACCAGCTCGCCCGGGTCGGCCATGCGCTTGTTGATTTCGCCGGCGACCGGCGCGCGCCCTTCCACTTCGACACGCGCGGCGTTGACCTCGGCCACCGCGCCCTGTGCCTGTTGCACCTGGCCCTGCGCGGCACGCTTGTCCTGCTCGCGCGCGCCGGCCAGGGCCATGTCGTACTGCGCGCGCGCGGCACGGGCCAGTTCACGCGAACTGGTGGCCTGGGCATGCGCTTCATCACGCTTCTGCCGGGTCATCACCCCTTCGTTGAACAGGTTCTGCACGCGCTGGTAAGTGGCTTCAGCCAGCGTCGCACCGGCTTCGGCCCGCTTCCAGTTCGCTTCGGCGGCGCGGATGTCTTCGCTGCGCGCGCCTTCGTCGGCCTTGTCGGCCACTGCCTGTGCGGCGGCCAAAGCGCCGTGCGCCTGCTGTTCCTTGGCGGCCACTTCGGGGCTGTCGAGCAGGAACAACACCTGCCCGGCCTGCACGCGGTCGCCCTCGCGCACCTTCAGTTCGGCCACGCGCGCGGTGATCTTGGCGGCCACGTTGATCGTGTCCGCATCGGCCATGCCCTGGATCTGGTCGGCCGGGCTGCGCCAGGCCAGCCACAGGCCGAGCACCACCACGACCAGCAGCACCACTACCAGGATCGGTCCCAACCGGCGCTTGCCCGGGGGCGTCGTCGCATCGTCGTGCAGCACATCACTCATGGTCGATCACCTCGTCCGCCCGCCGCCGGAACTCTTCGAAACGGTCCATCTGTCCACTGATCTCCAGCAACTGTGCCAGCGCAATATCGTATTGGTAGGCGGCCTGTGCGCGCTCGACGCGGGCGCCACCCAGGCCGAGCCGCGCGTCGATCACATCCAGCGAAGTCGCCTGGCCTTCGCGGAACGCCAGCTCCTGCAGGCGCAGGTTTTCCTGTGCCTGGGCGATGCTGCTGTCGAGCAGCACGTACTGCTGGCGTGCGGTTTCCAGCTCGTTCCAGGCCTTGCGCACACCCAGCGCGACCTGGTTCTCGGCCTCGCGCAGGCCCGCTTCGGCCTGGTCCTGCTGCGCACGCGCGGCGCTGATCTGCGCCGGCCGCGAGTTCGGCGACAGGAAGGTGTACTTCAGGCCGATGCCGAACGCCCAGTCCGGATCGGTCAGCATCTCGTCGCGGCGACGGAAGTCGTACTGGCCGAAGGCGAAGATCTGTGGCTTCAGCTTGGCCTGCTGCACGCGCACGCCCTGTTCGGCCTGCGCCACCATCGCCCGCAGGCGCGCGATCTGCGGCTGCCGCGCCTGCGCGGTGCGTTCGAAGCTGGCCACCGGTTCCAGTGGCACGCGCTGCACGAACAGCGGCGACACCGGCTGCACCTCGCCGCCACTGCGCAGCAGCGTGGCCAGTGCGGCCTTCAGCGTGGCCAGGTCGTTCACTGTCTTCTGGTATTCGCGCTCGGCCTTGTCGCGGGCCACGGTGGCCTGCAGGCGCTGCGCGCGGGTGGCGAAGCCCTCGCGCTCCAGCTTCTCTGCGTCGGACAGGTGGCGGTTGAGGCCATCGCGCACATCGCGGCGCACGTCCACCGCCTGCTCGGCCAGGCGCTGGCCGAAATAGGCCTGGGCCAGCTGTACGGTCAGCGATTGGCGTTGTGCTTCGCGCTCGGCACTGGCCTGTTCGTGGGCGGCACTGGCGGCACGTTGCGCGGCCGGAATCACGCCGCCGGTGTACAGCGGCAGCACTGCAGTCACCACCGGGCGGGTACGCCAGTCGCGTTCGGTGAACGACAGCGGCGAGTCGATGCCAAAGGCCTCGGCCACCGGAGCCAGCGAACCCAGGGGCAGGGTGAGCGTCTTCTGGAACTGCAGCCGGCGCACTTCGCCGGTGATCTCCGGCAGGCGCAGCAGGCGGGTCGCGTCCTGCAGGTCCTGCTTGTTGCGCACGGCGGCGTCGGCAGCGGCCAACGCATCGGAGACCTGCTCCAGGCGTTGCCGTGCCTGTTCCCAGTCCAATGCCGGTGCGTTGCTGGTGGGCTGCGCGGCGGCAGCGAATGGCAGGCAGGCTGCCAGCGCCAGCGCGGCCTTCGCGCGGTGCATCCTTGTACGTCGGCCGATCACGCCCATGCCGTCCCAGTAGTGAAGAAGTGCGCAAACGGTAGTGCGTGCAGCGTGAAGCCCGGGTCTGCGATCATCGGTTTGTCCTCAACGAAGGGTGCCTCTGGCCGCAGTGCGCAGCGCCTGGGTGATGTGCTGCAGCGTGCTTGAGCGCACGGCGGCATGCTGCCAGTACAGCGGCACATCGAGCCAGCGGCGGGGTTCCAGTACCACCACGCGGCCGGCGCGCACGGCGGGCGCGACCAGGGTTTCTGGGGCCATGCCCCAGCCGAGTCCGCACGCGGCGGCTTCGACGAAACCGGTGGAGGAGGGCAGGTAGTGTAGCGGCGGCTGCAGCCGCGCGCGGGTCAGGCGCCGCACGAAGCGCCACTGCAGTTCATCTTTGCGGTTGAACACCAGCATCGGTGCGTGCGCCAGGGTTGCGGCCTGCATGCCATCGCGGAAGTACTGGCGGGCGAAGCCGGGCGAGGCGATGGCGTGGTAGCGCATCGCGCCGAGCGGGTGCGCGTTGCATCCCTTCACCGGTTGGCTTTCGGCGGTGACCGCGCCGAGCACGCTGCCATCGCGCAGCAGCTGCAGGGTGTGGTCCTGGTCGTCCATGCGCAGGTCGAACAGATAGCCGTGGCGCTGGTGCAGGTCGGCGATGGCCGGCACGAACCAGGTATCAAGCGAGTCATCGTTGACCGCCAGCGGGATCGGCCTGCGCGCAGCGTCGCTGCCACGCTCGGGTAGCAGCTCGGCCAATGCTTCGGCCTCCAGCGCCTGCATCGGTCGCACCCGGCGCAGCAGCGCTTCACCCGCGGCAGTCGGCCGGCAGGGTGCTTGGCGCACCACCAGTACCTGCCCGAGCCTGTCCTCCAGGGCCCTGATCCGCTGCGACAGTGCTGACGGGCTGATCGACAGGCGGCGTGCCGCAGCCTCGAAGCTGCCTTCCTCCAGCACCGCGGCAAACGCGGCCAGTTGCGGGTGTACCAGGTCCATGCCGGTGCCTCTTCAGTTTTCCTGCACAGGATAAAGAAAAATCAGTTTGTCTAATCAAGGCGGTTGGCGGCACCCTGCGCGTCCCCTCGCTGCCTGGCCTGTCCCGATGTGGATTGCCGCTACCGCCGCCGGCCTGTTCGCAGGTGCCGGCCTGATCATCGCCATCGGCGCGCAGAATGCCTTCGTGCTGCGCCAGGGCCTGCAGCAGCGCAATGTGGGGACGGTAGTGCTGGCCTGCGCCGGCGCGGATATCGCGCTGATCCTTGCTGGCGTTGGCGGCATGGGCGCGCTGGTGCTGCAGTGGCCGCTGCTGCTGCAGGTGCTGCGCTTCGGTGGTGCGGCCTTCCTGTTCTGGTATGGCCTGCGGGCGGGGCTGCGCGCGTGGCGCGGTGGCAGTGCCCTGGCCGCCGCCGAGGCGCAGGGCGGCAGCGGACGGCAGGTACTGCTGACCTGCCTGGCGTTCACGCTGCTCAACCCGCACGTCTATCTGGATACGGTGGTGCTGCTGGGCAGTCTGTCCACGCGCTACCCCGGTGACCTGCGCTGGGCGTTCGCCGCCGGTGCCTGCGCCGCCAGCGTGGCCTGGTTCTGCACGTTGGGCTATGGCGCGCGCCTGTTGCAGCCGGTGTTCCGCAGGCCGGGCGCCTGGCGGGTGCTGGATGCCGCCGTGGCGGTCTTCATGTCCTGCCTCGCCACGCTGCTGCTGTTGCGCCCGCTCTAGGCCGCGTCCACCGCGCACTGCGGGGTTTCGCCGGGGCGCAGGGTCAGCACGCGCACGCCGCTGCGGGTGACCGCCACGGTGTGCTCGAACTGCGCCGACAGCTTGCCGTCGCGGGTGTAGACCGGCCATTGGTCCGGCTGCTGACGGATGGCCGGCTTGCCCTGGTTGAGCATCGGCTCGATGGTGAACACCATGCCTTCTTCCAGCACCATGCCGGTGTTGGGATGGCCGTAATGCAGGATCTGCGGTTCCTCGTGCATCTGCTGGCCGATGCCATGGCCGCAGTATTCCTTCACCACGCTGTAGCCGTGGCTGCGCGCGTGGCGGGCGATGGCGTGGCCGATATCGCCCAGGCGCGCTCCCGGGCGCACCGCAGCGATGCCCTTCCACATCGCCTGGTAGGTGGCCTGCACCAGCCTGCGCGCGGCGTAGTCGACCTCACCGACCAGGTAGGTGGTGCTGGAGTCGGCGATGTAGCCGTTCTTCTCCAGGGTGATGTCGAGGTTGACGATCTGGCCGCTGCGCAGCACGTCGGCGGTGCTGGGAACGCCGTGGCAGACCACGTTGTCGATCGAGGTGTTGAGCACATACGGGAAGCCGTACTGGCCCTTGCTGGCCGGCCGCGCCTGCAGCTCATCGACGATCATGCGCTCGACGAAGTCGTTGATCTCCATCGTGCTGCGTCCCTGCAGCGGCAGCTGGTCGAGCGCGGCGAATACCTGCGCCAGCAGGCGCCCGGATTCGGCCAGCAACGCGATTTCGTGCGGCTGCTTGATCATCGTCATGTCAGGCCCGCCCGGGCGCCAGCGCCTGCGGCTGCACCCCGGCTGCCCGCAGTTCGCTGGCGACGATGTCCTGGAAGCTCAGCGTGGGGTTCATCTCGCACAGCATGCCGACCCGGATCCAGAAGGTGGCCTGGGCGTTGATCGAACGGCTGGAGACGGTGCAGGCACGGCGCAGCTGGTCGTGCAGGGTGTCATCGATGTTGACGATGCCCATGGGCGGTCCTGGCGGAATGGATATACGAAGCATATATGTTCCGTATATCCGCCTCAAGCCCGCATCGTTCAGTCCACGTGGGTGGCAAAGCGCAGTCGGTTGCCGTCCGGGTCACGCAGGAGCATCTCGCGGCTGCCCCATCCGGTGTCGTGCGGTGGCTGCTCGATCGGTACGTTGGCGGCACTGAAGGCGCGGTGCAGGGCGTCGACGTCTTCAACGACGAAGTACACCGCGCCGCCGACCTCGCAGTCGCCGCTGTGTTCGGTGAGGAAGATCGTCTGGCCGTCGCGGGTGAGCTGGGCGAACAGCGGGAAGCCGGGTTCGAAGCGGTGTTCCCAGTCGACCACGAAACCCAGCCCCTGCACGTAGAACGGCAGGGTGGTGTCGGCATGGCGCATGCGCAGTTGCGGGATGACGGTCTGGGGCATCGCGAGGCTCCGAGGCGGGAGTCCAGTGTAGTGCCGGCCGCTGGCCGGCATCCCGGCGAGCCTGGGAACGATGAGGTTGCCGGCCAGCGGCCGGCACTACCGAAGCCACGCCGGCCAGCGGCCGGCACGACCGGCGCGGTCAGCAGGCGGTCGGCACGGCGGCCATCGCCGCCAGCAGTTCGCGATTCACCTGCTGGTGCCGTGCCTGCCACACCGGCAGATCCTCGGCGCTGACGTCAGGTTGGCCATCCAGCGACGACAGCCAGCGCTTGAAGCGGCTCTGGTAATTGGCCAGCGACACTTCGCCGGTGATGTCACTGCCGACCAGGCCACCGGCGCGCAGCGCTTCGATCACCACCAGTGCGTGTTCCAGCTGGAAGCGGCCCTGGTCCCAGTTGCTGCGGGCGACGTCCTCGGCGAACACATCCTTGTCGATCGACAGGTAGGTCGGTTGCGGCGACTTGGCCTGCTCGGCGGCGAACGCGGCAACCAGTGCCTCCGGGTGCTCGAACCGTCGGAATGCACGGCCGCTGCCGAGGCGGTGGCCCCAGCCCACGTCCACATCCATGCACCAGTAAGTCAGGCGCCCGCCCATCAGCGGGCGCCAATGGTTCTCCCAGGCGTGGCCCAGGCCGATGTCACTGGAGGTGATGCCGAGCACATGGATGTGCGAGATCTGCGGCAGCTTGCTGGCCGCGTTCACCCACGACCCGCAGTGCATGCCGAACGGGAAACGCATGTTGTCCGGATGGTTGTCCAGCACCACCAGCTGGAACGGCTGGTGCGCGCGCATGCGACGCAGCAGCGGCAGGCTGAGGTGGTGGAAGTCGCCACTGCCGAGCATCACCGTGCCGAGCTGGGCCGGCAGCGGTGCCAGCACTTCAACGGCGAAACGGTCCAGGGTTGAAGTGCTGCAGGCGAAGCGCAGCGGATCGTGCCACTGCGGCAGCGCCAGGGTCTGCGCCTGTGGCAGCGGCAGTACGCCACCGTCCAGGTCCAGGATCAGCGGAAAACGCGACGACATCGTTCAACCGCCTCCATCAGGTTCGCCCTGCAGGTACGGTGCCAGCTTGCGCAGGGCAGCGCGCAGCAGCGGGGAGCGGGCGTGGATCGCGTGCCGGGTGGAGGTGAAGCGGGCGCCCAGCTCGGCCTTGATCCGCGAGTCGGTCCAGCCGGCCACGTAGTGGCTCAGGCCGTGCTGCAGCGCGTACTCGAGGTTGTGCATCCAGCTGACCGCGTACAGGTTGTGCTCGCGTGATTGCGGGTAGGCCAGGCCGATGTACTTGTCCACCAGCTTTCCGGCGTGGATGTAGCACAGGTTCCAGCCGATCAACTGGCCCTGGTGGCGATACAGGAACATCCGTCCCTGGCCCTGGCTGTCGGCCAGCAGGTGTTGGAAGTACGGCAGGTCGAGCTGGTCGAAATGCACCGCGCTCTGCGCGAACACGCCCAGGTACAGCGCGTACAGTTCGGCCTGCAGTCGCGGGTCGGCGAGGGCCGGATCGCCGGTGGCGATGCAGTCGACCTGCAGGCCATCGCGCGAGCGCAGCTTGCGCCGGATGTTCTTGCGGCGCGAGGACGACAGGCGTCCGAGATAGCCATCGATCGAATCGAAATCGATCGCCACCCAGGCCAGCGGCATGCCTTCCAGTTCGACGAAGCCGCGTGCCAGCAGCGCCTGCAGGAAGGCGCTGCTGTGTGCATTGGCCGCGTCGTCCAGCAGCGGCGAATCGATTGCCAGGTCCTTGACCACCAGCAGCCGGGAATCGCCGATCGCGTGACGCGTCACGTCCTCGGCCAATGCCTCTGGTGCGACGTGCGCGGGCAACGGGGTGTACTCGGTGCTGGTGGCACCGACGAAGCGGGTCTTCCAGGTGATCCAGGGCCGCCACAGGCGCGACAGCGGCAAGCCAAGCAGCTTGCCGCGCAGGTCGTCGTCCATCGTGGTGGTCAGGTCGAGCGGCGCACGGAAGGTCGGCAGGCCGCTGGGAAGCAGGCCTGCCTCGAATCCAAGCGGCGGGTGGGCCAGGAAGCCCTCCAGCAGCGAGGCCGGTTCCAGCGCGGTGCTGGATGCGCGTGACGTCATCTCCATCGGCACGGGAACCGGTAGCGCATCGACCTCAGCCCTTGGCCTTGGTCAGCGCCTGGTCAAGCAGGGTGATCGCCAGGTCGATCTCTTCGTAGCTGATGTCCAGCGACGGCGCGAAGGTGATCACGTTCTTGTACCAGCCACCCACGTCGAGCACGAGGCCCATGCGCTTGCCGTCGTGCAGGAGGTCACCGGCCAGGCCGATGTCGACCATGCGGTCCAGCAGTTCCTTGTTGGGGGTGTAGCCGTCGGTCTGGCAGATCTCGGCGCGCAGGGCCAGGCCCAGGCCGTCGACGTCGCCGATCTCCGGGTGACGCTTCTGCAGGCCACGCAGGCCGTCCAGGAAGTACGCGCCCTTCTCCGGCACGGTGCGCTCGTAATCCATTTCCTTGCCCAGCTTCAGCACTTCCAGGCCGAGGCGGGTGCCCAGCGGATTGGAGTTGAAGGTGGAGTGGGTGGAGCCCGGCGGGAACACGGTCGGGTTGATCAGTTCTTCGCGCGCCCACAGGCCCGACAGCGGGTTCAGGCCGTTGGTCAGCGCCTTGCCGAACACCAGCACGTCCGGGGTAACGCCGAAGTGCTCGATCGACCACAGCTTGCCGGTGCGCCAGAAACCCATCTGGATTTCATCGACGACCATCAGGATGCCGTACTTGTCCAGCACGCGCTTGAGGCCAGTGAAGAAGTTGCGCGGCGGGATGACGTAGCCGCCGGTGCCCTGGATCGGCTCGACGTAGAACGCGGCGTACTCGGCCTGGCCGACCTTGGGATCCCACACGCCGTTGTACTCGCTTTCGAACAGGCGCTCGAACTGCCACACGCAGTGGTCGGAGTACTCGTCCGGGGTCATGCCCTTCGGGCGACGGAACGGGTACGGGAACGGGATGAACATCGCGCGCTCGCCGAAGTGGCCGTAGCGGCGGCGGTAGCGGTAGCTGGAGGTGATCGACGAGGCACCCAGGGTGCGGCCGTGGTAGCCGCCTTCGAAGGCGAACATCAGGCTCTTGCCGCCGCGCGCGTTGCGCACGATCTTCAGCGAATCTTCAATGGCCTGCGCGCCGCCGACGTTGAAGTGCACGCGGCCGTCGAGGCCGAACTTCTGGTGCATGTCCACGGCAATGGTCTTGGCCAGCTGCACGCGGGTCGGGTGCAGGTACTGGCTGGCGACCTGCGGCAGGGTGTCGATCTGGTCCTTCAGCGCGTCGTTCAGGCGCTTGTTGCTGTAGCCGAAGTTGCAGGCCGAGTACCACATCTGCAGGTCGAGGTAGGGCACGCCCGCACCGTCGAACATGTAGCTTCCTTCGCCGCGCTGGAAGATCTTCGGCGGGTCGACGTAGTGGACGGTGTCGCCGAAGGAGCTGTAGCGGGCTTCGTCGGCCAGCAGCTGCGCGTCGGAGGCAGCCGCGTCGGCGTTCTTGTCAAAAATGTTCATGCAGTTCGGTTCCGTGAAGGACGTTCGAAAGGGGTGACGGGGAGCGCGCCTGGAAGGGAGTGCTCAGGCGGTGGCCAGCAGCAGGGGCAGTGCGGCGGGCTGCGGGCTGGCGTCGAGGCGACGTGGCTGCAGCAGGCTGCCATCGAGCAAGCGCGGCAACAGTGCGATTGCATCGTGGAAGGTATCGATGGCGGCATGCTCGATGCCGGCCTTCGTGCAATGGGTGATCAGGCGGCGCTTGGCGAACACGAAGTCGGCATCTTCGGAGACGCAGAAATCCGAGCTGCCATCGCCGATCATCAGCACGCGTGGTGCTTCGTCGGCACGCGCCTGCGCGGCGCAGGTGCACTTGCAGGTACCACTGCGGCATCCTTCGGCCTGGTAGGGCGACTCCAGTTCCCAATGGTCTTCGCACCAGCGCAGGTGGTTGGCCACCACCGGCAGTCGCGACAGGCCGTGGTTGGCGAGGATGCGGTGGATCGCATAGTCCAGGCCGTCGCTGACGATGCGCAGCGGCACGCCCAGCTGTTCGGCGCGGCTGACAAAGGCGGCGAAGCCCGGATCGATCTGCACCTGGTCCAGGTGCGCGTCGAGCGTGGCCGGGTCCAGCTTCAGCAGCCGCACCTGGCCCTGCATGCATTCACGCGAGCCGATCTTTCCCGCCTTCCACTGGTCTTCCAGTTGCTGCCAGCCCGGCTGGCCGTACTTCTCCAGCAGCGAGTCGATGACATCTTCGAGGCTGATGGTGCCATCGAAGTCACACAGGATGCTCCAGTGCATGGGCAGGTCCGTCGATGAAAGAAACGTCCGGCACGATGCCGGGGCAGGCTCAATGTAGGCAGGCAGCCTTTCTCGTTCCTTTCCTGTTGAAAGCCTGCACCGCCGGGTGGGGAAAGTGTTCAGGAATCGAGCGTGCTGAATGGGCGTGATGCCGTGAAAACCGCGCTTTCAGGGCTGCGCAGCGGCCAGCGCCCGCAGGATCTGCGCGGTCTCTTCCCGGGTCTGCCAGGCGCTGTTGCCGAGGGTCAGCATGCGTGCGGCGAAGTCGCGCGCGTTCGGCATGTCGTCCTGCGGCACGATGCCACGCAGGTAGGCGTAGTCGGGCAGGGCATGGATGAACATGCGGCTGGCACCGAGGCCGCGCGGCCACAGTTCGTCCAGTGCGGCATCGCGCGCGCGCTGGCTGGGCAGCAGCAGCATCAGCATCGGCCAGGTGCCGCCGGTGCCGGCCAGGCCATCGACCACCTCCACCGCCGGCAGCTGTGCCAGCTGCACACGCAGCTGCAGTGCGCGCAGGCGCCCGGCCTGCAGGAACGCAGGCAGCCGCCGTGCAGCGTGGGCGCCCACATTCTGCCGCCACTGGCTGACCCGGTGCTGCGGGATGTCCAGCGGGAAAATGTCTCCGACCGCGTCTTCCAGATCGCCGCGTTGCAGGGCGCTGCGCAGCGGATTGCCGTACACCAGCGACAGCAGCGAGGGGCGGTAACAGGCGGCAAGACCCAGCAGCTGCACGCTGCGAAGCAGCTCCCAGCGCAGGCTGAAACGTACCTGTTCGGCGGCATGTTCGGCCAGCGCGGCGCGCAGCTCGTCATCGCGGCTGACCAGCAGGCCGCCTTCATGCAGGCTCAGCCCCTTGCCGGCGGCCAGGCTGAAGAATCCGATGTCGCCACGCAGGCCCACGCTGCTGTTGCCGACCCGTGCGCCCAGCGCCTGTGCGGCATCTTCGATCACCCAGGCACCGGCGCCGCGTGCGACCTCGCAGGCCCGTTCGACATCGGCGATGCGCCCGCCGAGGTGGGTGGGCAGGATTGCCAGCGTCCGTGCGTCGGCCAGGCGCGAGAGCTGTGCCGGATCAAAGTCGAAATGGCCACGCCGGGTATCGCACAGCTGCACGCGCAGGCCGAGGCTGTGCACCGCGATCGGCACCAGCGGACAGGTATAGGCCGGCAGGATCACGGTATCGCGCTTGGGCGCGCGCTTGCGCAGGGTACGCAGCGCGATCAGCAGCGCGTGGGTGCCGGAACAGGTCAGCTGCAGCGGCGGTGTGCCGAGCTGGGTGGCCAGGATGTCGCGCAGGTCGCCGCCGCCGGGAAGGAAGTCGCTGGCCTGCATCGGCAGGCCAGCGGTCGGCGGCAGTTCGCGCGCGAACAGGCTCATCGCAGCCCGCTCACGAAGTGCTGTCGGCGGGGCTGTGCGGATCATCCGCTTCGGCGCGGCCGAGGCAGACGATGCCAGCCACGATCAGTACCGCACCGACAAGGTGGTGCAGGGTGAGCGGCTCTTTCAGCAGCCAGGCCGACAGCAGCAGCACACTGATCACCTCCAGGTGCGAGGCCGCGAACGCCGGGCCGATCGGCGCATGGCGCAGCAGGCTCATCCAGGTGAAGAACGCGCCGATGTAGCCGAGGACCGCGCCGTACACCCACGGCTGCGACAGCACGCGCAACAGCCACGCGGTGTTGGCCTCGACCGGCAGCGCGGCGTCACCGGCGTACTTGAAGCACAGCTGGGCCAGCGTGTCGAAGGCCATCAGCAGGGGAAAGCCGATCACATACAGGCGCCTCATGAGCCGGCCCCCACCACCGCCACGCCCGCCGTGACCAGCAGCATGCCGGTCACCCGCAATGGCGTGAGCTTTTCGCGGAACAGGATGCGGCCGGCGATCATCAACGCAACGATGTTGATCGAGCCCAGCAGCACGCCCCTGGACAGCGGCACCAATGACAGGAACGCGATCCAGGCAACGAACTCAAGCACGTAGCAGGCGATGCCGATCCACAGCCAGGGGCGGCTGAGCATGTGTTTCCAGCGTTGCAGTCCTTCGCCATCCTGCGGGTCGCTGGCGGCGGCCTTGAAGGCGAGCTGGCCACCGGTATCGAGCACCACATTGGCCAGCCACAGCAGCGTGGCGAGTGCCCCCATCTCAGGCCACCGCCTTGAGCACGCCGCTGCGTCCACTGATTTCGGTGAAGAAACGCGCGCTGCGGCGGATCACCTCGCGGCGTTCGCGGTCGATCGTGATCATGTGGTAGCTGTCTTCCAGCACCACCAGTTCCTTCGGGCCGCTGACCCTCGACATCACCAGTTCGGCGTTGCCCATGCTGGCCACGTCGTCTTCGCGGGCGTGCATCACCAGGCACGGTGCGGTGACCTGGTGCAGGTGGCGGCGGGTCCAGTTGCTCAGGGCGCGCATCTCGGCCAGCGCGTGCCAGGGGTTGCCCGGCAGGCCGGCCGCGGCGCTGTCGCCGGACAGCATGGCGGCACTGACCTGCGCACGCAGGCGCTCGTCACGCAGGCCGTAGGGCGGTTCTTCCATGAACATGCGGTCGCGGCCGATGTTGAAGCGCTTGAACCAGGGCAGCAGGAACGACAGGCGGGCCACGGCGGGAATGTTCCAGCCGTCGTAGCGGAAGGTGGCGCCATACACGCCGACGCCGGACACCCATTCGGGGCGGCGTGCAGCCAGCGCCAGCGCCAGTACCGCGCCCATCGACAGGCCGCCGACGAACAACTGGTCGACCTTGCCACGCAGGCTCGCCGCTGCATCTTCCACGCCCTGGTACCACTGTTCCCAGGTGGTCGCCAGCAGGTCATCCACGGTGCCGCAATGGCCGGGCAACTGCACGCCGTGTACGGTGAAGCCGACGTTGTTCAGGCCCTTGCCCAGCATGCGCATTTCCGCCGGGGTGCCGGTCAGGCCGTGGACCAGCAGCACGCCCTGCGGGCCACCGGGGAGGAAGAAGTCGTGCGATTCGGTCACCTGGCGGCTCCGGGACGGCAGTGGGGATGGTCAGGATCGCAAGCGCGATTTTCGCCAGCCTTTCAGCGCCCCGGTACGGGTCAGGGGGCCTTCAGCAGCGGCAGTGTGATGGCGACCTTCAGGCCCCCACCGGCGCGGTTGAGGAAGGTCAGGCGGCCGCCGGAATGCTCCACCGCTTCGTGCGCGATGGCCAGGCCCAGGCCGGTGCCGCTGGCTGCGGTGCCAGGCGCTCGGAAGAAGCGCTCGCCCAGCCGTGGCATCACGTCCTCGGGCACGCCGGGGCCGTTGTCCTCCACGTACAGTTCGACGTCATTGTCATCCAGCGCATGCACGCCGACCGTGACGGTCGCATCGCGGCCGGCATAGCGCAGCGCGTTGTCGATCAGGTTGTCCAGTGCTTCCTGCAGCTGGGCACCGTTGCCGAGCACGCGCAGCGGGTGGGGGCTGCCGCGGTAGCCAAGATCAATGCCATCGCGGATCGCTTCGGGCACGCGCATGCCGACCCACTGCGGCACCAGCTCGCACAGGTCCAGTGCCTCCACGGTATCGGGCACGGTCTGCGCCCGGCTCAGTGCGAGCAGCTGGGTGCTGACCCGGGCGGTGCGCTGGTTGAGCCGGCGGATGTGCTGCAATGCCTCGCGCACCGTGTCCGGGTCACCATGGGCCAGCGCCTGGTCCACATGCAGGGCCATGCCGGCCAGCGGCGAACGCAGCTGGTGCGCGGCATCGGCGATGAAGCGGTTCTGCAGCGTGATCATTTCCGCCTGGCGCGCGAACAGATCGTCGATGGTGCTGATCAGCGGCTGGATCTCCTCCGGCACGTCGGCGTCGGAGATCGGTGCCAGTTCGCCACGGCGCTGCGCCAGGCGGGTCCTCAGCGGCGTGAGGATGCGCAGGCCGTAGGTCACGCCGAACCAGACCAGCGCTGCGGTGCCCAGCGCCAGCATGGTCATCAGCGGGATGATGATCATCAGGATCTCGCGCGCACGCTGGCGGCGGTCGGCCATGCTTTCGGCCACGGTCACCGCCAGCTCGTCCTGCGGATCGTTCATCGCCTGCGTGCAGACGGTGGCCATGCGCACCTGCTGGCCATTGAGGTTGCCGTCGTACAGGGCCGGATGCACGCCGGTGCAGTCCTGAGAAGGGGCATACGGGCTGAAGTCCGCATTGCCGCTGAGGGTGCCCTTGCGGCTGCTGTCGACGTTGAAATAGCGATGGCCGTCGGGGTCGTACTCGATCAGGAAGCGCGCCTGCGGAGACAGGTCGCTGGTCACCGGCATGGTGCTCAGCATCTGCGCGAACGAGTGCGTGTCGTCGATCAGGTTACGGTCGTGGATGCGGTTGGAATAATCCAACGCAACGTAATAGGCCAGGATCGTATTGAAGGTAAGCAGGCCCAGCATCGGCAACGCCAGGAAGGCGAGCAGGCGCCGGCGCAGGCTGGGGGGGCCGCTGATCACGGGGCGCTGTCGTCCTGCGCGTCTTCCAGCATGTAGCCCAGTCCGCGCACGGTGCGGATGCCCATGCCGCCGGGCTGCAGCTTGCGGCGCAGGCGGTGCAGGGCGATGTCCAGGCCGTTGTCGGTCAGGTCCTGGCCCCAGTCGCACAGCGCCTCCACCAGCTGTGCGCGCGAGACGATGCGCTCGGCGCGTACCGCCAGTGCCGACAGCAGGCCGAACTCGCGTGCGGTCAGTTCCAGCGACTGGTCGTCGATCCACACCCGATGCCCGGCCAGATCGATGCGCAGGCGGCCGATGCGCAGGTCCGGGTTGCCATTGCTGGTCACGCGGCGCAGCTGTGCGCGCACGCGGGCTTCGAATTCGTCCAGTGCGAATGGCTTGACCAGGTAGTCGTCGGCACCGAGGTCGAGCACGCGCACGCGTTCGGCCAGGCCGTCGCGGGCGGTCACCACCAGTACCGCCAGGCCATCGCCGCGCTGGCGCAGGCGCTGCAGCACGTCGCGGCCATCCAGCTGCGGCAGGCCCAGGTCCAGCACCAGCAGCGCGTATTGGGTCGAACCCAGCGCGGCGTCGGCGTGCGCGCCGTTGTCGACGTGGTCGACCACATGCCCCTGCCGGCGCAGCGAGGCGCACAGGCCGGAGGCGATGTCCGGGTCGTCTTCAGCAATCAGAACGCGCATGCGCGGGAGGCTCCTGTAACGGTCGGGCCCAGCGGATGGACAGGGTGGGCCTCTCGGCTGCCGAGGGTAGCCGCAAACGGGGTGAAGGTGGAGCGCGCCGGCACCTCCCGACGCCGTCGCGCTGTCCCGCCATTCAGTCCTGCAGGCCCGGCTCACCCAGTACCAGCGGCACCCGTGAGCCGTCCAGCAGGCCGCGGCTGAGCCTGCCATCCTCGATGAACAGCAGTTCGCCGTTCTCGCCGTTCTTGATGCTGCTGTCGATGGCGATCACGCGGTCGCCGTGGAAGCTGCTGACGTGTGGCATCGAGGTATGGCCAACCACGATGCGCTTGAGCTGCAGGCGGTCGAGCACGGTCTGTACCCCCGCTGTGTCGAGGCGGCCATCGAAGTAGCCGCGGTACCAGATCGGGCTGGTCTTGCCGTCATACAGCGGTGCAGTGGCCGGGTCGGCCTTCACTTCGGCCTTGGGCAGGCCCAGAGAGGCCTGATAGGCCGCATTGGTGCGTGCCGGGTCCAGCGCCAGCTGCACCGCTTCGGGCGAGATGCCGCCATGCAGGAACAGGGTATCGCCAATCTTCAGCAGTACCGGGCGGGTGCGCAGCCACTGCCCGATCACCGAGTCGGCGCCATACAGTTGCGGGTAGCTGCGGCCCAGCAGCTGGGCGCTGCGCAGGTACTTCGGGTTGACGTAGCGCAGGTCGTCGTACAGCACCATGGTTTCGTGGTTGCCGAGCACGAAGTGCACTGCGCCACCGGCGGCGGCGGCCTGCTGCTGCAGGCCGTACAGCAGCCAGAACGCCTCGGTCACCTGCGGGCCGCGGTCGAATACATCGCCAGCGATGACCAGCGTGTCCTTGCCCAGGGCCCAGCGATCCTGGGCGTCGATGACCTGGTGGGCGCGCAGCAGGCGCACCAGCAACCCGTACTGGCCATGGATGTCCGACAGCGCGACGATGCGCGGCGCGGCCGGCAGCACGGAGACCGAGGCAGCATTCGGCGCGGCCACGTGCACGGTGTGTTCGTAGCCACAGCGCGGCGCGATATCGGTGCCCGTCGTGTTGATGGCCAGCGAGCGCGACTCGACCTTGTCGTCGCAGATCCATTTGGCCTGCAGTTGGTCGCCCTGGCGGAACACATAGGGGCCATCGGCCTGCACGTGGTCGGCGGGCGCGGCAACCTCGCGGGCCTGCGTGGTGGCTGTGGCGCAGGCCAGCAGCGGCAACAGCAGGGCGGTCAGCAGGGAAGGGCGATAGCGCGGCATCGGCGGCGTCCGGCGGCGGAAACCTCCGATGCTAACCGGCGCGGCCGGATCGTGGTGTGCGCGAATGGGCGGATCAGGCGTCGCGCCGGTCGTCCTTGAGCTTGCGCACGCGGGTGGCGGCGGCCTGCAGCGGCTGACCGTCGCGCCCGTGTGGCTGCATGTAGGGCAGTGGTCGCCGCGTGCTGGATTCGATCAACTGCGAATGGGCTTCACCGGCGCTGAAGCGATGGCGTTCTCCCCACTGGCGCAGCGCGACCAGCAGCGGGAACAGTTCCTGGCCGGCGTGGGTGAGCACGTATTCCTGGTAGGCCGAGCCATCGGAGGCCGGTTGCAGTTGCAGGATGCCGGCCTCGACCAGCCTGCGCAGGCGATCGCTGAGGATGTTGCGCGCCGCGCCGAGGCTGCGCTGGAAGTCGCCAAAGCGCGTGACGCCGTCGAAGGCATCGCGGATCACCAGCAGTGCCCAGCGATCACCGAGCAGGTCGGCGCTGCGGGCAACGGGGCAGGGACTGTTGGCGTGCATGCTGTCGCCTCCGAATGTGGTTGCAGTTTAAAACCAATGACGATAGCCTGCATCAAGTTTCAAATTGCAACTACATCATGAGCGCATCGATGTCCCGCCCATTGCTGACCCTGCTCGCGGTCGCGGCCGGCGCCAGCGTTGCCAACGTCTATTACGCGCAACCGCTGCTGGATCGGCTGGCACAGGCCTTCGCACTGGACCGTGCCGTGGCGGGCGCAGTGTTGGCGGCAACCCAGGCCGGCAGTGTGCTGGCATTGCTGGGCCTGCTGCCGCTCGCCGATCGCGGTGACCGGCGACGCCTGCTGCGGATGCAGTTGATGGCGCTGGTGCTGGCCCTGCTGTGGCTGGCAGCGGCACGCACGGCCGGTTGGCTGTTGTCGGGCATGCTGCTGGCCGGGCTGTTGGGCACCGCGCTGACCCAGGGCTTGATCGCCTATACCGCCACGCTTGCGCCGCCCGAGCAGCGCGGGCGCCTGGTGGGCGTGGTGCAGGGCGGCGTGTTCATCGGCCTGTTGCTGGCGCGCGTTGTATCGGGCGCGGTCGCGGCCACCGTCGGCTGGCGGGCGGTCTATCTGCTGTCGGCAGCGCTGATGGCGGCACTGGCCGTGCTGCTGTGGCGGCGCCTGCCGGCGGTGCCGGTGCCGGCGGTACCACCGCGCTGGCGCGAACTGCTGGGTTCGATGCGGGGCATGCTGCGCCGGGACCGCGCGCTGCGCGAGCGTGGGCCGCTGGCATTGCTGCTGTTTGCTGGCCTCAACGTGTTCTGGGCGGCGGTGCCGCTGCCGTTGTCGGCGCCGCCGTTGCAGTGGTCCACCGCGGCCATCGGCGCACTGGGCCTGGCCGGCATAGTGGGCGCCTTGATGGCGGCGCGTGTCGGGCACTGGATGGACCGCGGTTTCGCCGGTCGGGTCAGTCTTGGCGCGTTGCTGCTGATGCTGGCCGCGTGGTGGCCGCTGCTGGGCCTGCCGCAGTCGCTGTCGTTGCTGCTGCTGGGCGTGATCGTGCTCGACCTCGGTGGGCAGGCACTGCACGTATCGAACCAGGCGCTGCTGCTGCGTGCACCGGCAGAACAGCATGGGCGCCTGGTGGCGTTGTACATGCTGTTCTATGCAGTGGGCAGTGGTGCCGGTGCGGCTGCCGGGCCCTGGATGCAGGCCCGGCATGGCTGGCCTGCGGTGTGCCTGCTGGGTGCAGGCATCGCGGCGCTGGCGCTGCTGTGGTGGGCAGCATGGCGGGTGGTGGCGTCCAATGCATCGGCTGGCGCGCGGACCGGTAGAGCCGACTGTCGGTAGAGTCGACTGTCAGTCGACTGCTCTTCGCCCCGCGTGCGAAAAATCCCGCGCTGCGCGCGATAGTCGACCAGCGGTCGACTCTACCTGTCCTGTCGTCATCGCTGCAGTGCACGCCGTCCCGGTGCTTCCTCAAGGTCCGCGCTGGCCACTACCACGCGGTTGCGGCCGCTGCGCTTGGCCTCGTACATCGCCGCATCGGCCCGTGCCATCAGCCGCTCGTAGTCCGGGTGGCCGTCATGGCCGGCTACGCCGATGCTGGCGGTCAGCGCCAGTACCTGGCCATTGGCCAATGCCACCGGTGACTGCGCGATCTGCCGCCGCAGGCTTTCGGCGATCACCGCGGCCTGTGATTCGCTGGCCGCGACCAGCACCACCACGAACTCCTCGCCGCCATAGCGGAACAGGTAGTCACTGCCGCGGGTCAGCTGGCCGAGCAGGCCGGCGACGTGCTGCAGCGCGCGGTCCCCGGCGTCGTGGCCGTGGCCGTCGTTGATCGCCTTGAAGTGATCCAGGTCGAGCAGCAGCAGCGAGAATGGCGTGCGGTTGCGCGTGGCCAGCTCGATCTCCCGGCGCAGCACGGTAGGCAGGAAGCGGCGGTTGAGCAGGTTGGTCAGCGCATCGCTGCCGGCATCCAGCTCGCCGATGCGCTCGAACAGCAGCGTCATCAGGGTGCGGATGGCGGCCAGGTCCTCGCGGATGGCCGGCAGCACCGCCAGTCGTTGTGCCGGGGCATCGTTGCTCGCCCGCTGCAGGTTGCTGTCGATGCGGGCCATCAGCTGGCCGACCTGCCGGGTCTCGCTGCTCTCGCCGAAGCTGGGGATGCCCTTGTGGGTGAACCACAGGCCGAACTCGGAAGTGGCCAGGCTGGCGCTGTCGCTGGCCTGTACGTGGCCAGCGAGCGCGTAGAGCAGGGCGTTCTCCCAGTCCAGCAGCAGTGCGCGCTGGCGTTCGCGTTCGGTGCCGACGTTCTGCACCAGCGAGAACAGCCGGTACGCAGCATCGGCACGGGTCGAGCGCTCGCGTGCATGGGTATAGGCCAGGGTCATGCCTTCCATGGCGATGTCCATGATCGCGCTGAGGCAGTCGATGGCGGCGAACGCAGTGGCACTGTCGGGCGCGTCGTCGTGCAGGCGCACGAACAGTTCGTGCTTGAGCACGCGCGCGCCGCGGGTGACCAGGTCGACCGGAATACCGACCCGGGCATGCACATCGCCGATCACCCGCTGCGAGGCAACGGCGCCGGCAATACCGTCGGCATTGGTGGTCAGCAACTGCACCAGCCAGCGCTGCATGGCCGGCTGCAGGCGCTGCTTGACCTGATCGTGGGACAGGAAGCGGCGTGCACGCCCGTCCTGCAGCAGTACCTCGTAGAAGCGTTGGGCCAGCGCCGGCGGGGCATCGGCGGCGGCGGCGTGCAGCAGCGCGGTGGCGGCAGGGCCGGCCTGTTGCAGGCAGTGCTGCCAGGCCTCGGCCAGCGGTTGGCTGGCATCGTCCAGTTGGGGTGGTTCCACGTCGATCTCTGACTGCGTACGGCAAACCACGGGTATCGGCCGCGGTGGCGCACGGTTGATGGCGGGTTGGCCGGTCAGTTTATGCGCGATGCAGGGTTGCACGGCGCGCAAAGCACGTCGGCGCCGCGGCGGCAATGAGTGAACGCATTTGAGAATCACTCGCATTGATGGGAGAATGCGCGCACGGATCGGCCCGCAGGCGACTGCAGCGACGCTCCGCCTCCCCCCTCGTCGTTGCCTCAAGCCCTTTGCCAGAGGCCCCGTTGCCCTGCCAGAAGGTCCAGACCATGTCTCCTGCCGTTGTCCTTTCGCCGCGCCCGCTGGCGCTCGCCGTTGCCGCCCTGCTGGCGGGAAGCGCCCTGACCGCCCAGGCCGGAACCGATGCCACCGATATCGACACGGTGCATGTCACCGCCTCGCAGATTGCCCGCCAGGCACTGGGTACCTCGACCATCACCGCCGAGGACATCGCCAAGCGCCCGCCGGCCAACGACATCGCCGAACTGCTGCGCACCATGCCGGGCGTCAACCTCACCGGCAACAGCGCATCGGGCCAGTACGGCAACAACCGCCAGATCGACCTGCGTGGCATGGGGCCGGAAAACACCCTGATCCTGGTCGACGGCAAGCGCATCGGTGCGCGTGACGCCGTGCGCATGGGCCGTAGCGGTGAGCGCAATACCCGCGGTGATACCAACTGGGTGCCGGCGGAAATGATCGAGCGCATCGAAGTGCTGCGCGGCCCTGCGGCGGCACGCTATGGCTCCGGTGCGTCCGGCGGCGTGGTCAACATCATCACCAAGCGCCCGACCGGCGACCTGACCGGAGCGGTCGACCTGTATGGCCTGGTGCCCGAGCACAGCGCCGAAGGCGGCAGCGAGCGCGTCGGCCTGCAGCTGAGCGGGCCGATGACCGACACCCTGTCGTTCCGCCTGTACGGCAACGTCAACAAGACCGACGCCGACTCACTGGACCTCAACCGCCAGTACGCCACCAACCCGAACGCGGTGCCACCGGCTGGCCGCGAGGGTGTCAAGAACCGCGACGTCAACGCGTTGCTGCGCTGGGACATCACCACCGACCAGGTGGTGGAGTTCGAAGCCGGCACCAGCCGCCAGGGCAACATCTACGCCGGTGACCGCGCGGTCAGCACTACCGGTACCTCGACCGGCGTTAACCTGGCGGCGCTGGCCGAAGGCGAAGCGGAAACCAACCGCATGTACCGCAACACGGGCGCGATCACCCATCGCGGCCGCTGGGGCGACGTGACCTCGCGGGTGACCGCCGCGGTGGAAGCGGTCAACAACTCGCGCATCAATGAAGGCCTGGCCGGTGGCCCGGAAGGCAGCTTCAACGGCACCGACTGGTCGACCTCGCGCCTGCGCAACTACCAGCTGGATGGCGAAGTGAGCTTCCCGACCTCGCTGGGCAGCGCCGAGAACATCTGGACGCTGGGCTTTGAATACCTGGACAGCCGCCTGACCGACCCGTACTCGATGAGCCAGTCCAGCAGCAGCGGCGGCGGCATCCCGGGGCTGTCGGCCGATCGCGCGCGGGGCAAGGCCGACGCGCAGACCACCGCAGTGTTCGTCGAAGACAACATCTACCTGGGTGAGCGCTGGATCGTCACCCCGGGCCTGCGCTTCGACCACCACAGCCAGTTCGGCAACAACACCAGCCCCAGCCTCAATGCGCAGTTCCGCATCAACAGCGACTGGGTGGTGAAGGGCGGCATCGCCCGCGCGTTCAAGGCGCCGAACCTGTACCAGTCCAATCCGGACTATCTGTACTACACCCGTGGCAACGGCTGCCCGAATGCACTGCCGAGCCTGGGTGCCGGTTGCTACATGCGCGGCAACGCGGACCTGAAGGCGGAAACAAGCCTGAACAAGGAACTGGGCATCGAGTGGGCACCGCAGAGCGGCTGGCAGGCCTCGTTGACCTACTTCCACAACGACTACAAGGACAAGATCCAGGCCGGCTACACCCAAGTTGGCCTGACCGCCGACACCAAGGGCCGCATCTTCCGCTGGGAGAACGCGCCCAAGGCGATCGTGCAGGGGCTTGAAGGCAACCTGGTGATCCCGCTGCTGGGCGAGCAGGGCAACCGCCTGAAATGGAGCAACAACTTCACCTACATGGTGGAAAACGAGAACAAGAGCACCGGCCAGCCGCTGTCGGTGATCCCGAAGTACACCGTCAACACGATGCTGGACTGGCAGGCCACCGACAAGCTGTCGGTGCTGCTGACCGGCACGTTCTACGGCAAGCAGGAACCGGCCACCGCCAACATCAACAATGATCCGCGCTGCACCGGCAGCTGCGATCCCTCGATCGCGCTGCAGGACCGCGGTGCCTACAACATCTGGGGCGTGAGCGCGCGCTACAGGGTGACCGGGACCGTCAGCTTCGGCTTCGGCGTGAACAACCTGGCCGACAAGCGCCTGTTCCGCGAGGCCAACAGCAGCGATGCCGGTGCGGCGACCTACAACGAACCGGGCCGCGCCTACTGGGCCAGCCTGCGCTTCGGGTTCTGACCGCACGCGGACGCCGGTCCGCTGCGGTCGCCAGGCCAGGCCAGGCGCTGCCGGCCACGCTCCGGTAGCGCCGGGCCTTGCCCGGCGACACCGGCGCCGCGTGCCTGCAATGTTATAAACACCGTAATAGTCTCCCCCGCCAGCACGGCGTAGCCTGCACCGCATCGCAAAGGAGCTGTTGCCATGGGCCACGACCACGATCACCTGCCATCCCAGATCCGCCACGAGAAACCCTTGTGGTGGGCGCTCGGCCTGACCTCCACCTTCCTCGTCATCGAGGTGGTGGGCGCGTTCTGGACCAACAGCCTGGCGCTGCTGTCCGACGCGGCACACATGGCCACCGATGCACTGGCACTGATGATTGCGCTGGTCGCGGTGCGGTTGAGCCGACGCCCGCCGGACGCGCGCCGCACCTACGGCTATGCACGCCTGGAAGCGCTGGGCGCGATGATCAACGGCGCCATGCTGTTCGTGGTCGCCGCCTACATCCTGTGGGAGGCGATCGGTCGTTTCCGCGAACCGCAGGAGATCGCATCTTCGGGCATGCTGGTGATCGCCGCCGCAGGCCTGGTCATCAACCTGATCTCGATGCGCCTGCTGCAGGCCGGCAGCGGCGAGAGCCTGAACGTGAAGGGCGCCTACCTGGAAGTGTGGGCGGACATGCTTGGCTCGGTGGCGGTGATCGCCGGTGCGTTGTTGATCAAGTGGACCGGCTGGAAGCCGATCGACCCGATCCTGGCGGTGCTGATCGGCCTGTGGGTACTGCCGCGCACCTACGTGCTGATGCGCGAGGCGATCAACGTGCTGCTGGAAGGCGTGCCCAAGGGCATGGACGTGGCCAAGGTGCGCGACAGCCTGTCCGGTCATGCTGCGGTGCTGGACGTGCATGACCTGCATGTGTGGGCGCTGGCCTCCAGCACGCCGGCGCTGACCGCGCACATCGTGATGCGCGACGGCACCGACGCCGATGCGCTGCGCCGTGAGCTGGGCGGGCGCCTGCACGATGACTTCGGCATCGAGCACGTGACGCTGCAGATCGAAGCGGACCACTGTGGTGAAGCCTGCGCTGGACCGGCGTCGGCCAAGGGCGGCGCGCAGCAGGGCCATGAAGGCCACGACCACGGTGAGGACGCGCAGGGCCATCGCGGCCACGTGCATCATTGAATGAAAATGGAAGCCGCACCGGGGAATGCCCGGTGCGGTCATTCGTCGCGCCGCGAGGCCAGCCGATCCGCCAGCCGGGTCGGTTCCGGCAGCCGGTAACCGCGCAGCGTGCGCTGCACCCAGTCCAGCGCGGTATCGGCACTGACCCGATGGCCGCCGGCCACGAACAGCGGCTTGCAGCGCACCTTGCTGCGCAGCACCCAGCCCAGTTGTTCGTCGCCATCCTGCAGCGGCGCATGTGCACCGGCCTCGGCGCCCGGTTCGACGAACCGGCCCACCAGCTTCGACTTGGCCACGCCGATGCTGGGCAGGTCGGTGACCACGCCCAGATGCGCGGCCACGCCCAGCCGGCGCGGATGGCTGATGCCATGGCCATCGACGAACACCAGGTCCGGCGTGCGCGGCAGCAGCGCCAGCGCGGCCAGCAGTGCCGGCAGCTCGCGGAAGCTGAGCAGGCCGGGGATGTAGGGCATCACCGTGGGGATGCGCGCGATCTCCTGCGCCACGGGCTTCAGCGTCTCCACGTCCAGCAGTACCGCCGCGGCGCGGGTGATGGCGCCGTCGTCTTCAAAGCCAACATCCAGCCCGGCCAGCCAACGGACGTCGCGTGGCAGGCGGTCCTGGCGCTCCACGCGGCCGGCCAGCTGGAGCTGCTGCGCGCGTGCCGCGGAGACGCTGCCTTCCCAACATCCGGGATCGATCACCGTATTCATCGGTCACAGCATCGCACGGGCGGCGCCACGGCCCGGTGAGCGGCGGCCGGGCTACAATGGCGGCCTGCCTTTCCTCGCGTTGGAGACCCTGCAGTGACCCGTAAACTCGTACTGTTGCGCCATGGCCAGAGCCAGTGGAACCTGGACAACCGCTTCACCGGCTGGGTCGATGTCGACCTGACCGAGCAGGGGCGCCGGGAAGCGGCCGCCGCCGGTCGCCTGATGCGCGAGGAAGGCCTGCAGTTCGACGTCGCCCACACCTCCGTGCTCAAGCGTGCCATCCACACCCTGCAGGGTGCGCTGGCCGAGCTGGAGCAGGACTGGCTGCCGGTGAACAAGTCCTGGCGCCTCAACGAGCGGCACTACGGCGGCCTGCAGGGGCTGGACAAGGCCGAGACCGCGGCCAAGCACGGCGAAGAGCAGGTCAAGGTCTGGCGCCGTTCGTACGACATCCCGCCGCCGCCGATGGACCTGGAAGATCCGGGCCACCCGATCCATGACCGCCGCTACGCCGGTCTGGACCGCAACGCGCTGCCGGGCACCGAATCGCTGGCCACCACCCTGGATCGCGTGCTGCCGTACTGGCACGACGCCATCGCGCCGCAGCTGAAGGACGGCAAGACCGTGCTGGTCACCGCCCACGGCAACTCGCTGCGCGCGCTGTACAAGTACCTCAACAATGTCTCGCGCGAGGAGATCCTCGAGCTGAACATCCCGACCGGCATCCCGCTGCTGTTCGAACTGAACGACGACCTGACCGTGCAGTCGTTCCGCTACCTGGGCGACCCGGAAGCAGCACGCAAGGCTGCCGAAGCCGTGGCCAACCAGGGCAAGGCGAAGTAAGAAGCACAAGGCCGGCGCAAGCCGGCCTTCGCTTTTGCAGAGCCGAGCCCGCGCTCGGCCGGCGCTGTCGCAACCCGGTAGAGCCAACCCATGGGGGCTGCATCAGCCAGCTACGAGGGATCCATGCGGCGCACCTTCGGCGGCTGCAACGCGGCAATGTCGATGACGTGTTCCTGGCATATCACCTGATAGTGCGTGAATGGGCCCGGGTAACTGACATCGGCAAAGGTGGCATGGTCCAGATAATCGAGGAACTTCGAACGGCTGTAGCGGCGGAACAGGTTGCCGCTCCAGGTTTCGGCGTCGTCCCAGCTCTGGTAGGACTCGTTGTGCACGGCGTAGCTGATGTAGTGGTCCCAGATCAGCTCAAAACGCTGCGAGTGGGGCATCACCTCTATCGCACGCGCATCATCGATTGAACGTCCATGAGCGAGCTCCACACGGGAGGGCTTTCCGACCACCAGGCCTTCCTCGACGACAAGGCGCAGACGATTCGCTTCCGGCTCGCCGATGCCCGCCAGGAACAGACACTCACAAGCGTCGATGGCCTGCAGCAGCGCAGCTTCGTCCATGGTCATGAGGTCCAGTGATCGCGGAAGCCAGAGCATAGCGGCATGCAGACGGAGCCGCGCCATGCGCTCGTGACCTTTGGCCGGTCCCCAGCGTCGCTCCCGCGGCTACCCTGTGAAATTACCCGCAGGAGAGCCTCATGAACGTCCGCAACCTGGTCCCGCTGGGCCTGACCATCGCCATCGCTGCCTCACTGGCGGCCTGTGGCAAGAACGAAACCGCCCCGGCGGCCAGTGCCGACGCCAAGCCGGCCTTCGACCTGTCGCAGATCAAGACGCCGCTGATCTCGCTCAACAGCGCCGACCTCGATCCGGCCATTCCGGCCTGTACCGACCTCAATGGTTTCGTCAACAGCAAGTGGCTGAAGGCCAACCCGGTGCCGGGCGACCAGACCACCTGGGGCAGCTTCGAGATCCTGCGCGAGCGCTCGCTGGAAGTGCAGCACGCGCTGGTGCAGCAGGCCGCCGCCAGCCAGGCCAAGGCGGGCTCGGTGGAAGCGAAGATCGGTGACATCTGGAAGACCGGCAACGATGAAGCGAAGATCGAAGCTGCCGGCCTGGCGCCGCTGCAGCCGCAGCTGGACAAGATCACCGCGCTGAACGACACCGCCGCCATCACCCGGTACCTGCGCGACAGCCAGGCCGAGGGCAAGGGCGTGCTGTTCTCGCTGTTCGCCAATGCCGACTACAAGGATTCGGCCAACGTCATCGCCTACGTCGGCCAGGGTGGCCTGGGCCTGCCGGAGAAGGGCTACTACTTCGACGATGCGCAGGCCAAGATCCGCGACGCCTACGTGGCCTATATCGCACAGGTGCTGACCCTGTCCGGCGTGGACGCGGCGCAGGCCGCCGAGCAGGCGAAGGCCGTGATGGCCTTCGAAACCCGCCTGGCCAAGGCCTCGATGTCGCGCATCGAAATGCGTGACCCGGCCAAGCGCTACAACCCGCTCAGCGCGGCTGAGGCCGACAAGCTGACCCCGAACTTCAGCTGGACCGCGCTGTTCGAGACCCTCAAGGTGCCGGCCGCGCAGAAGTTCTCGCTGGCCCAGCCGGGCTTCTTCGGTGAAATGGACAAGATGCTGGCCGATGTGCCGGCCAGCACCTGGCAGGCCTACCTGCGCTTCCACACCATCGACGACGCCTCGCCGTACCTGAGCAGCCAGTTCGAGAAGGCCAACTTCGATTTCTATGGCACCACCCTGCGTGGCCAGAAGGAAATGCAGCCGCGCTGGAAGCGCGTGCTGGAGTCGGTCAACGGTGGCATGGGCGAAGCCCTGGGCCAGCTGTACGTCGACGCCGTGTTCCCGGCCGAGTCGAAGGTCGCCATGCAGCACCTGGTGGAAAACCTGTCGCAGGCGCTGAAGGCGCGCCTGGAGCAGCTGCCGTGGATGGGCGAAGAAACCAGGAAGAAGGCCCTGGAGAAGTGGGCCAGCTTCACCCCGAAGATCGGTTACCCCGACAAGTGGCGTGACTGGGCGGGCCTGCAGACCAACGGCGACAGCTACCTGGGCAACATGCAGGCGGCGCGTGCGTTCAACTACCGCTACATGCTGGACAAGATCGGCAAGCCGGTGGACAAGACCGAGTGGGGCATGACCCCGCAGACCGTCAACGCGTACTACAACGCCACCAAGAACGAGATCGTGTTCCCGGCGGCGATCCTGCAGGCACCGTTCTTCGACGCCAAGGCCGATCCGGCGCTGAACTACGGCGGCATCGGTGCGGTCATCGGCCACGAGATGATGCACGGCTACGACGACTCGGGCAGCCAGTTCGCCGCCAACGGCAACTTCGACAACTGGTGGACCGACGCCGACCGCAAGGCCTTCACCGAGCGTACCGACCAGCTGGTCGCGCAGTTCGACGGCTATGAATCGGTGCCGGGCGTGTTCGTGAAGGGCAAGCTGACCCTGGGCGAGAACATCGGCGACCTCGGCGGCCTGACCGTGGCCTACGACGCGTTGCAGATGGCGCTGAAGGAAGACCCGA
Organism: Stenotrophomonas sp. YJH_SMC_127; assembly: GCF_059372445.1. Lineage (NCBI taxonomy): Bacteria > Pseudomonadati > Pseudomonadota > Gammaproteobacteria > Lysobacterales > Lysobacteraceae > Stenotrophomonas > Stenotrophomonas sp. YJH_SMC_127. The sequence goes on along the minus strand of NZ_JCAFVO010000003.1, from coordinate 267,546 downwards.
AGGCGAATGTCGAAGTGGATGGCCACAGCCAGGACCAGCGCTTCTTCATGAACTGGGCCACCGTGTGGCGCCGCAACTTCACCGATGGTGAGCTGCGCGTCCGCCTGAACACCGATCCGCACGCCCCGGCCAACTTCCGTGCCAACGGCGCACCGTCGAACATGCCGTCCTATGCCGCTGCATTCCAGTGCAAGGCCGGCGACGCGATGGTGCGTGCCGACGACAAGCGCGTGGTGATCTGGTAATCGATCACCGTGACTGCGTGATGCGAAAGGCCCGGCGAATGCCGGGCCTTTTGTCTTCCAGGCCGGTAGCGCAGCGCCGACTGGTAGAGTCGACTGTCAGTCGACTATCGCGCGCAGCGCGGGATTTTCGCGATCTGGACGAAGAGCAGTCGACTGACAGTCGACTCTACCGACGGGTCGTTTCACCTTCCGGAAGATCTCAGGCCAGCTCCGGCTCCCGCGCCAGCATGCGATGGAAGCGCTGCAGCACGTAGGGATCCACCAGCCCTCCAGACTGCGAATCGATGATCCGCAACGCGGTTTCGTGCTCCATCGCGTCGCGGTACGGGCGCACGCTGGTCATCGCATCGTAGGCATCGGCGATGGTGACGATGCGCGCGCCCAGCGGGATGGATTCGCCGCGCAGCCCATCGGGATAGCCGCTGCCATCGAAGGCTTCGTGATGGGCGCGGATCAGCCGCGCCACGGGCGCGGCGTCGCTGCGGCCGGTGGCCAGGAAGATGTGCTCGCCGCGCACCGGATGCTCGCGCATGATCGCGCGCTCCTCATCGGTATGCCGGCGCGGTGCCAGCAGTACGTCGTCGGGAATGCCGATCTTGCCGATGTCGTGGAAGCGCGCGGCCAGGCCGACCTGCGCACAGGCCTGGTCGTCGAGATCGCAGTGCGCGGCCAGCCGCTGCGCGAACAGGCCGACGCGGTCGCAGTGATGGCGGGTGTAGGCGTCGCGCATCTGCAGCGACATCGAGAGGGCATCGATCAGGCAGGCCTGCGCGTGCAGCAGGTCGGGGGCGGGTACGGCGTCAGGAAACATGGTCATCCGCCCGCACCGGGTGGGGACCGGTGCGGGGTGTTCGGGGGGCGATCAACCCGGGGCGAGGGTGGTCAGAAGGGCGCGGGCCGCGTTGAAGCGGTCTTCCGGCAACGGCAGCGGGTGCTTGATGCGCAGCTTGTCGGGCCCTTCCATGGCGTACAGGTTCGGTTGCTTCTGGATCAGCTGGATCACCGCCATCGGGTCGATGTTCGGCTTGGATTCGAACACGATGCGGCCACCATTTTCGCCCAGGTCCAGCTTGCGGATGCCCAGCGTGTTGGCCTTCAGCTTCAGCTCGGCGATGGCGAACAGGTGCTTGGCCGCATCCGGCAGCAGGCCGAAGCGATCGATCATCTCCACCTGCAGTTCGCGCAGCGCATCGCTGTCGCGCGCGCTGGAAATACGCTTGTACAGGGTCAGGCGGGTATGCACGTCCGGCAGGTAGTCTTCCGGGATCAGTGCCGGCACATGCAGTTCGACCTCGGCACCACGCACTTCCTCGCCGGCATCAAGGTCGGGCAGCTTGCCCTGCCTGATGCTGCGCACCGCGCGCTCCAGCAGCTCGGTGTACAGGCTGAAGCCGACCTCGGCCATCTGCCCGCTCTGGTCCTCGCCGAGCAGTTCGCCGGCACCGCGGATTTCCAGATCGTGCGTGGCCAGGGTGAAGCCGGCGCCCAGCTCGTCCATCGAGGCGATCGCTTCCAGGCGCTTCTCAGCGTCGGGGGTGATCGCGCGGCGGTCGGGCGTGATCAGGTACGCGTAGGCGCGGTGGTGCGAACGTCCGACGCGGCCACGCAGCTGGTGCAGCTGGGCCAGGCCGAAACGGTCGGCACGGTTGATGATGATGGTATTGGCGTTGGGGATGTCGATGCCCGACTCGATGATCGTGGTCGACAGCAGCACGTTGAAGCGCTGCTTCTGGAAATCCAGCATCACCTTTTCCAGCTCGCGCTCGGGCATCTGCCCATGGGCGATGCCGATGCGCGCCTCCGGCACCAGCTCGGACAGCTCGCGCTGCATGCGGCCGATGCTTTCCACGTCGTTGTGCAGGAAATACAGCTGGCCACCACGCGCCAGCTCGCGCTGGAAGGCTTCGCGCAGCAGCGCGTTGTCCCACTGGGTGATGAAGGTCTGCACCGCCAGCCGGTTCGGCGGCGGCGTGGCGATGATCGACAGGTCGCGCAGGCCGGCCATGGCCATGTTGAGCGTGCGCGGAATCGGTGTGGCGGTCAGGGTCAGCAGGTGCACGTTGGCGCGCAGCGCCTTCAGCGCTTCCTTCTGGCGTACGCCGAAACGCTGCTCCTCGTCGACGATGACCATGCCCAGGTCCTTGAACTTCACGTCCGGCTGCAGCAGGCGATGGGTACCGACGATCACGTCGATGGTGCCGGCGGCGACCTTTTCCAGCTCGGCCTTGATTTCCTTGGTGGTCTTGAAGCGCGACAGCACCTCGACCTTCAACGGGTAATCGGCGAAGCGGTCGCGGAAGTTGCGGTAGTGCTGTTCGGCCAGCAGCGTGGTCGGCACCAGCACGGCCACCTGCTTGCCGGCACTGGCGGCGGCGAACGCGGCGCGCACCGCCACCTCGGTCTTGCCGAAGCCGACGTCGCCGCAGACCACGCGGTCCATCGGCTGGCTGCTGGCCAGGTCGCGCAGGGTGGCGTCGATCGCGGCCAGCTGGTCCGGGGTCTCCTCGAACGGGAAACCGGCCGCGAACGGCTCGTACATCGCGCGGTCGACCTGCAGTGCCAGGCCGGCACGCGCCTGGCGGCGGGCCTGGATCTCCAGCAGTTCGGCGGCGACGTCGCGTACTTTCTCGGCGGCCTTGCGCTTGGCCTTGCTCCACTGCTCGCCACCGAGCGAATGCAGCGGCGCGGTTTCCGCCGACGCACCGGAATAGCGGCTGATCAGGTGCAGCTGGGCGACCGGCACATACAGGCGGTCGCCCTTGGCATATTCGATTTCGAGGAACTCGCCGGGCATGCCGCCGACGTCCATCGCGATCAGGCCACGATAGCGGCCGACGCCATGATCCTCGTGCACGATCGGCGCGCCCTCGGTCAGTTCACCGAGGTCGCGGATGATCGCTTCCGGCTCGCGGCCGGCACGGCGCGTGCGCCGGGTGCTGCCGGCGCGCTCGGGGAACAGCTGGCGCTCGGTCAGCACCGCGATGCGCGGATCGTCCAGCGCGAAGCCATCCTCCAGCGGTGCTACCGCGATCGCGAAGCGCGCATCATCGGCGAGGAAGCTGGGCAGGTCGGCCACCACCGGCGGCTTCAGCTCGGCGGCCTGCAGCACTTCCAGCAGCGCCTCGCGGCGGCCGGGTGAATCGGCGGCGATCAGTACCCGGCCCGGATAATGGCCGAGGAAGGATTTCAGCGCATCGCCAGCGGGGGCTTCGCGCGCGGCCACCGGCAGCGGTGGCAGCGGCTGGTCGCCCAGCGCGTGCGCGTCGGCGATGCGCGCATGGTCAGCCGCCCACACCTCGATGCGCGGGGCATCGTTCAGGCGCTCGCGCAGCAGCTCCGGCGACAGGTACAACGCCGACGGTGGCAGCAGCGGGCGCTCCACATCATGGCGGCGCTGCTCATAGCGGTCCGCGGTCTGCGCCCAGAACGCGACGGACGCTTCATACGCACCGGCACAGACCACCGGCAGGCTGCCGCTGGGCAGGTAGTCGAACAGGGTTGCGGTGCGTTCGAAGAACAGCGGCAGGTAGTACTCGACGCCGGCCGGCGCCAGTCCGGACTTCAGGTCCTGGTACAGCGAACTGCGCCGGGTATCGACATCGAACCGCTCGCGCAGCGTGGCCAGCACGCGGGCGATGCTGGCTTCATCCATCGGCACTTCGCGGCCGGGCAGCATGTGCACCGCCTCGACCTTGTCCAGCGAACGCTGGCTTTCCGGGTCAAAGGCACGGATCGAGTCGATGTCCTCGTCCAGCAGTTCCACCCGCAGCGGCTCGTCGGCACCCATCGGGTACACGTCGAGCAGGCCGCCGCGCACAGCGAAGTCGCCCGGGTCCATCACCTGCGGCACGTTGCGGTAGCCGGCGCTTTCCAGGCGGCGCTTCTCGGCTTCCAGGTCCAGGCGCTGGCCGACCTTCAGGTCGAAGCTGCCACCGATCACGTAGCTGCGCGGGGCCAGCTGCTGCAGCAGGGTCTGCACCGGCACGATCACCAGGCCACGCTTCAGCGCGGGCAGGCGGTGCAGGGCGGCCAGGCGCTGCGAAATGATGTCCGGATGCGGACTGAAGCGGTCGTAGGGCAGGGTTTCCCAGTCCGGGAAGGCGACCACCGGCAGGGCCGGATCGCCGCCGAGCAGGGTGTGCAGGTCGGCTTCGAGCTGGTTGGCACCGTGGTTGTCACGGGCGATCACCAGCAGCGGGGCGTCGTGCGCACGCGCGGCCTGGGCAAGGTACCAGGCCAGGGCGGTCGGCGAGGCGGGGGCGCGCCACCAGGCGCGGAGCTGGCCGGCGCGCGGCAGCGGCGGGGCGGGGTATGAGGTACGCGACATGGACCCCGGATTTTAGCAGAAGCCCGATCGAAGCCCGGTGGGTCGTGCCGGCCGATTGCCGGCAGCCTCATGTGCCGTTGGGGTAACGCAGTTCAGGCCAGCGGCCGGCACTACCGGCAGGCGTCGCCGGGCGGGGCCCGGCGCATCTGTCAGTTGTCCAGCTCCAGCACCATCCGCACCAGGCCTTCGGCACCGGCCGGGTGCGGGACCGGCTTGAAGCCCAGCGAGGCGGCCAGCTGTTTCATCGGCTCGTTCTCGGCGGCGACGTCGCCGTACAGGCGGTCCAGGTACTTGCCGCGGCCCCACTTCACCAGCTTGCGCATCAGCTGCCGGCCCAGGCCCTGGCCAATGAGGAAGCGGCTGATCAGGATCGCGTACTCGGCTTCACGGGTGCCGGGGATGATCGAGGCCCGGGCGACCGCGCCGACCACCGCTTCGCCAGCGGGCAGGGATTCGGCTGCGACCAGGGTGATCTCGGTCTTGGGATTCGGGTGGGTCAGGCGCTGGGTGGTTTCCGGCGAAAGCTCGGTCACCGCCTGCAGGAAACGATCACGGATTTCTTCCGGCCCGAACAGGCTGAACGCCGCTTGCAGCGGTGCGCCATCTTCCGGGCGGATGGGGCGGATCAGCAGCTCGTGGCCGCTGGGAGCCTTGAAGATCTCATGCCAGGGCGGCATGCGGTTGCGAGTGGCCATACCGGGTGATTCCTTGGTGGTCCATCGATTGTGGCATCACCGGGGCTGCATTCCGTGAACGAAAGGCTCACGGCGGTACAGCCTCGTGAAGGCCGTCATTCGGGGGCTTTGAGCCAATCCAGGCGGGTGCTGGCCCCCGGTTCGCCCAGGTGCTGGCGCAGCGCCGGCAGGGCCGGGCCAACCACCCGGTCGAACTGCCACGGCGGGTTGAGCAGCAGCATGCCGCTGCCGTTGAGGCGCAGCGGCGAGTCGTCCGGGCGCACCAGGAACTCGATCGTCATCGCCGATTTCACCGGCAGGGCGGTGGCCTTGCGCAGGAAGTGCAGGATGGTGCGGCGCTGCTTGATCGGGAACCACACCGCGCAGGTCGCCTGCGGCCAGCGCGCCAGGGTCTCGGCCAGAGCGCCCAGCACGGCCTGGTATTCGGCGTCCTGGGCCTCGTACGGCGGGTCGATCAGCACCAGGCCACGGCCGATCTTGCTGCCGTTGAACTTCGGCGGCAGCAGCGAGCGCAGCAGGGCATAGCCATCGCCAGCGCGCACATCGACGCGGCTGTCATGGGCGAACAGGGCCTTCAGCGTGGCCGTTTCGGCTTCCTGCAGCTCGCAGACCGCCATGCGGTCCTGCGCGCGCATCGCCTGTGCGCTCAGCAGCGGCGAGCCCGGGTAGTTGGTCAGCGCGCCCACCGGGTTGTCGGCCTGCACCGCCTTCAGGTAGCGCTCGACCACCTCCGGCAGCCTGGGCTGGGCCATCAGCCGCATGATCCCGGATTCGGCCTCCAGGGTCTTGCGGCTCTCTTCGCTGGCCAGCAGGTAGCGGCCGGCACCGCCGTGGGTGTCGAGCACGAAGAACGGGCTGTCCTTGCGCTTGAAGCTGTCGATCAGGGCCAGCTGCACGATGTGCTTGAGCACATCGGCGTGGTTGCCGGCGTGGAAGGCGTGGCGATAGTTCATGGGCGGCAGTGTACGGGGCGGCGGCCGCAGCGGCTATGCTGCGCGCCATGACAGCTCCCGTTGCCCATGTCCTGGTGGTCGAGGACGAAGCCGCCATCGCCGAAACCGTGCTCTATGCGCTGCGCAGCGAAGGCTATGCCGCCAGCCACTGCCTGCTGGGCGGCGAGGCCCTGCAACGGCTGCAGGCCGGCGATATCGACGTGGTGGTGCTGGACGTGGGCCTGCCGGACCTGGGCGGTTTCGAGGTCTGCCGGCGGCTGCGTGCGCAGCCCGGGCCGGCGGCGCAGCTGCCGGTGATCTTCCTGACCGCCCGCAACGATGAAGTGGACCGCGTGCTCGGCCTGGAACTGGGCGCCGACGATTACATGACCAAGCCGTTCTCGCCGCGCGAGCTGGTGGCGCGGGTGCGCGCGCGCCTGCGTCGCGTGGCAGCGGTCGTCGCAGCGCCCCGCGCGGACGCCGGCTGGCAGGAACACGGGGCGTTCGCGATCGACCGCGAAGGCCGGCGTATCCGCTTCCGCGGCCATGCGCTGGACCTGACCCGATACGAGTACGCGTTGCTGGAAGCGCTGCTGCAGCGCCCCGGTGCCATCCTCAGCCGCGCGCAGCTGATGGACCGGGGCTGGGACAGCAGCGCCGACAGTGCCGACCGCACCGTCGACACCCATGTAAAGACGTTGCGCGCCAAGCTGCGTGCGGCTGGTGCCAGCGACGACCCGATCCGCACCCACCGTGGCCTTGGCTACGCGCTGGAGGTCTAGCCGATGCGCCTGGTATTGAAGCTGTTCCTCGGCTTCTTCCTGATCACCGGCATCGCCGCGTTCTTCGTGATGCGCGTATTCGTCAACGAGGTGAAGCCCGGTGTGCGCCAGGCGATGGAATCGACCCTGGTCGATGCGGCCAACGTGCTGGCCGAGATGGCCGCCGCCGACGTCAAGGACGGCACCATCCGCAGCGGCAGCTTCACCCGCAACCTGGCCAAGGCACGGCAGCGCGACCTGAAGGCAATGGTCTGGCGTTTCCCGAAGCGCTCGCTGGATTACCGGGTGACCATCACCGATGCCAAGGGCATCGTCATCTACGACTCGCTGGGCCGTGACCTTGGGCGCGACAATTCGCGCTGGAATGATGTCTACCGCACCCTGCGTGGCGAGTACGGTGCCCGTTCCAGCCCCGAGATTCCGGGCGAGGAAGGCGATACGGTGATGCATGTAGCGGCGCCGGTATACGACCCGGCCGATGGCCGCACCCTGATCGGCGTGCTCAGCCTGGCCCAGCCCAACCGCAGCATTGATCCGTTCATCGCTGCCAGCCAGCGCGCCATCATCGAGCGCGGTGCCTGGCTCATCGGATTGTCGGCGCTGGTCGGCGTGCTGGTGACGATGTGGCTGACCACTGGCCTCGGCCAGCTCAGCCGCTATGCACGCGCGGTCAGCGCGGGCGAACCGGTGCCACCACCACGGCGCCGTCGCGACGAGATCGGCGATCTCGGCCAGGCGCTGGAAACCATGCGCCGCAAGCTGGAGGGCAAGGCCTATGTCGAACAGTACGTGCAGTCACTGACGCATGAAATGAAGAGCCCGCTGGCGGCGATCCGCGGTGCCGCCGAGCTGCTGCAGGAGCCGCTGCCCGAGGCCGACCGCGTGCATTTCGCGCGCAGCATCGTCGACCAGCAGGAGCGGCTGACCGAGACCATCGACAAGCTGCTGGCACTGGCCGAAGTGGAACAGCACGGCTGGCTGCAGACCCGCGATCCGATCGCGCTGCCAACGTTGCTGGCCGATGCGGCAGCGGCGGCGCAGGTGCGTGCGCAGGCGGCCGGCGTGCAGGTCAGCATCGGCAGCGCGCCCGACCTGCGCGTGCAGGGCGATGCCTATCTGCTGCGGCAGGCGTTGCACAACCTGATCGACAACGCCATTGCCTTCTCACCGCCCGGCGCGGACATCGCACTGCAGGCCGAGGTGGACGGGCAGGGCGTGCGCCTGCAGGTAGCGGATCGCGGTACCGGCATTCCCGACTACGCGCGCGAACGGGTGTTCGAACGCTTCTATTCGCTTGCCCGCCCGGGCAGCGGCCGGCGCAGTTCCGGCCTGGGCCTGCCGTTCGTGCAGGAGGTCGCGCGCCTGCACGATGGTCGCGCCAGCCTCGACGCGCGCGACGGCGGTGGCACCGTGGCCAGCCTTTGGCTGCCGTTGTCAGTGCCGGGCCAGCGTCCGCGCCGCTGACTTCACACTCGCTTCAACTTCGCCACAAACCCTGCTCACCGCAGCGGTCCATCCTGCAGCCCTCTCCAACGAGGATGGACCATGAAATCCCTGAAGATGCTGCTGAGGTTCGCCATTGTCGGCGGGCTGATCCTGTTGCTGCTGGTGCCGCTGATGATGATCCGCGGGGTCATCACCGAGCGCAGCCAGTACCGCGACGAGGCCTTTGCCCGGGTGGCCGACAGCCGTGCCGGCACGCAGCAGCTGGTGGGCCCGGTACGGGTGGTGCCGTGGGTGGAACGCAAGCAGGTTGAACTGGTTGACCCGCTGGGCGTCAAGAAGACCGAGATCCAGGTGACCGAGGGCCACTGGCTGCAGATGCCGGCGTCGCTGGAGGTGGGTGGCGAGATGCTGCCGAGCCAGCGCGAGGTCGGCCTGTTCAAGGTGCCGGTGTACAGCTGGAATGGCCAGTTGAAGGCGACCTTCGCCGAAGACGACTATCCGGTGAAGAACGGCCGCACCTATGGCCAGCCCTATGTGGCGCTGGGGGTTTCCGATGTGCGCGGCCTGGTGGGCACGCCGAACCTGCGGGTGGACGGCAAGCAGCTGCGGTTGCTGCCCGGTGTAGGCGTGGCCAGCGAAATCGGACGTGGCCTGCATGCGCCGGTGAGCGGTTTCGCCGCGGATCAGGGCGGCGCGCTGGCCGCCAGCACCGTTGAACTGGAGCTGCGCCTGGATGGCAGCCGCATGCTGTCGGTGGTGCCGGTGGGCGATGACACCCGGATCGCGCTGCGGTCGAGCTGGCCGCATCCGTCGTTCAGCGGCGCCTTCCTGCCCAACGAACGGCGTGTCGATGCACAGGGTTTCGAAGCACGCTGGGCGGTGTCCTCGCTGGCCTCCGATGCACAGCGCCAGCTGCGCAGCGAGGGCTTGATCGATTCGCAGGCCGTGACGGTGTCGCTGGTCGATCCGGTCGATACCTACACCCAGGCCGACCGTGCCTCGAAGTACGGCGTGCTGTTCGTGGTGCTGACCTTCGTCGGCTTCATCCTGTTCGAACTGATCAAGTCGCTGCGCATCCATCCGCTGCAGTACCTGATGGTCGGCCTGGCGCTGGCGATCTTCTTCCTGCTGCTGATCAGCCTGTCCGAGCACATCGCGTTCTGGAAGGCCTACCTGGTCTCGGCCGTGGCCTGCATCGGCCTGCAGGCGGTGTACCTGGCCAACGTGCTGGGCCACTGGAAGCGCGGCCTTGGCTTCGCTGCGCTGCTGACCGTGCTGTACGGCGCGCTGTATGGCCTGCTGGTGTCGGAGAACAACGCACTGCTGATGGGATCGCTGCTGCTGTTCGTGATCCTGGCGCTGGCGATGTGGGTGACCCGCCGGGTCGACTGGTACGCGCTTGGCGCGGACCTGAAGTAAGGAGCACGCCATGAGCTGGCGCCAGGGATTGCGGCAACGGGCGCGGCAGGGCATTCCGGCCCTGCTGGAAGTGGATGCACTGCTGCAGGCACATGGCGTGCTGGCGGCCCTGCCGGGGGCACGGATCGCCCCCGGCCTGGTCCGCTTCCAGCTGGCCGCGGTGACCTGCGAGGGATTGCAGGGCAAGGGCCTGGCCTGGTTGCAGGGCGCGCGGCAGGGACGCGGTGCGCTGGCGGGGAAGGTGCCGCGCTACCGGCCATGGAAGGCCGGGGCGGAAGCACTTGCGGAAATCGGCATCGGTGGCCTGCCCGATGACTGGCCCGCGCATGCGGCGGTGTATGGCTGCAGCAGCATCGACCGGCGGCACTGGTTGCTGCTGCTGCCGGAGCGGGCACAGTTGTGGTTGGGATGGAGCGGGTGATTGGGCTGTTCATCCACGCATGGCGTGGATGTACTGTTGTGGGTGCGAACCTTGGTTCGCACGCTCCCGCCCATGACCGATGGGACGGTATCGCGGCGCCGCTGCTGGCTAGACTCGATGGGTTGATGAGCAGGCCGGAAGGCAGGGGTGCGATGTGTTGAAGTGGGGCGTGCTGGCCGTAGCGCTGGCAATGGGTGGCAATGCAGCGGCGCAGCAGCGCGAATCAGTGGACCTGGACATGGTCAGCCGCATCCGCCAGGAGGCCTTCCACCGTTCGCAGGTGATGGACACCTTCAGCTATCTCACCGAACGCATCGGCCCGCGGCTGACCAACTCCCCGGCGATGGGCCGCGCCAACGCGTGGACCCGCGGCAAGTTCAACGAATGGAAGCTGGACAACGTCCACGACGAAGCGTTCGATGACTTTGGCCGTGGCTGGGAGTTCACCTCGGCCAGCGTGGAAATGCTGGGCGACCGTGTGCAGCCGCTGCATGCACTGCCCAAGGCCTGGACGCCGGGCACCAAGGGGCCGGTTGAAGGCGAGCTGGTGCAGGTCGAGATCAAGAAGCCCGAAGACATCGAGAAGTACCGCGGCAAGCTGCGCGGCAAGATCCTGCTGCTGGGCGAGGCGCGCGAGTACAAGCGCGGCACCGAGCCGGATTCCCATCGGCATGACGCGACCTCGCTGGAAGGGCTGCAGGCGTTCACCCTGCCCAAGGACCAGGACGCCACCGCCGAGCGCGCCAAGCGGGTCAAGGAGTACCAGGAACGCCAGCAGCTGGCGACCAGGGTCAATGCGTTCTTCGTCGAAGAAGGGGCGCTGGCCTCGATCAGCATCAGCAGCTGGGACAACGGCATCATCCGCGTTGCCGGTGGTGGTTCGCGCAAGGCCGGCGAGCCGGTCGGCATCCCCGAGCTGGCGATGATCAGCGAGCACTTCAACCCGCTGGTGCGCGCGCTGAAGGCCGGGCAGACCGTGCGCCTGCGCGTGGATGTGGCCGCGCGCTTCACCGATGACGCCGACCAGCCCGGCTACAACACGCTGGCCGAGATCCGCGGCAGCAGCAGGCCCGATGAAGTGGTGATGATCGGTGCGCACCTGGATTCCTGGCACAGCGGCACCGGCGCGGCCGACAACGCCGCCGGCGTGGCGGTGATGATGGAGGCCATGCGCATCCTCAAGGCCACCGGCGCCAGGCCCAAGCGCACCATCCGCGTGGCGCTGTGGAGCGGCGAGGAGCAGGGCCTGATCGGCTCGCAGGCCTATGTGGCCAAGCATTTCGGCCGGTTCCCGGAGCCCACCGACCCGGCGCAGAAGGCGCTGCCGGCGTCGCTGCGCGAGCCGACCGGTGCACTGCAGAAGACCCGCGATTACAGCAAGTTCCAGGTCTACTTCAACATGGACAACGGCTCCGGCCGCTTCCGGGGCATCTACGCCCAGGAAAACCTGGCGGCGATGCCGATCTTCGAAGCCTGGCTGGCGCCGTTCCATGACGTCGGCGCCACCACCGTGGCGACCCGCAACACCGGCAGCACCGACCACATCAGCTTCGACCGCATCGGCCTGCCGGGCTTCCAGTTCATCCAGGACCGGCTGGACTACTTCACCAATGTCCACCACAGCCACCTGGACACCTGGGACCACGCCGAACCGGAAGACCTGAAGCAGGCCGCAGCCATCGTCGCCTCGTTCGCCTACAACGCCGCGATGCGCGAGCAGCCGTTCCCGCGCAAGGTGGAACCGTAAAAGGGGACGGAGGGGATTAAGTCGCATCTCCCCTCCGTTTCCCGGTTGCAGTACCCACGGGCTGGGCAATCGCGACTTAATCCCCTCCGTCCCCTTTTTCCGTCGGGGGCGGCGGGCTGGTAAAATCGGGGGATTCCCGTTCCTCGAGCCGTCCATGACCTGCCGCACCCGCTTCGCCCCCAGTCCCACCGGCTACCTGCACATCGGTGGTGCCCGCACCGCGCTGTACTGCTGGCTGGAGGCCCGCCACCGTGGCGGCGAGTTCGTGCTGCGCATCGAGGACACCGACCGTGAACGCAGCACCCAGGGCGCGATCGACGCCATCCTGGAGGCGATGGAGTGGCTGGGCCTGGACTACGACGAAGGCCCGATCTATCAGACCGACCGCGTCGGCCGCTACCGGGAAGTGGCAGAGCAGCTGATCGCCGACGGCAAGGCCTACTACGCCTACGAAACCCGCGAAGAGCTGGACGCGATGCGCGAGGCCGCCATGGCCAGGCAGGAAAAGCCGCGTTACAACGGCGCTGCACGCGAACTGGGCCTGCCGTACAAGGACGACCCGAACCGCGTCATCCGCTTCAAGAACCCGCTGGAAGGTACGGTGGTGTTCGACGACCTGATCAAGGGCCGCATCGAGATCGCCAACAGCGAGCTGGATGACATGGTCATCTTCCGCCCGGACGGCTACCCCACCTACAACTTCGCGGTGGTGGTGGACGACTGGGACATGGGCATCACCGAGGTCATCCGCGGCGACGACCACATCAACAATACCCCGCGCCAGATCAACCTGTACGAGGGCATTGGTGCGCCGGTGCCGAAGTTCGGCCACATGCCGATGATCCTGGACGAGCAGGGCGCCAAGCTGTCCAAGCGCACCGGTGCGGCCGACGTGATGCAGTACAAGGACGCCGGCTACCTGCCCGATGCGCTGCTGAGCTACCTGGCCCGCCTGGGCTGGTCCCACGGTGACCAGGAGCTGTTCAGCCGCCAGGAGCTGATCGACCTGTTCGACGTGAAGGACTGCAATTCCAAGGCCTCGCGTCTGGACATGGCCAAGCTGGGTTGGGTCAACCAGCACTTCCTGAAGACCGAGGACGTGGCCGCCATCGTGCCGCACCTGGTCTACCAGCTGCAGAAGCTGGGCCTGGACGTGGCCGCCGGCCCGGCCCCGGAGGATGTGGTGATCGCCCTGCGTGAACGCGTGCAGACCCTGAAGGAAATGGCCGAGAAGGCCGTGGTCTGGTACCAGCCGCTGACCGGGTACGACGAAGCGGCGGTGGCCAAGCACCTCAAGGCCGGTGCCGAGGTGGCGCTGGGCAAGGCCCGCGAGCTGCTGGCGGCGCTGCCGGAGTGGACCGCCGAGTCGGTGGGCGTCGCCCTGCACGACACGGCCGCAGCGCTGGAAATCGGCATGGGCAAGGTCGCCCAGCCGCTGCGCGTGGCGATCACCGGCACCCAGGTCAGTCCTGACATCTCCCATACCGTGTACCTGGCCGGCCGCGAGCAGGCCTTGAAACGCATTGATGTGGCCATCACCAAGGTAGCAACGGCCTGAGGCATCCTTGCCAGGCCCGAACCGGAGAACACGCATGCCCGCCAAGACCGCCACTGCCTGTACCGCCCCGCACCACCACGTCCACGACGCATCGGATTTCGTGGCGGTGGTCGAGCGTGTCTCGCGCGAACGCGGGCTGCGCCTGACCCCGATCCGCGCCAACGTGCTGAAGCTGATCGCCGAGGCCGGCAAGCCGGTCAAGGCCTACGAGCTGCTGGAATGGGTGCGCAACGGCAAGGGCGTGGGCGCCGATGCCCCGCCTACCGTGTACCGCGCGCTGGACTTCCTGATGGCCAATGGCTTCGTGCACAAGCTGGAATCGGTGAATGCCTTCGTGGCCTGCCACCATCCCAGCAGTGCCGCGCATTCGGTGCCGTTCCTGATCTGCAACAGCTGCCACAGCGCGGTGGAACTGGAAGACCGCGAGATCGTCACCCAGCTGGAGAAGCGCGCCAAGGAGCTGGGCTTCCAGCCGCAGGCACAGACGCTGGAAGTGCATGGCCTCTGCGCGCGCTGCGCCGGCTAACGCAACGGTAGTGCCGGCCGCTGGCCGGCATTTTGGAAACGGGGTCAGATCCCTTTGCCAGTGGCAAAGGGATCTGACCCCGTTTCATACCGGTGCGGCAGGGCCTGCGTCCTAGTCCATCGGCTTGGACCGGGTATCCACCCGCACGATCACCGACATGCCGGGCCGCAGCTGCTTTGCCAGCTTCTGATCCCTGTTGATCGATATCCGCACCGGCAGCCGCTGCACCACCTTGGTGAAGTTGCCGCTGGCATTGTCCGGGCGCAGCACGCTGAATTCCGACCCGGTGGCTGGGGCGATCTCCTGCACGCGGCCCCGCAGCACCTGGCCTTGGAACGCGTCCACCGAGAACGTCGCCGGTTGGCCGATCGCCATGCCCCAGGTCTGGCCTTCCTTGTAGTTGGCCACCACCCACAGCGTGTCAGGTACCAGGAACAGCAGCTGCGAACCGGCAGCGACGTACTGGCCCACGCGTACGCTGGCTTCGCTGATCTGGCCGTCGCGTGGTGCGTGGATCACCGTGTTGGCCAGGTCGATGCGGGCCAGTTCCAGCTGCGCCTGCGCGCTTTCCACCTGCGCTTCCAGGCTCTTGCGCGCGACCTGGGTCGACACCAGCGTTTCCTCGGCGATGCGGATCTGCGCCTGCGACTGTTGCACGCTGGCCTGTGCCGACGCCTGGGTGGTGCGGAACTTGTCGCGGTCGTTGATGGACACCAGCTGCTGCGCCGCCAGTTCCTCGTAGCGTTTCAATTCATTGCGCGAACGCTGCAGTTCGGCCTGGCCAGCCGACAGCGTGGCGCGGGCGGAGGCAATCTGTGCGCGGTTCTGCGCCTGTGACTGGTCCGAGTTGGCCAGCGCCGCGCGCGCGCTGTCCAGCGTCGCCTGCGCCTGGGCCACGCGCTGCGCATAGATGCGGTCATCGATGCGCAGCAGCGGCTCGCCCTGCTTCACATGCTGGAAATCCTTCACCAGCACTTCGGTCACATAGCCGTTCACCTGCGGCGCCATCACCGTGATCTGGCCGCGTACATAGGCGTTGTCGGTCACCATCACGCTGCTGGTGAACGGCCACAGGTGCCAGGCGCGCAGGATCAGCGCAATGCCCAGCAAGGCCACTACCACCATCACCACTACGCTGCGGGCGCTGGGCTTGAGGTACTTCGGCGCGACCGCGGGTTCTACCGGCGTGGGCGCGGGCGCCGCGTCGGTCGGCGGCGGTGGGGTGACGTTGTCGGTGTCGTCGGGGCGGGGCGGGACGGGAGGCATGGGAGGACTCAACGGGACGCGGCCGGCGTGGACGCGGTGGAAAGGGCGGGGTGGCGCTTGCGCCATTGCTTGAGCACGGCGGTGCGCAGCGACAGCAGCAGCAACCAGCACAGGAAGCCGATCGCCAGCCAGCCGCTCAGCGTGAACACGTCATTGAAGCCACGCACGTTGGCTTCGCGGCGCGTGGTCTGCGCCAACTGCGCGCTGCCCTGCGCACTGCGCAGCACCGGGTCGGTGATCTGCGCAGCGTACAGCTGCTGCTGGATGCGCAGCCGTTGCGCGACCACCGGATCGGCCGGATCGAGCTGGCTGGTCAGCGCGCTGGAATACAGCTGCTCGCGATGCAGCTGGAAGGTCCCCAGCACCGCCGAACCTGCAAGGCCACCCAGGGTCTGCGTGATCGACAGCGTCACCAGGAAGGTGATCATGTGGTCGACGCCCTGTTTCAACGCGGCGGAGATGCCGAGCATGATCAGCGGGCCCATGAACATGCCGGCACCGACCGAGGCCAGGAACTGGCTGGCGTAGAAGTCGTGCGGCCGGTCCAGGCTGGTGCGGTGCTGGTCGAAGAACGCGGCGGCGCCCAGCAGCAGGATCGCCATCAGCAGCTGCGCGATCAGCCGCTTCGGTCCGAAGGTGAGCGAGGCGCCGGCGATGCCGACGATCACCCCGGCCAGGATCACTACGAACAACGGCCGCATCTGGTCAGGCCCCATGCCCAGCGTGCGCATCAGGTTGACCACGCCGTAGGACTGCTCAGTGGTGAGGAAGCGGATCAGGAACGCGCCGACGATGAAGTGCAGCACCGGCAACTTCGACAGCCAGCGGATCTGCAGCAGCGGATTGCGCCGGTAGTGTTCGATGATGAAGGCGGTGGTGGACAGCACGATCGAGGCGACCAGCGCCCAGCCCAGCCATGGGGTGTTGAGCCACCAGCGGGTGTAGCCCTGCGCCAGCACGATCACCAGCAGCGCGACCGCCGGCGCGAGCAGGGCGAAAGTGAGGAAGTCCAGTGGCTCGAAGGCTTTCACCTGGATGCCGGGCGGCAGCTTCAGCACCACCACTGCCGCGAACGCGCACAGGGCCAGGCCGGCTTCGAAGGAGTACAGCTGGTGCCATTGGCCGGTATCGACCAGGCCCGGCGACACGATCCAGGCAATCGGCACCGCCAGCTGCGACAGGCCGACACCGATCACCAGCAGGTTGCCGGTGAACCGCCGTGGCAACGCCTGCAGCATGTACAGCGTGCCCAGCGTAGAACAGGCCGCACCCGCGAAGCCGCTGGCGGCTCGGGTCAGCATCGTGGTCTCGAAGCTGCCGACGAACAGGTGCAGCACCGCCAGCGCCGCATACATGCCCAGGCCGATCTCGGCGAACAGGCGGATGCCGTACTGCTGGCGGAACTTGAAGGCCAGCAGGTTGGCGGTGACATTCACCATCGCATACGCGGCCACCAGCCAGCTGCCCTGGGTCGGAGTGAGCGCCAGCTGGCCCTGCAGGAACGGCAGGTTGGCGGTGACCAGCGCATTGCCGAGGCCGCCGGTGATCGCCACCAGCAACGATACCAGCGCATAGGCCGCGCGCCGGTACGGCGGGTGCCAGGGCATCGACGCCGAGCCGGGCATGGTCGGCTTCTCATGCTCCTCCCAATCCGGAACCGGCTTCAGATACGGCTGGACCATCAACGGGCCTCGCTGGCAGCTCCCTGGAGACCCCCACGCAGCAGCTGCAGGGCACGCCCGGCCAACTGGGCGCGCTCGTCGCGGGTCTTGCCGCGCAGGGCCGCACCCAGCATGCCCGAGATCAGTGAAATATCCGTCTTTTCCAGGTCGTCACGGCACAGCCCGGCGGCCTTGGCGCGCGCGATCGGTTCCTCCAGCAGGTCGCGCACGGTCTCGCGCGCGGCGCGCATGGACGGCACGTCCGAATCAACCGCACGCCAGTAATCGGCCAGCGCCGGTGAATCGATGATGCGCTGGGCCATGCCCTCGAACACCTCGAACAGGGCGTCGTCACGGTCGCCGAGCTGTTCGACCTGACGCCGGATGCGGTCGACCGTGCGCTGCAGCAGCGCCTGGATCAGCGCGGTGCGGTCGGGGAAGTTGCGGTACAGGGTGGCGCGGCCCACCTGGGCGCGTTCGACCACCAGATCCAGCGGGGCGGTGACGCCATGTTGGCCGAAGACATGATCGGCGGCGTCGAGGATGAGGGCACGGCGGGCAGCTGCATCGGCACGTTGAGCGGTCATGGAATTATTTTCGGACAAAAGTGTCCGATTGGCGAGACTTTGAGTGACGGGATTGTCCGCTTGTTGTCGTACGCACATCTTTGTGACGGATGCGTGATGGTGTCGCGGCGATACGCAGGAACCCCCTGGCTCCCGGAGGGGGCGGTAGATCCACGCCATGCGTGGATGAGTATCTGGAGCGGATGGGAGCTGGCTAGCAGCTCACTGATCCACCTTTCCAGTTTTCTTCCTGCTCTTGATGAAATCAATGAACCCCTTCTTGTGGCCCTCAAAGACACGACGGCCGTACTTCCGGTACTGCGGTTCAAATAGTGTGTAGGCCCCATCCAGGTCTCCGGACTCGAACTGGATGGTAGCGGCGAGTTCGTCCATGTACTCGGTCGCGCCTTCGCCCTCTCCATAGATGCCTCTGGCGACCATCGCCCACGCTCTGGCGTTCTCAAACTGAGCGGTATCGCGATAGAAGACAGCTATTCCATACGATGTAATCTGGCCGTAGTCATAAGCAGATTTCGGCTCCGGAATCATGTCCCAGCTTTCAAGGAAGCGATGCTCTGCCTCCGCAATGTCGCCGGCCAGCCAAGCGGTTCTCCCGCGTTTGGCGATTGCAAGGAAGCGTTCTTCCAGTTCGGCATCGAGACTCAGGGCCATGCAAATGTTTCCGCTCAGTTTATCTATTGGATTGACACCGGGCTGAGTCTAGCCGCGTAGCAGATGGTGACGCGTCGGTAGTGCGCCGCTTCTACCAGTTCATGCCATATACGACAAAAAAGGGGGCCTTTCGGCCCCCTCAGGTAATGTTCCGACGGCGTAGGCAGATCAGAAGAACGCGCGGATCCCGAATGCGACGCCGCGGCCCGGCAGCGGCGAGTAGTCGCGCAGCAGCGAGGTATGCGGGCGCACTTCGCGGTTGGTCAGGTTGCTGCCATCCAGGAACACCTCGTAGCTGTTGCCCGCGTTGCGATCCCAGCGGTAGGCCAGATGCGCGTCGACCAGGGTGTAGCCGTCGCTCGGGGCTTCGTTCTGGGCAACGTCCTTCTGGCGGCTGTAACGCACCGCACCGACCGAGGCGCGCCAGCCGTCCTTCGACCAGCGCAGGTCGGCACCGACGCGGGCCGGGGCGATACGCGGCAGGTAGCCGGTGTTGGCCAGCTCCACGTTGTAATTGTGGTTGTGGTCGCCGTGCGGTACGGCGATGTCGAGGCTGCGGCTGCCGCTGCCATCCAGCTTGGCCTTCACATAGTCACCGAACAGGCGCAGATCCCAGTCACCGGCGCCACCCTCGAACAGGTGCACCAGCGCTTCGGCCTCGGCGCCGCGGAACACCGCGTCCTGCTGGGTCCAGGCGCGGACCGGCAGGCCTTCGGTAACACCGGTGTCGGCGAGGTAGATGAAGTCCTTGAACTTCGTCTGGTAGACCGACGCGGAGAAGTCCAGGCGATCGCTGTGGGTATGGATGCCCAGTTCGACGCGCTGGCCGCGCTCGGTTTTCAGGTTGGCGTCGCCGATCTCCAGCGAGCGGGTGGCGATGTGCGCGCCGGCGGCGTACAGCTCTTCGTTGGTGGGTGCACGCTCTGAGCTGTCCACGCCGATGCGCAGGTCAACGGCATCGTTGAGCTTCCAGATACCGGCGGCAGACAGGTTGGTGGCACCGAACGTGCGGCGACGGTAGTCACCGGTCGGGTCCAGCTTGACCTGGTCGTGGCGGCCACCCAGTTCCAGCTTGAACGGGCCGAACTGCTTTTCCTGCAGCACGAACAGGCCGATGTTCCTGGTGCCGGTATCCGGTACGAACGCCTCTTCGCCCTTGGCGCCGAAATCGCTGTTGCCGAACTGCAGGCCGAACGCGCCGTCCCAGCCGCCGATCTGCTGCTGCACGGCTTCCAGGCGCGCTTCGATACCACGGTTGGTGAAGCGCGTCGACGGCGTGCCGGCCTCCAGCTCCACGTGCTCGTAGTCGGTGTAAGCCACGCGTGCGTTGATGTTCTTCAGGAACGAGACCGGGTTGTAGATGCCGGCCTTGGTCTCGAAGCGGTTCTGCACCATGTCGATGCGCACGTCATGCTCGTCGCCGCCTTCCTCTTCATCGCCGTGGTCGTGACCGTGGTCATGGCCATGGTCATCACCATCGGCATGCACGTGCGCGCCGTTGGGAATGCCGTAGTTGGTGCGATAGGTGCTGGCCGACACACCGAAGTAACCACCGTCGCCCAGCCACGTTGCGCCGACGCCGCCGGCGCGGGTGCGGATCGAACTGTTGTCCAGGCGGCCGCGGCGCGGTTCTTCGCCCTCGGCTGCATCGTGATCATGGTCGTGATCGTGGTCATGGTGGTCTTCAAGGCTGTCGATCACCGCGTAGCCGGGAATGCGGTAGTCGTCGCCATTGCGCACCAGGCCATCCACGTGCAGCACGACATTGCCGCTGACACCATCGAGGCGGAACATGCCGCTGCGCTCATTGTTCACCGAGTTGCCGCGCAGCTCGGCGCGGCCGCTGAGCGGGCGCTCCGGCAGTTCGCGCGCGATGCGGCCATCCACCACATTGACCGCACCACCGATGGCGCCGCTGCCGAACAGCAGCGTGGCCGGACCCTTCAGCACTTCGATCTGGTCGGCCAGGAACGGCTCGATGCTGGTGGCATGGTCGGCGCTGACCGTGGAGGCGTCCATGTTGCCCATGCCATTGGACAGCACGGCAACGCGCGGGCCTTCCTGGCCGCGGATGATCGGGCGGCCGACGCCGGGGCCGAAGAAGGTGCTCTGTACGCCGGGCAGCTTGGCCACGGTATCGCCCAGGGTGCCGGCCTTCTGCTCGTCCAGGCGCTCACCGGCCAGCACGTCCACCGGGCGCGCCAGGGATTCGGCATCGCCCTGCAGCGGCGACGCGGTGACCTGTACCGAGGAGAGTTCGGTCAGGTGGCGGTCACGGTGGGAGGTGTCCTGGCCGGCTGCAAAGGCGACGGACGGCAACAGGGCGGCGAGGGCCAGGGCCAGGGAATGCGGCTTGAGCCGAGGGGTGTGGGCGGGCATGGGCAGGTCCTTTGTTACAATGTATCAATCGCAGGGCGCACGAATCCCGTCGAGGGGACAGGGGGAGGGGAAACCGTGCGGTTCGGAGAGGGATGTTATATTATTCCATAACGATTCGCCGACCCTGCTGGAAGTCATGTCCCTGTCCTCACGCCTGCGCCACCTGCTCGACCGTTTCGGTGCCACTGGTTCGATGCTGTGCGCAGTGCATTGCGCGGTGATCCCCGTGCTGCTGGCGGCGGCGCCGTCGCTGGGCCTGTCGTTCTGGCTGAGCGATGGCGTGGAACAGGCGCTGGTGGTGTTCGTGACCCTGCTCGGGCTGTTCAGCCTGGTCTGGGGCTATCGCCGCCACGGTGCGCTGCGTGCGCTCGGCTTCCTGATCCCCGGCCTGGTCGCGCTGTGGGCCGGCGTGCTGTACGACCCGCTGCACCACAATGCGGTGCCGCATGCGGTGGTGATGACCATCGGCGGCCTGCTGGTGGGCGTTGCCCACCTGGTCAACCTGCGCCTCAACCACGGCCACGTGCACGACGCAAGCTGCGCGCACTAGGCACGCCGTGATAGGATTTCCGATCGTGCGCGGGGGCGCCCAGCAAGGCGGCCCCGCCGAACCCGTGTCAGTACGGGGTAACCAGATTTCACACTTGAGGAGTTGAAGACATGGGTAAGGGTGACCGCAAGACCGCCAAGGGCAAGCGCTACAACGCCAGCTACGGCAACGCCCGTTCGCACACCGCGAGCAAGGTCGCCGTAGGCGCCGCCGCCCCGGTTGCCAAGAAGACCGTGGCCAAGGCTCCGGCGAAGAAGGCCGTGGCGAAGAAGGCCGTCGCCAAGGCCTGATCAGGCCGACCGACCGGTCCAAGGAAAACGCGGCGCCTGGCGCCGCGTTTTTTTATGCGCGTTCCTGCAGGGCCGAGCCCATGTTCGGCTGGCGTAATGCAGCCGAGCATGGGCTCGCTCTACAGGGAATTCAGCGCAGGGTCTGCTTCAGCGTTTCCGGATTGCCATCGTTCGGCGCGGCCGGCACCTGCAGCAGGTGGGCCAGCAGCGGGTAGACGTCGACATTGTCGAAGCCGTCGATCACCAGGCCCTGGCGGAACGACGGGCCGCTGGCCACGAACACCGCACGCATCGACGGTAGGGCATTGTCGTAGCCGTGCGAGCCACGGTCCTGCTTCGCGCGCTTGGCGATCTTCTCGCGGTGCAGCGCATCCCAGCCTTCATCCATCGCACAGACGATGGCCGGAACCCGCGGATGCGTGCCGTAGTGCCAGCGCGCCGGCAGGTTCTCCTTCTTCCAGCACTCGTAGTGCGCATGGCGGCCGAGCAGGGCGCGTTCGGCCTCAGCCTCACGACCGGCCACTGGCGCGAAACCCACCGACTGGCCCTGGCTGACGTTGCGCGCGATGGACGGGTCGGCCATCGATTCGGTGGCGATCACGTGGCCGTCGGCGACGCTGGCCATGCCGTGGTCGGACACCACGATCACATTGGTGGTGGCGACCAGGCCGCGCTGCTGCAGGCCGTCGAGCACCTGGCCGACGATCAGGTCGGCGCGTGCGATGGCGTCGGCGTACTGCTTCGACCCGGGGCCGTAGTTGTGCCCGGCCTTGTCCACGTGCTCCATGTACAGCGTGGTCAGTCGCGGGGCATCGGCGTCGGTCTGTGCCAGCCAGTCGAGCACGATACCGGCACGCTGCTCCAGCGGTTCCTTGCCGTCGTAGATGCGCCACTGGCTGGGGCGCACACCACGGATTTCCGATTCACTGCCCGGCCACGACGTCGTGGCGGTGCGCACGCCGGCGTTCTCGGCGCCGACCCAGATCGGTTCACCGCCCCACCAGGCACTGGTGGTGACGGCCTCGCGGTTGCTCAGCTCGAAACGGCCCAGCGCTTCATCGTCCATGCTGTTGTTGACGATGCCATGGTGGTCCGGGCGCAGGCCGGTGACGATGGTGTAGTGGTTGGGAAACGTCAGGGAAGGATAGGACGGTGTCATCCAGCGGGCGCGCACGCCGCCGTCGATCATCCGCTGCAGGTTCGGGGTCAGCCCGCGGTCCAGCGCATCGGCGCGCAGGCCGTCGATGGAGATCAGCAGCAGCTTCGGCGGTGCGGCCGATGCGACGGACGTGGGAACGGAGGCGGTAGGGGCAGGCGCAGTGGTGCAGGCAGCCAATGGCAGCAGCAGCGCCAGCGAACAGGTCAGGCGTACGGAAGTCATCCGTGCATGATAAGCCGGTGCAATTACCGGCCCAAGACATGACGCGCCAGGATCGCCCGGGGTCAGATCCCTTTTCCACGGGAAAAGGGATCTGACCCCGATGTTCAGGCGAACAGCGGGGCCTGGCGTTGTTCCAGCCGCAGCAGCGCGGCCTTGGTTTCCAGGCCACCGCCGAAACCGGTCAGTGCACCGTTGCTGCCGATCACGCGGTGGCAGGGCAGGATGATCGGCAACGGGTTGCGCCCGTTGGCCGCGCCCACCGCGCGGGTCGCGCTGGGCTGTCCCAGGTGTTGCGCCAGTTGCAGGTAGCTCCAGGTCTGGCCGAACGGAATCAGCGCCAGCGCCTGCCACACGCGCAGCTGGAACGGCGTACCACGCGGCGCCAGCACAAGGTCGAAGCTGTTGCGCTCGCCGTGCAGGAACTGCAGCAGCTGCTCGCGTGCTTCCGGCAAGGCATCCGGTGCGTAATGCCAGTCATCACGCCCGCGCGCGGGGTGGCGGTTCTCCGGGAACAGCACGTGTGACACGCCACGCTCGTCGCCGGCGATGGTCAACACGCCGATCGGGCTGTCGAAACGATCGAACAACAGTGTCATGTCGGTTCTCCAACGAATGTGCCGGACAGGTGCCACAGGTGCAGCACGGCGTAGGCGCGCCAGGGACGCCACGGTTGCGAGCGCGCTTCGGTTGCGCGTTCGCTCAGGCGCTGGCCCTGCGCGTGGCCGATGACCTGCTGCAGTACAAGATCGCCGGCCGGGAAGGCATCGGGCTGGCCGAGGCCACGCAAAGCGATGTACTGCGCGGTCCATGGGCCGATGCCGGGCAGTGCCACGCAGCGGGCAACAAACTCTTCCAGCGCCTGGCCGGGCCCGAAGTCGAGCTGGCCGCTGGCGCAGGCGGTGGCCAGTGCACGCACGGTCGCGGCGCGGCTGCGCGGCAGGCCGATTGATTCCAGAGGCGCCTCGGCCAATACCTCGGGTGCCGGGAACTGGCGATCAAAGTCGGACGACATGCCCGGCAGGTGCGCGCCATAGGCATCGACCAGCCGCCGCGCGAAGGTGGTGGCGGCGGCAACAGTAACCTGCTGGCCGAGCACGGCGCGCACGCCCACTTCGAAGCCATCCCAGCCGCCGGGCACGCGCAGCCCGGGGCGTTCGGCGATACCGCGCGCCAGCAAGGGTTCCTCGCCCAATGCGGCGTGCACCTGCTGCAGGTCGGCATCCAGATCAAACACGCGACGCACGCGGCGCACGATGTCCGGGATCAGGCGCGGATCCACCGCACCCAGCTGCAGGCGCAGCTCCGGGCGCTTCGGGTCGGCAGTGACGCGCAGCAGGGTGGGGCGCTCCGGCGTGCCCAGCACGCGCTGATAGCTGTCCTCGCCAATCAGCTCGATGCCGGGCAGGCTGCGCTTGCGCAGGAACGCCAGCATGCGCGGGAAGTCCAGCGGCGGACGGTAGCCCAGGCGCAACACCAGGCCGCCATCGTCGGCGGCCAGCGGTTGATGCTGGCGGCGCAGTGCGGTGGGGGCCATGCCGCAGCCCTGCAGGAATGCGGTATTGAAGCGGCGCAGGCTGTTGTATCCGGCGGCCAGTGCGACGTCGGTCACCGCCAGCGTGGTCTCGGTCAGCAGTTGCTTGGCCAGCAGCAGGCGATGGGTGGCGTGGATCTGCCCGGGCGTCGCACCCAGGCGTTCGACGAACAGGCGCTGCAGCTGGCGCGCGCTGAGGCCGAGCTTCGTAGCAAGATCGGCCACCGGCTGCTCCTGCAGGAAGCCGCCGTGGATCAGGGCCAGGGCGCGCTGTACGGTCTGCCCGGCCAGTGCCTGCTGGGCCTGTGGTGCCAGCTCCGGGCGGCAGCGCAGACACGGGCGATAGCCGGCGGCGGCGGCAGCAGCGGCGGTCGGGTAGTAGGTGATGTTGCGCGGCTTCGGGGGCGGTGCGGGGCAGACCGGGCGGCAATAGATGCCGGTGCTGCGCACGGCGGTGAAGAACACGCCGTCGAAACGTGCGTCGCGGGCCAGGCGGGCGCGGTCGCAGGCGGCGGTGTCGAGGGCGAGGGCGGTGTCCATGGCGGCAGTCTAGGCGGGTGCGGGCGGGGATACTCGCCACATTCGGACATGGATGCTGAAGGGGGTCACGCCGGGCTGCGCCCGGACCCGCGGTAGTGCCGGCCGCTGGCCGGCAACAGCAACAGCAGAAGCGGGATTCCTGTGGGATGGCGTGGTGGGTCCGGTGGCAGGGGACGCCGTTAACCCCCCAGACCGGCCCAGCCGCTGGCGGCTGTGCGTTCGGGCGCTTGCGAAGCAGTGCTTCGCAAGCAAAGCGCCCTCACCCCTGGGGACTTGGTCACGGCATCCATGCCGCTCGCACCCCTGCCACCGGACCCACCACGCCTTCGACAGGTTCCTGAGGCTGTTGGTAGGTGTCGACCTTGGTCGACACGCTTTCCCAAGGGTCAGAAGGGGTTCAGTGCCACGCGCTGAATGCGCGGCCTGGACGGGTAGACTGTGGCTCTTGGTCCCATGAATCCCGGTTGCCCGATGTTCGCCAAATTCCGCTGGTTGCCCCTGTTGTGCCTGGCCCTGGCGGGCTGCAGTCAGCTGGAGAATCCGGGCAACGTGACCGCTGCCGACAAGGCAGCGCGGGCGCCGGCCAGTGATGGCGAGAACATGGTTTCGATCAATGCCGCCGACGCGCCACCGGCACCGGCACCACCGCGCAGCCAGGCGGGTCGGCCGTGGCCGCAGGCGCAGCTGGAAAATGGGCGTGCGTGGGTCAGTTGCAGCACGGAATATGCGGGCGATGCCGGCGACGGTGCCGAACTGGAAGGGCTGCAGCGCGAGCAGATCACCCAGGCCCTGGCGCCGTGTGCCGAGCGTGGGCTGATGCGCGTGCGTTACGCCGGCAAGATCAATCCGGGCTTCGCCGAAATGATGTGGCGGTTGGCGGTGGTCGCTGACGAACTGAAGATCCACAAGCGCATCCTCGACCTGGACTCCAGTGGTGGCCAGGTGGAGTCGGCGATCGTGGCCGGTGACAGCATCGGTGAATCGGGCTGGACCATCTGGGTGCGCGAAGGCTCCATCTGCCACAGCGCCTGCGTGTTCGTGCTGGCTGCCGGTGACAACCGCCTGCTGTCGGGCAAGGTCGGCATCCACCGCATGATGCGGATCAGCTCCAAGGCCACCTCGCGCGCCGAGCTCAACCGCGAGCTGCACGAAGTCTACGACAACGTGAAGGATTACCTGCAGCGCAATGGCGTGGCGGTGGGCGTGGCCGATCTGATGATGACCGTGCCCAATCGCAGCCTGCGCCTGCTGACGCCGGATGAGCTGCGCCAGTACGGCCTGGATGGCACCAACGCGGTGCAGGACGATCTGGAACGGATCAAGCAGATGCGCGCCTGCGGCGATGACTTCGTGCAGCGCAAGGACGCGTTCCTGATCGCCTTCGACCAGCAGTGCAAGCGCGACGGCGCCGACATGGAATCGATCAACAGCTGCGGCCAGGCCCTGAAGCAGCGCTTCGGTTTCCCGGATGCGGTATGCCCGGACGAAAGCCCGCTGTCGGAGATCGATGTGGCGACGCTGCCACCGGCACCGTCGGAGCCGCCGCCGGTGGCCGAGCAGCCGCCAGCGAACACCGCCGCGCCCGCCGCGCAAGCTGATGCGGCAGCGGTGGAGGGCAACGCTCCGGCACGCTGACGGCGTAGTCACCGCGCTGGCGTAGACTGCGGTTCTCTCCAGAAAACCGGCGGTGTCCATGAAGCGCGCGTTCCTGCTGCTGTCCCTGCTGCCCCTGACCGTGTTGGCGCAGGCCCCTGCGCCGGCCACGCCTGCACCGGCCCCGGCACGCCCGGCACCAGCCTCGCCGGCAGCTGCGAAGCCCGCTACCGCCGGTTCCCCTGCGTTGACCGCTGCTCAACAGGCGCAGGTGCAGAAACAGGACGCGGAAATGGGCGCCGCCGCAGTGAAGGCAGCGCAACTGGTCGACGCCAACCGCGCCGGCGAATTGTGGGATGGCGCTTCGGCCGTCGCGCGTCGTGCGGTGCCGAAGGCCGCTTTCGTCAGCCAGTTGGCCGCCGAGCGCACGCGCCTGGGTGCGCTGGCCGGGCGTGGCCAGCCGACCATCACCCGGGTCAAGTACAGCGCCGGTGCAGCAGTGCCGGAAGGGCTGTACATCAACGTCAGCTTCCCGACCCGTTTCGCCAACAGCGCACAGCCGGTGCGCGAGCTGGTCTCGTTCCGTTTCGACGAGGACCAGGTGTGGCGCCTGGCCGGTTACAGCCTGCGCGCGTCGGCACCCTGAGGAGGTGAATGATGGCAACTGAACTGACGATGCTGGCCTGGTCGGTACTGCTGGGCTTCGTGTACATCTTCGCCACCTCCACGGTGGTCACCCGCGAGCGCGGGATGAAGTGGAATGCTTCGGCACGCGATGGCGATGCAAAGCCGCTCAGCCCGCTGGCCGGTCGCCTGCAGCGTGCGCAGGCCAATTTCCTGGAGACGTTTCCGTTCTTCGCCGCCGCCGCCATCGCAGTGGTCGTGGCCGGTCGCGGCAACGACACCACTGCACTGGCGGCGCAGGCCTACTTCTGGGCGCGTGTGGTCTATCTGCCCCTGTACGCCGCAGGCGTGCCCTACGTGCGCAGCCTGGTGTGGCTGGTGTCGCTGCTGTCGATCCTGGCGCTGGTGTTCGCACTTCTGTAAGTCGGCCTGATCCAGATCAAGGCCGCTCAGGCGCGCGGCGCTATGCTGGCGCGGATTGGATCAACGGCAGGAGGCGCGCATGCGCAGGATGGACGTGGTGGTGGTCGGCGCCGGACCGGCAGGTCTGTGCTTCGCGCGCGCGCTGGCCGGCAGCGGGCTGCAGGTCGGGCTGGTCGAAGTGCAGCCGCGCCAGGCGCTGGCCGAGGCCGCCTTTGATGGCCGCGAGATCGCGTTGACCCATGCCTCGCGGCAGAGCATGGAGCAGCTGGGGCTGTGGCAGCGCCTGCCGCACGCTGAAATTGCTGATCTGCGCGATGCCAGGGTGATGAACGGCGGCTCGCCGTTCGCGCTGACCTTCGCCAGCAGCCAGGTCGACGGCCAGCCGCTGGGCTGGCTGGTACCCAACCATCTGATCCGTCGCGCCGCGTGGGATGCCGTGCAGGGCCAGGACGGCCTGGAGCTGTTCGACGGGCGCAAGGTGCTGGGCGTGCAGGCCGATGCGCAAGGCCACGTGGTCAAACTCGATGACGGCAGCCAACTGCATGCGCGGCTGCTGGTGGCCGCTGACAGCCGCTTCTCCGCCACCCGCCGCATACTCGGCATCGGTGCGCAGATGCGCGACTTCGGCAAGTCGATGCTGGTGTGCCGCATGCAGGTCGAGCGCAACCATCACCACACCGCCTGGGAGTGGTTCGGCTACGGCCGCACGATGGCGCTGCTGCCGCTCAACGAGGGCCAGGCATCGGCGGTGATCACGCTGCCGCCGCGGCAGATCGAGGCGTTGCTGGCGATGGACGAGGTGGCCTTCGGTGAGGCCATCAGTGCCTGCTTCGAACACCGCCTGGGCCGGATGCAGCCGGTGGCCACGCCGCAGGCATATCCGCTGGTGGGTGTGTACGCGGATCGCTTCGTCGGCGAGCGTTCTGCGCTGATCGGCGATGCCGCAGTCGGCATGCATCCGGTCACCGCGCATGGCTTCAACCTGGGCCTGGCCAGCGCACAGCGGCTGGCGCAGGGCATCGTCGCGCAGCAGCGCCGTGGTGCCGACATTGCCGCCGCCGGCATGCTGGCCAGTTACCAGCGTGGTCATCGGCTGGCGTCGCGGCCGCTGTACGAGGCCACCAATGCGATCGCCAGCCTGTACACCGACGACCGTCGCCCGGCGCGCCTGCTGCGTGCGGCCGGCCTGCGCCTGGCGCAGGGCGTGGCACCGTTCAGGCAGCTGATTGCCTCGCACCTGACCCAGCGCGTGGCCTGAACAGCTTCAGATCAGCCTGCAGCCAGCACCCGGATCTGGCTGTCGGCGAATTCGACCACCTGGCCTGCGCGGATCTTGCAGGCCTTGCGCAGTTCCACTTCCCCGTCCACCCGTACCTGGCCCTCGCTGATGACCATCTTGGCCTCGCCGCCACTGGTGACCAGATCGGCCAGCTTGAGCAGCTGCTTGAGTTCGACGTAGTCACCGTCGAGGTCGAATTCGAGAATCTGCATGGAGCGGGGTTCCTGGGAAGAGGGCGCAGGCCAGCGGCCGGGCCGGGAAGAGGGCGCGTATTGTGCGCCAGCACGGGCCCGACGGCATCTGTGAGGAAAGCTGTATGCCTCGTTCAGCATCAATGCGGTATCATTCCGCTCTGAGCGAGTGAAATCTCCTCCGACCGAGCAGCGCCAGGGCACGCGATAAGAAGGGCGCCCAAAGCGCGGACCATCACCTTTTTTATCGCACTGCCAGGAAGACGGCAGTGCCTTCGGAGTTCCCCATGTCCCAAGATTCCCAAGCGCCGCTGCAGTTTGCGCAGCTCGGCCTGTCCGAGCCCGTGATGCAGGCCGTCACCGCCATCGGCTACGAAACCCCGTCGCCGATCCAGGCCGCCACCATCCCGGCGATGCTGGAAGGCCGCGACGTGCTGGGCCAGGCCCAGACCGGTACCGGCAAGACCGCTGCCTTTGCACTGCCGGTACTGTCCAACATCGACCTGCAGCAGATCAAGCCTCAGGCCCTGATCCTGGCGCCGACCCGCGAACTGGCCATCCAGGTTGCCGAGGCGTTCCAGTCCTATTCGTCGAAGATCCCCGGCTTCCGCGTGCTGCCGGTGTACGGCGGCCAGCCCTACGGCCAGCAGCTGTCGGCCCTGCGCCGCGGCGTGCATATCGTGGTCGGTACCCCCGGCCGCGTGATCGATCACCTGGACCGCAGCACCCTGGACCTGTCCGAGCTGAAGACGCTGGTGCTGGACGAAGCCGATGAAATGCTGCGCATGGGCTTCATCGACGACGTCGAAGCGGTGCTGAAGAAGCTGCCGGAGCAGCGCCAGGTGGCCCTGTTCTCGGCCACCATGCCGCCGCAGATCCGCCGCATCGCGCAGACCTACCTGCAGGACCCGGTGGAAGTGACCATCGCGGCCAAGACCACTACTTCGGCCAACATCCGCCAGCGTTACTGGTGGGTGAGCGGCATGCACAAGCTGGACGCGCTGACCCGCATCCTGGAAGTCGAGCCGTTCGACGCGATGATCATCTTCGCGCGGACCAAGGCCGGCACCGAAGAACTGGCCAGCAAGCTGCAGGCGCGTGGCCTGGCCGCTGCCGCCATCAACGGTGACATGCAGCAGGCCCAGCGTGAGCGGACCATCGCCATGCTGAAGGAAGGCAAGCTGGACATCCTGGTCGCCACCGACGTGGCCGCGCGCGGCCTGGACGTGGAGCGCATCAGCCACGTGCTGAACTACGACATCCCGTACGACACCGAAAGCTACGTGCACCGCATCGGCCGTACCGGTCGTGCCGGCCGCAGCGGCGAGGCGATCCTGTTCGCCACCCCGCGCGAGAAGGGCATGCTGCGCCAGATCGAGCGCGCCACCCGCCAGCCGATCGAAGAGATGCAGCTGCCGAGCGTGGAAGCGGTCAACGACACCCGCATCAACAAGTTCACCTCGCGCATCAGCGAAACCCTCGGCGCCGGTGGCCTGGACTTCTACCGCCAGCTGCTGGAGCGCTTCGAGAACGAGCAGAACGTGCCGGCCATCGAGATCGCTGCCGCGCTGGCCAAGCTGCTGCAGGGCGATACCCCGTTCCTGCTGCAGCCGCCGGTGCGTGCCCCGCGCGAAGAGCGCGCACCGCGCGAGCGCTTCGACCGTGGTGACCGCCCGGAACGTGGTGATCGCTTCGACCGCAACGAACGGGGTCCGCGCTTCGAGCGTGGGCCGCGCCGTGACGACGCCGAAGGTGGTTTTGAACAGCGTCCGCGCCGTGAGGTTCCGCCGCGTGGTGCACCGGAGCAGGGCATGGAGACCTACCGTATTTCGGTCGGTCACCAGCATGGCGTGAAGCCGGCCAACATCGTCGGCGCCATTGCCAACGAAGCCGGCCTGGAAAGCCGCTTCATCGGCCGCATCGACATCCACGACGACTTCTCGCTGCTGGACCTGCCGGCACAGATGCCGCCGGACGTGCTGTCGCACCTGCAGAAGGTCTGGGTGTCCGGCCAGCAGCTGCAGATGCGTGCGCTGGCTCCGGGTGAAGACACCAACCCGGCCCCGCGCCCGTTCAAGCCGCGCTTCGACAAGCGTGGCCCGGGCGGTCCGGGTGGCCCGCGTCGTGGCGGCCCGGGCGGCCATGGTGGCGACCGCGGCGGTGACCGCGACAGTCGCCCGCCGCGTCGTGACGGCTTCAAGCCGCGCGGCCCGCGCAGCTTCTAAGCCGCACCCGCAGCCGTCCACACCACCGCCAGCCCCCGGGCCGGCGGACAGAAAAAGGGGACGGAGGGGATTAAGTCGTATCTGGCTGGCCATGCGCCTGTGCCAAGAACGACTTAATCCCCTCCGTCCCCTTTTTCGCATGGCCCACACATTGCCGGTCCTAGGCTGAGCCGGTTCCTAAGGAGGTTGTCACCGCAGCACATTCAGGGGGATCCGGGATGGGTAGGAGTGGCACGGACCAACACAGCCGGCGGGTGCCGATGACCCGGGGGCTGGGACTGCGATTTGCGTTGTTGACCGGCATGGCGATCGGACTGGTCGCACTGTCCGCCCTGATCCAGGAACTGCAGGCGGCCTCCACTGCCTGGATCGCCGGCCAGGGCTACTGGTCGCGTGGCCAGCAGGATGCCACCGCCGCACTCAGTCGCTACCTGGCGCGTGGCGATGCCGAGGACCTGGACGACGCACGCCAGGCCCTGCAGGTGCCGTTGGGCGATCTGCAGGCGCGACTGGCGCTGGAACAGGCCGAACCGGACGAGGAGAAGGCCAGGCAGGGCTTCCTGCAGGGCGGCAATGCGCGTGCCGACATCCCACGCCTGGTGTTCTCGTTCCGCTACGCGCGCGACATCGGTGCATTCCGCGAAGCGAGCGCGTTGTGGCGGCAGACCGATGGCGACCTGATGGCGCTGCAGCGACTGATCGATGAACTGCAGCTGCGGCACGACGGCAACCTGGTGCCCGTTGCCGCACGCGACCACTACCTGCAGCAGCTGCGTGACCTGGACCAGCGGATGAAGGTGCAGAGCCAGGCGTTCTCGCAGGCGCTGCTGCGGATGGCGACGCTGGTGAGGCTGGCCACGTTGATGGTGGCGGGCCTGTCGGTGCTGGCGATCAGCCTGATGGCGGTCGCCCTGGCGCGCCGCGTCGGCAAGGACCTGACCGAACACGAGAGCCGTTTCCGCGCGGCGTTCTACCAGGCCAACGTCGGCATGCTCAAGCTCGATGCCGAAGGCAAGGTGATCGAGGCCAACCAGGCGATGGCCGATATCCTCGACCATCGTCGTGACATGCTGCTGCAGCTGTCGCTGGGCGACCTGCTGATGGACGGCGAGCTGGTCATCGATGGGGTGGGCCGCATCGATTGGGACCGCCAGCTGCGCCCGAGCGAACTGCGCTTCCGCCGTCGCGATGGCAGCCTTGTCTGGGGCCGCTGGAGCGGCACCGGCGTGCGCAGCACCGGCGGTGGCCTGTCGGTGTTCGCCATCATCGAAGACGTCAGCCAGAACCATGCACTGGCGCGCGAGATCGAGCACCACGCCAGCCACGACCCGCTGACCGGCCTGATCAATCGCCGCGAGATCGAACGGCTGCTGGAACGCGCGCTGCTGCAGGTGCGCAGCGAAGGTGGCACGCACGCGCTGTGCTACATCAACCTGGACCATTTCAAGCTGGTCAACGACAGCTTCGGTCACGCCGCCGGCGACCAGATGCTGCGCAGCTTCGCCGACTACCTGGTGGCGGCGGTGCGCGATGGTGACTGGGTGGGCCGGCTGGGCGCGGACGAGTTCGCCGTGTTCCTGGCCCATGCCGGGCAGGACGAGGCCAAGCGCGTGCTGCAGCGGGTAATCCGCAACCTGGGGCAGGCGACGTTCCCGGTCAGCGAAGGCAGCCCGCAGCTGAGCTGCAGCATCGGCGTGGTCGAGGTCAGCGCCGATGCGCCGGATGTGAACTGGCTGATGAGCGCCGCCGACAGCGCGTGCTATGCGGCCAAGCAGGCCGGCCGCAACCGCGTGCACTGCTTCAACGAGAACCGCATGGCGCTGGAGGAACGGCGCCAGGAAGCCGAGCGGCTGCAGGGCGTCAGCCTGGCCATGGCCGAAAACCGCATGGTGTTGTATGCGCAGCGCATCGCCCGCGTCGGCGATCCCTCCTACCTGCACTACGAGGTACTGGTGCGCATGCGTGGCAGCGATGGCAGCCTGCACCTGCCGGGCCAGTTCATGCCGGCGGTGGAGCGCTATGGCATGGCCGTGGCGCTGGACCGGCACGTGCTTGGCCTGCTGTTCCGGCACCTGCAGGTGTGCCCGGCACACGTGCGGCAGCTGGGCCTGTGCAATGTCAACGTTTCGGCGCAGTCGATCGCCGAGCCCGGCTTCCTCGCCTTCGTCTGCGACCTGCTGGAGCGCAACCGCGCGCTGGCCTCCAAGCTGTGCTTCGAGATCACCGAGACCGCTGCGATCAGCAACCTCAGCCAGGCGCGTGCTTTCATCGATGCAGTGAAGGCGCGTGGCTGCCGGATGGCGTTGGACGATTTCGGTTCCGGGCTGTCCTCGTTCGGCTACCTGCGCCAGCTGCCGGCCGACATCCTGAAAATCGACGGGGCCTTCGTGCGCGACATGGATACCGATCCGGTCAGCCATGCCACCGTGCGCGCGATCAGTGAACTGGGGCGCGAGCTGCAGATGGAGGTGGTGGCCGAATGGGTGGAGACTGCCGACGTCGCCGCCGCGCTGACCCGGCTTGGGGTGCAGGGCCTGCAGGGTTATGCGGTCGAGCGGCCGCAACCGCTGGAGCGGATGACCCTGGCCGACCTGCGGCCGGTGCGCCTGGTGGCGGTGAAAGGTCCGCCCGCCGCTGGCTGAACGCCCGTCGGCGACTTTGGTCTACACGTGGGCTGCAGCCGCGGCTGCGATAATGCCCGGCAGGGGCGACGCGCAGTGGGCGCGGGCGTAAGCAGGAACAGGACGTGGCGTGGGCGGCAGGCAGGGGCAGTACGGAACGGGAGCGGTGCTGGTCGTGCTGCTGGTGTGGTTGGCAATGCCGTGGCCGCTGTCGGCGGCTGTAGCCGAAGCCGGGCGTGACTACCTGCTGGTCGGTGCGGCGACCGATGAACCCACCCCGCATCGCGCATGCACGCCGGAGATGCTGGCGGGGCCACGGCAACAGGTGCAGGTGTCCGCGCCAGCGGGCGGCTGGTCGGGCCAGCCGCAGGCACTGGACGTGTTCAATGTGTTCGCGGGCGAAGTCCGCGTGCAGCATGGGGATCGCGAAATCTGCGGCAACATGCACGATGCCCGTACCCGTGATTCCCGGTTCCGCGCAGGCATCGGCCTGGTCGCGGTGCCGCCGGCGGGCAGCCATGAACCGTTCCTGGTGTCATGGCAGACGCCGCTGAAGGCGCGCTGGGTACCGACCCTGCGGCTGGGCGCGCCCAGTCCCGTGCAGCAGAACGATACCGCCCGCCTGCTGGTGCGCGCGGCCTGCATCGCCGTGGCAATCGCACTGGCGTTGTCGGCCCTGATGGCCTTCCTTACCACCCGCGACCGCAGTTTCCTGGTCTACATCGCCGGTACCACCGTGCTGGTGCTGTGGCAGGCCATTCTCGGCGGGCTGAGCGGCTACCCCGAGCCATGGCTGCCGGTGGGTGAGCGCAGCGCGTGGTGGCTGCTGTCGTTGACCGCTGCATCCCAGGCGCTGGTGCTGCCCGCGTTGTGGCGACTGAACGGCGGCGACCGCCTGCTGCCGCGATCGCGCCCGATGCAGCTGCTGGCGCTGTGGGGATTGCTGGCGCTGGCCGCGTGGGTGCCCTGGCTGCAGCGGGACAGCCTGGCCTGGGTGGCGCAGGGCCTGCAGGTGTCCTACCTGCTGGGCTGCGGCCTGGCATTGATGGCCGGGGTGTGGGCATGGCTGCGCGGCGACCGCTGGGCGCAGGCGGGGTTGGCGGCGCTGGCACCGATGCTGGTGTTGATCCTGGCAGACGCCTGCCGCGCTGCGTGGTTGCTGGAGTACCGCGTGGAGGCACTGCAACTGTCGGTGACCTGGCTGCTGATGATGGCTGCCTATGCGCTGAACCAGCGGCTGGGCCGCCTGCGCCAGCAGCGCGATGAACTTCGCCAGCTGGCCGAGACCGATGGCCTGACCGGGCTGCCCAACCGCCGTGCCGGGCTGCAGCAGCTGGCACGGCACCTGGAGCGGGTCGATCGCGAGCGCGGCCCGCTGGTGATCGGTTTCCTCGATATCGACCTGTTCAAGGACATCAATGACCGCCATGGCCACGCCGTGGGTGACCAGGTACTGGTGGCGGTGGCACGTGCATTGCGTGCCGCGGTCCGCAGCCAGGACCAGGTGGTGCGGATGGGTGGCGAAGAGTTCCTGCTGCTGATGCCGGGCATGCCGCGCGAGGCGGCATCGGCGCGCCTGGATCGCCTGCGCCAGCACCTCACCGAGGCGGCTCGGGCGCTGCAGGTGCCCGGTCTGGAGGTCACCGCCAGCATCGGCCTGGCGCAGTGGCGGCCGGGCGAGGACGATCTCGCCGCGCTGCTGCGCCGGGCCGACCACGCCATGTACGTGGCCAAGCGTGCCGGCCGCAACCGGGTATTCGACGGCGAAGAACTCGATCCGCCGCCTCCGGCATGAAGCGCAGCGGGCGGGGATGCCGGATAATAGGGCGATGACCACCCGACTCAACAAACATATCGCCGACACCGGCTTCTGCTCCCGCCGCGAGGCCGATCGCCTGATCGCCGCCCGCCGGGTCACCGTCAACGGCCATCCGGCCGGCACCGGCGCGGTGGTGGGCGAGGAAGACCAGGTGCTGGTCGACGGCCAGCCGCTGCGCGCGCGCGTGGCCCGCAAGCCCGGTGCCCGCCGCCATGTCTACATCGCGCTGAACAAGCCGGTCGGCGTCACCTGCACGACCGAGACCTCGGTCAAGGGCAACATCGTCGACTTCGTCGGCCATGAACAGCGCATCTTCCCGATCGGCCGCCTGGACAAGGAGTCCGAAGGCCTGATCCTGATGACCAGCAACGGCGACATCGTCAACCAGATCCTGCGCGCCGAGAACGGCCACCAGAAGGAGTACCTGGTGGCGGTGAACAAGCCGGTCACCGACGAGTTCCTGCGTGGCATGGCCCGTGGCGTTCGCATCCACGACCAGATGACGCTGCCGTGCAAGACCTCGCGCATCGCCAAGTTCGGTTTCCGCATCACCCTGCAGCAGGGCCTGAACCGACAGATCCGCCTGATGGCGGCCGA
Organism: Stenotrophomonas sp. YJH_SMC_127; assembly: GCF_059372445.1. Taxonomy (NCBI): domain Bacteria; kingdom Pseudomonadati; phylum Pseudomonadota; class Gammaproteobacteria; order Lysobacterales; family Lysobacteraceae; genus Stenotrophomonas; species Stenotrophomonas sp. YJH_SMC_127. Next base: position 231,240 of record NZ_JCAFVO010000003.1, on the reverse strand, counting down.
GTTCGGCTATCGGGTGACCCAGTTGCGTCGCGTGCGCATCGACAACATCAAGATCGGTGCGCTGAAGCCGGGCCAGTGGCGCAACCTGACCGAGCAGGAGCTGCAGGGCCTGCTGCCGAGGCAGCTGGACTGGTAACGCGCGGTAGTGCCGGCCGCTGGCCGGCCGCACCAGGCATCCAATGAGCGCGGGATGCCGGCCAGCGGCCGGCACTACCCGTTGTGCGGATTACGCACCGGCATCAGCTAGACTTCGCGGTGACCTGCCGGAACGTGACGCTGCATGATCAAGCCCGACAAGCCTGCCAATGAAGCCCTTCGGCTTGAGGCGCTGTACCGCTACCGTATCCTCGATTCGGAGCGTGAAAAATCCTTCGACGACCTGGTGGTGATCGCCAAGGCGGTCTGCGGCACCTCGATGGCGGCGGTGACCCTGATCGACGTCGAGCGGCAATGGTTCAAGTCGATCCAGGGCATCGATGCGGCAGAAAACCTGCGCAGCGAATCGATGTGCGGCCACGCGATCCTGCAACCGCAGCAGGTCATGGTGGTCGAGGACGCGCTGCAGGACATCCGCTTCCACGACAATCCGGTGGTGGTGGGCGATCCGCACATCCGCTTCTATGCGGGCGCGCCTCTGATCAGCTCCGATGGCCTGCCGCTGGGCACGCTGTGCGTATTCGATGCGCAGCCACAGCACCTGGCCAGCGACAAGGCTGAAGCGCTGGCGGCGCTGTCGCGGCAGGTGATGCTGGTGATGGAACTGCGCCGCTTCGCGCTCGACATCCAGAAACACATGCTGGAGCGCGATGACTACGAGCGACTGCTGTCTGAGTACCAGGACGTGCTGCTCGCGCAGAATGCCGACCTGGCCGAGCAGAGCCGCACCGACGCGTTGACCGGCCTGCCGAACCGCCGTGCGATGGCGGCAGCGCTGGAAGAGGCGGTGGCGGTGAACGGAGACCAGCCCGGGGTGGCCTGCGTCGCGCTGCTGGACATCGACCATTTCAAGCACATCAATGATTTCCAGGGCCACGCCACCGGTGACCGCGTGCTGGCCGAACTGGGCGCGCTGCTGCGTTCGCATTTCGCCGGTCGCGGCATGGCCGCGCGCTATGGCGGCGAGGAATTCGTGGCGGTGATGCCGGCTACCGACCTGCGCACCGCCGAACTGCAGTGCGAGTTCCTGCGCCTGGCCGTGGCTGATCTGCCGCTGGGATTCCCGGTCACGATCAGTATTGGAGTGGCCCAGCACCAGCCCGGTGAAAGCGTGGATGACACGCTGGCACGTGCCGACAAGGCGCTGTACCGGGCCAAGGGCAATGGCCGCAACCGGGTGGAAGTGGCCGGCTGAAGCATCTGCCACCCGCGCGGTAAACGGATGCCGCTCCAGTAGATCAACGCGACGCGTGGATGCTGTCACCGATTCACATCGCGTCGCAGCTCCTGCGATCAGAACCGGGCAGCATGATCCCCTGGTTCCCCGGACGCCGACCATGCTGCAGACCCTGGCCATCGCCCACTATCGTTCGCTGCACGGGCTCGTACTGCCGTTGCAGCAGTTGAACGTGGTGACCGGTGACAACGGCAGTGGCAAGTCCAGCCTGTACCGTGCCCTGCGCCTGCTGGCAGAGACCGCGCAGGGCGGCGTCGCGGCGGTGCTGGCCCGCGAAGGCGGGCTGGGCTCGGCGCTGTGGGCGGGTCCGGAAAAGATGGACCGTCGGGTTGCGGCCGGCGAGATCCCCCTGCAGGGCGGCCCACGCCAGGAATCGGTGGGATTGAAGCTGGGCTTCGCCACTGACGAATTCGGCTACGCCATCGATCTGGGCTACCCGCCGCCCAGTCGATCGGCCTTCGCACTGGACCCGCAGATCAAGGCCGAGGCGATCTGGGCCGGCCCGTTCCTGCGCAGCGCCAACCTGCTGGTCGACCGTCGTGGAGCGATGGTGCGGCAACGCCATGCGCGCGGCTGGGATCTGGTGGATGACAGGTTGTCGCTGTTCGACAGCCTGTTCACCCAGGTCGGCGATCCGCAGCGCCTGCCGGAAACCATCGCCCTGCGCGAGTACATCCGGCGTTGGCGCTTCTACGATCATTTCCGCAGTGATGCCGATGCCCCGGCGCGGCAACCGGCGATGGCCACGCGCACGCCGGTGCTGCATCACGACGGCCGGGATCTGGCGGCGGCCTGGGTTACCATCCTCGAGATCGGTGACCCGGTGGCGTTGGCACGCAGCGTCGACGATGCGTTCCCGGGCGCCACGGTCGGCTTCGAGGAGCTGGATGGACGCTTGGCGCTGCGTTTCCACCAGCCTGGGCTGCTGCGGCCCTTGTCGATGGCCGAACTGTCCGACGGCACGCTGCGCTTCCTGCTGCTGGCCGCTGCGCTGCACACGCCGCGTCCACCGCCGCTGCTGGTGCTCAACGAGCCGGAGACCAGCCTGCATCCGGACCTGCTGCCGGCGCTGGCGCGGCTGATCATCGCAGCCAGTGCGCGCAGCCAGGTATGGGTGGTGTCGCACGCCAGCCGGCTGATCGCGGCGCTGGAACAGGCGCCAGGGTGCCATTCGCTGCATCTGTACAAGGAACAGGGCCGCACGCTGTTGAGCGGGCAGGGCCTGCTGGATGCGCCGGCCTGGCATTGGCCGCAGCGTTGATGCGGCCATCCACGCCATGCGTGGATGCACTCAATCGGCGATGTTGCGCGCCTCGGCCGTGCCAAGAATCTCCGGATGCTGCACCGGCTTGCGGCGGTTCAGCAGCGGATGCAGGAACACGGCGCCTACGATGATCGCCACGCCGAGGTAGAACCACGGGGTGACTTCGTGCTGCTCGCGCAGCAGCACCACCGCCAGCACCACCGCATAGACCGGCTCCAGGTTGGTCACCAGCTGCACCGTGTAGGCGCTCAGGTGGCGCAGTGCGACCAGGGCCAGGGCAAACGGCAGCAGCGTGCAGAACCCGGCCAGCACCAGCAGCAGGATGCCGTCGTGCAGGTCCGGGACCACCCACAACGGGCTGGCCAGCGCAGGCAGCAGGTAGGGCATCAGCGGCGCCAGCAGGGTCAGGGTGAGGGTGCCCGCACCCAGCTCCAGCGCGGTGACCGTGAGCGGATCTGCGTGGCTGACCATGCGCTTGTTGAGCGAGCCGAACACTGCCACCAGCAGCGCCGAGATCGCGCCGATCAGCACACCCAGGCGCATGCCGTCGGGCACGCCACCGACCACCAGCGCGACACCCGGCAGCACCGCCAGGCCGAACGCCAGTTCACGCAGCTGGAATGGGCGCTTGGCCACCCACGGTTCGATGATCGAGGTGAACACCGGCGCCAGCGCGATGCAGGTGGCGGCCACCGACGCATTGGCCAGCTTTACCGCACCGTAGAACGTCAGCCAGTGCAGGGCGACCAGGGCGCCGATGCCGGCATAACCGGCCACCAGCCGCACTGGCAGCGTACGCAGTCCACGCCAGACCCGCGGCAGCAGCGCCAGCATCGCCGTCACCAGCAGCATGCGCCACCACACCAGCGGCAGTGCGGGCAGGGTGATCAGCTTGCCGAGGATGGCGGTGACGCCCCACAGCAGGACACAGAAGTGAATCTGCCACAACGCTTTGCGGGTGTCGGGTGTGCTCATCCGCCTATTGTGCGGCAATGGCACGGCCGCCGGCGATGCCTGTGGCATGCTCGCGGAAACTCGCCAGGGGAACCCCGCAATGGCTGCCAACCGTTCCGCCCAGCGTGCATGGGCAGCGCTGACTGCACTGATGGCGGCCACCTCGTTGCTGCTGCAATACCTGTTGCTGCTGCATGGCCCCGGGGCGGCTGCCGGGGTCGGCATGGCGACGCTGCGCTTCGTTGGTTACTTCACGATTCTCAGCAACCTGGCGGTGTGCCTGGGATGCGTCCGGCTGATCCGTGCGGGTGTGCTGAACGCGACTGTCGCCGCGGCGATCGCGTTGTGCATCGGGGTGACCGCGTGCATCTACGTGCTGGCGTTGCAGGGGCTGTGGCAACCCACCGGGCTGCAATGGTGGGTCGATGCCGGCCTGCACTACGCTGTGCCGGCGCTGTACCTGCTGGGGTGGTGGTGGCTGCTGCCGCATGGCGCGCTGCGCTGGCGCGCACTGGGCGGGGTGCTGCTGGTACCGCTGGTGTACCTGGGCTGGGCGATGCTGGTGGCCGAAGTGACAGGACAGGCGCCGTATCCGTTCCTCGAACTGCAACGCCTGGGGCTGGCGGCGTTCCTGCTCAACGTGCTGCGCGTTGCGAGCGTGTTCGTGGTGGGGTGGACCCTGCTGTGGGGGCTGGACCGCTGGCGCTGTCGATGAGGCGCTGCAGGGCCATCGCTGCCGCCGGGTTGCGCGCTTTGCCTGCGCCGATGCACAGCAGGTAGACCTCGCGCGGGGCCTCCGCAGCGGGCCCGGCCAGGCAGGGCAGGTCATCCACTGGTTCACCGCGTGACCAGCGGCGTGCGCGTTCGGCCCAGCGTTGCTGCACGGGCGCCGGCAGGCCCTCGTTCAAGCGGGCCTGGCTGCGCTTGATCCGCGCATAGACGAAACCGGCACTGACATCACCGTGCAATGGCGCCTCGTCGCTGTCCTCGATCACCAGCGCCACGCCATGGCGGCGGGCGGCGTCGACCAGTGCCGGGCCATGTGCCTCGGCGTTGCGGACCTCCAGCGCATGCTGCAGCGGCACCCCGTCCAGCTGCTTAGGCAGCTGTGCCATCAGCCGTTCCAGTGCTTCGGCGTCGGCCGGATGCCGTGGATCGAACTGCCACAGCAATGGGCCGAGCCGGTCACCGAGCGCGAGTGACGCCTGCAGGAACGGTGTGGCCGCGTCCACGGTGCTGGACAGGTCGCGTCGCTGCACCAGGTAGCGCGGCGCCTTCATCGAGAAGCGGAAACCGTCGGGTGTCTGCGCAGCCCATTGCGCGCACTGGGCCGCAGTTGGCGTGCGGTAGAACGTGCCGTTGATCTCGATGCAGCGCAGGGCACGGCTGGCGTGGGCCAGTTCTTCCCGCTGCGGCAGGCCTGCTGGATAGAACACACCGCCGCGCCATTCGGGAAACACCCAGCCGCCGATGCCGCAGCGGATCTCTGCCTGCCTGCCGGCCGTGGTCACTGGCCGTGGTCCGTGCGCCACGGGTCGTAGCTGCCGAACCACCACAGGTAGCCTTCCGGGTCGGCGCAGGCGTAGCCGCGCCCGCCATAGTCCTGGTCGGCGATGTCGATGACGATGCGGGCACCGGCGGCCTTGGCCCGCGCGTAGTGCGCATCGGCATCGGTGACGATCACGCAGGCGCTCTGGGTCTGGCGTCCGCCGACCTCGTCAGGCAGGGCAGCGTGTTTGCTCCACGCACTCTGGTTGCTGGCCGAGCCCAGCATGATCATGCCGCTGCCGAAGGTGAGCTGCGCATGGAAGACCGTATCGCCATCGGCGTAGACGGCCTGGGCATGGAAGCCGAAGGCGCGCTGCAGCCAGTCGATGGCGGCCTGCGCGTCGCGATAGCGCAGGCACGGAATGATCGTGGAGCCGCTGCTGGGTTGGCCGTTCTCGCCCATGACACCCCTCCTATGGCACAGGGCAGGATGCGCCGCCGGACGTTACCATCCCGCGAAACCCCGGTGACGGCCTGCACATGGCCGCCACCCCTGTTCGGAGATCGTGCTGGATGAAACCCTGGATCGGAGGAGCCGTGCTGCTGGCGTGCACGACCATGGCGAGCGCGGCGACCCCGCCGCCGCTGCAGGACCTGGATGCGACCGTCGAGCGCGTGCGCGCGCAGTTCGACGTGCCCGGCATTGCCGTAGCGGTGGTCAAGGATGGCGAGGTGGTGCTGGAGCGCGGCTGGGGCGTGCGCGAGCAGGGCAAGCCGGAACCGGTGCAGGCCGATACGCTGTTTGCCATTGCGTCCAACACCAAGGCGTTCACGGCCACCTCGCTGAACCTGCTGGCGGAAGAGGGCAAGTTGAAGATGGACGACAAGGTGATCGACCACCTGCCGTCGTTCCGCATGTCCGACCCGTTCGTGACCGGGCAGATGACGATCCGCGACCTGCTGTCGCATCGCAGCGGCCTGAGCCTGGGCGCCGGTGACCTGCTGTTCTGGCCAACCACGTCCTACAGCAACGCCGAAGTGGTGCAGCGGCTGGGCAAGGTGCCGCTGAAGGGCGGCTTCCGCGAAAGCTATGCCTACGACAACATCCTGTACGCGGTCGCCCAGCAGGTGATCGAGCACGTCTCGGGCGTGAGCTACCAGCAGTTCCTGCAGACCCGCATCTTCGACAAGGTGGGCATGGCCGGCACGCGCTACAACGCCGACCACCTGAAGCCAGGTGACACGGCGGCGGTCGGCCACGCCAAGTACGATTTCAAGGACCTGCGCACCGTCGCACCGCTGACCTGGTCGAACAATGCCGGCGCCGGTGGCATTTATTCCAGTGCGCACGACATGGCGCGCTGGATGCAGGTGCAGCTGGCCGAAGGCAAGCTGGCCGACGGCACTGCGCTGTTCAGCGAAAAGAGCCAGCAGCAGATGTGGCGGATGATCACCCCGCAGTCGATCCCGGCGCCGAGCGTGCCGGAGCTGGCACCGGCACGGGCCAACTTTGCCGGCTATGGCGAAGGCTGGAGCCTGAGTGACTATCGCGGCCGGAAACTGGTCTGGCACACCGGTGGCTGGCCGGGCATGGTCTCGCGCTTGACCCTGGTGCCGGGCGAGAAGCTGGGCGTGGTGGTGCTGACCAACCAGGAAGTGGGCGCGGCGTTCAACGCGATCACCCTGAGCGTGCTTGATGCCTATCTGGGCGGCGACAAGCACGACTGGGTGGACGCCTATGCCAAGGCCGTGGCCAAGGGCCAGGACAAGGCCGACGAGGCCTGGGCCAAGCATCAGAGCGCGCGCGACAAGGGCAGCAGGCCGTCGCTGCCGCTGGCCGGCTACACCGGCACCTTCCGCGACCGCTGGTATGGCGACATGCAGGTCAGTGCCGCGGACAAGGGCCTGCGCCTGCGCTTCATGAAGACCGCGCAGCTGAGCGGCCGCCTGGAGCACTGGCAGCACGACACCTTCATCGTGCGCTGGGATGACCGCTCGCTCAACGCCGATGCATTCGTGAACTTCAGCCTGGACCCGGACGGCAAGGTGCGTGAGGTGCGCATGCAGTCGATCTCCGACCTGACTGATTTCAGCTTCGATTTCCAGGACCTGCTGTTCACTCCGGTCAACGAATGAAGGTAGTGCCGGCCGCTGGCCGGCAACCTCATGATCTTCCGAAATGCCGCAAGGGTGCCGGCCAGCGGCCGGCACTACCGGAGTGGCGGCGATCATCGGCTGGCGTACACATCCGGCGTGGGATACTTCGCCGCTTGCAAGAGGCGAGGGAGTGCGATGTTCCGTTGGTTTGAATCCCTGATCCCGGTGTTCCCGCCCGTGGATGGGCGCATGCCACCGCGCAAGGTGCTGCCGTTCTACCTGCACTACCTGCGCCCGGTGTGGCCGGTGCTGCTGGCGACCCTGATCGCCGGCCTGCTGCTGGCGCTGGTGGAAGTGGCGATGTTCGATTACCTGGGCCGCATCGTCGACATGGTCGCCGAGCAACCGGGGGCCGATTTCTTCAAGCGCCATGCCAATGAACTGGGCTGGATGCTGTTCATCACGGTCATCGCGCGGCCGATCCTGGTCGGCCTTCACAACCTGCTGGTCAACCAGGCGATCGTGCCCGGCCTGAGCAACCGCTCGCGCTGGCTGATGCACAACTACGTGGTGCGGCAGAGCCTGAGCTTCTTCCAGAATGACTTCGCCGGCAGCGTCGCCAACCGGGTGATGCAGACCGGTACCTCGCTGCGCGAGTCGGCGGTGCAGATGGTCGACTCGCTCTGGTACATCGTGGTCTACACCGGCACCGCGCTGTACCTGTTCGCGCAGGCGGACTGGCGGCTGATGGTGCCGCTGATCCTGTGGCTGCTGGCCTATGCGGTGATCATGGTCTACTTCGTGCCGCGCGCGAAGGAACGGGCCTGGATTGCGTCCGAAGCGCGTTCCAAGGCGATGGGCCGCATCGTCGATGGCTACACCAACATTCCCACGTTGAAGCTGTTCGCCCATGGCGGGCGCGAGCAGGCCTATGTGGCCGAATCGATCCAGGAACTGGCGGTCAAGCACCGCGCGCAGACCCGGGTGACCACCGGCATGGACCTGACCATCGCCATCGTCAACGGTTTCCTGATTGCCGGTACCTGCGGGCTCGCGCTGTGGTTGTGGAATGGCGGCCACATCACCGTCGGTGCGATCACGCTGGCGACCGGCCTGGTGATCCGCATCCACAACATGTCCGGCTGGATCATGTGGACCATCAATGGCATCTTCGAGGACATCGGTACGGTGCAGGACGGCATCACCACCATCGCCCAGCCGCTGACCGTGCAGGACCGCGAGGACGCGGTGCCGTTGCAGGTGACCCGCGGTGGCGTGCACTTCCAGGACATCCACTTCCACTATGGCAAGAAGGGTGGCGTGATCGCAGGCCTGGACCTGGTGGTGAAGCCGGGCGAGAAGATCGGCCTGGTGGGTCCTTCCGGTGCCGGCAAGTCGACCCTGGTCAACGTGCTGCTGCGCCTGTACGACCTGGAAAGCGGCCGCATCCTGATCGACGACCAGGACATTGCCTACGTCACTCAGGAAAGTCTGCGCCAGCAGATCGGCGTGGTCACCCAGGACACCTCGCTGCTGCATCGCTCGATCCGCGACAACCTGCTGTACGGCCGTCCGGACGCGACCGATGAGCAGTTGCGCGCTGCGGTGGCCAAGGCGCGTGCCGAAGCCTTCATCGACACGCTGGTGGATGGGCAGGGGCGTCGTGGTTACGACGCACATGTCGGCGAGCGTGGCGTGAAGCTGTCAGGTGGCCAGCGCCAGCGCATCGCCATTGCCCGCGTGCTGCTGAAGGATGCCCCGATCCTGGTGCTGGACGAAGCGACCTCGGCGCTGGACTCGGAAGTGGAAGCGGCGATCCAGGACAGCCTGGATGAGCTGATGGGCGGCAAGACGGTGATCGCGATCGCGCACCGGCTGTCGACCATCGCACGCATGGACCGGCTGGTGGTGATGGACCAGGGCCGCATCGTCGAGACCGGCAGCCACGCCGAACTGATCGCCGCCGGTGGTCTGTACGCGCGGCTGTGGGCGCGGCAGACCGGTGGTTTTGTGGCCGCCGATCAATGATTGCTTTCGGGGTCGGAGCCTTCTCTGCGAGCAGGATCCGACCCTGGCCACGTATGCCTTGGGGTCGGATCCCTTTCCGCAGGAAAGGGCTCTGACCCCAGCGTGTTTCCGGAGACCTGCATGATCCGACCCGTACGCTCCTTGTTGCTGGCACTCATTCTGGCCACCACGGCCGCAGCCGCGGCACCGACACCGGTGCAAGGCGACCAGCTCGAGCAGGTCGTCCTGCTCAGCCGCCACAACCTGCGCGCGCCGGTGGTGGCGTCGGGCGCCCTTGCCCATGCCACGCCGGAACGCTGGCCACGCTGGGATGTAGGCCCCGGCGAGCTGACCACCAAGGGCGGCGTGCTGGAGGTCTACATGGGGCGCTACATCGGCCAGTGGCTGCGCCAGGCGCAATTGTTGCCGGCGTCGGGTTGCCCGCAGCCGGCTGACTTCCACGCCCATGCCAACAGCCTGCAGCGTACCCAGGCCACCGCGCAGTTCTTCATTGCCGGTGCGTTTCCGGGCTGCCATGTTGCGGTCGAACAGCGCATGGCGCTGGGGACGATGGATCCGCTGTTCGACCCGGTGATCCACAACGATGACGCGGCATTCCGCAAGCGCGCGCTGGCGGCAATGCAGCAGGCGCTGACAGCATCGGATCTGGCACCCGCACTGTCCGTGGTGGAGGAAATTACCCGTTACCCGCAGTCGGCGGCCTGTACGGGGCGCAGCGACTGTCATCTGGTGCTGGGCGACACGACCTTCAATGCGGAGCCGGGCAAGGAGCCACGCGCTTCGGGTTCACTGGCACTGGCCAGCGGTCTGGTCGATGCCCTGCTGATGGAGCATTACCAGGGAAGTGGCGTTCCGCGCGAAGGTTGGGGCCGCTTGAACACGGAAGGCCAATGGATGGCGTTGGCGCAGATCCGCAACCGCTACCAGGACATCCTGTTCGGAACACCCGCGGTGGCGCGTGACGTGGCCGCTCCGCTGTTGGCGCGCGTGGATGCGTCGTTCGGTGATCCGGCGTCGCCGAAGGTGACCCTGCTGGTCGGCCATGATTCCAATATCGGTTCGGTGCTGGCGGCGATAGGAATCGGTGACTACAGCCTGCCAGGCCAGTTCGAGAAGACGCCGATCGGTGGCCTGCTGCAGTTCGAGCGTTGGCGTGACCGCCAAGGCGGTGGCGAGCGTTTCCGCCTGGCCTACGTCTATCCGATCACCGCGCAGCTGCGCGATGCCGTGCCGCTGAACGAGGCACAGCCGCCGGGGCGCGTCGCACTGCCCTTGCCGGGCTGTGACCGGCAGGGCTGCAGCCGTGCGCAGTTCCAGCAGCTGCTACAGCGGGCCCGTCGCTGAAACAGGGGGCTATCGCAGCGGCGTGCGCACGATGCCCTGCGCAGCCATCAACGTAAGGTCGCCGCCCAGCCGTGGGGAACGGAACGGTCCGCGTGCATGCGCGGCATCGAACAGGCCGCCATCGGGTGAGCGCAAGCGGTAGAACTCGACCCAGCCGCTGGCCTGCAGGGGCAGCTGTGCAACGCCGGTGTGTTCGTTGAACCATGCAGGGTCCTTGCTGCCTTCGATGACGCGGCGGGCAAGGCGGTCAATGGCGCGATCCCTGCTGGCGTACCAGTCCTGGCCGCGCAGCCGTGCCAGCTCGGCCATCATCACCAGCGGCGCCAATGCGTAGTCGTGGTAGTGCAGGGCGCGTTGCCCGCGCGCCATCTCCAGCGGCAGGCTGCCATCGTCCTGGATGTCATCGACGCCCTTCTGGAAGGCGGCGTGGCCGGCTTGCCACAGGGCATCGTCGTCGGTGGCCAGTCCGGTGGCCAGCACGCCCAGACCGCCCCAGTAGTAGTGGTTGTTGCGGCGCCGTTTCGGATTGTTCCAGTACGCCAGGTTGGCCCGGGCCAGCCTCTGCAACCACGGATCGATGCGCGCGCGCTGCCGGGCATCTGCCTGGTCGTGCACCTTCAGGTAGGCCATCGCTACCGCATCGAGCATCCACTGCCGCATGTAGAACGACTGGTTGTTGTTGACCCGGATCATCTGCCCGAGCATGGCGCCGTCGTCGGCCCACGCACCCAGCCAGGCCAGTGTGCATTGCGCCGCCGCCCGGTCACCGGTGCGCAGGTAGTCATCGCTCATGCGCGCCACATCCGCGGCATAGCGGTCCAGCGGCGCGGTGGCGTCCTTGTTCTGCTGGTGCAGTACCGGGTCGATCACCGAACCGGCCTTGTCGGTGTAGTAGCCCAGGGCGCGGATCTCCGGCTGGCCGGGCGGCGGCGGGGGGCAGGCAGCGAAGGCACCCGCACTGGCCAGCAGCGTGGGCAGCAGGGCGAGGCGAAGCAAGGGGAGAGACATTGGAAACCGGCGGAACGGGGAATCCGGCGAACGATGCGCCCGGCCATGTTGCCGGCATGTGATGCGGCGATGGCGTGGCGATGCTGCACAAACAGAACGGCCCGGGTTTGCCCGGGCCGCTCCGTTTCACCTCACACCGGTTCGATCACTCGATCGGCTGGTCCAGCATCAGCTGGCGTGCGAAACGCACCGGCGGTGCGCCGTAGGACAGTACCTGGTCGTGGTACGCCTTCAGGTTGAACTTGTCGCCCAGCTTTTCCTGCACCGCCTTGCGGGTGTCGAAGTGTTCCTGCGCACCCACGAAGTAGGTCGGCAGCTGCGCCGAGGTCAGCTGCGCGCGCACCCACTTGCCGGCCGCTTCGCTTTCCTGCTGGAACGCGTCGTGGGTCATCAGGTGCATCGCCTTCTCGCGATCCCAGTTGTCCACGTGCACGCCCTGGTCGAGGATCGCGTTGGAGATCGTGCGCAGGTAGAACTTCAGCTGCACCAGGTGGAACAGCGGGTCGTTGTCGAGGTAGCCCTGCTCCTGCATCATGCGCTCGGTGTAGACCGCCCAGCCTTCGGCGAACAGGCCCGAACGCAGCACCGCACGCAGGGTGGAGGGGAACTTGGCCGAGTGCCAGCCTTCCAGGTAATGGCCCGGGGTGCCTTCGTGGATGCTCAGCAGGTGGATCATGCGCGAGTTGTATTCACGCAGGAAAGAGTCGACCTGCTTCTCGTTCCAGTCGTCCGGAATCGGCGACACGGCGTAGAAGGTCTTCAGGTTCTTGTCCAGCGGGCCCGGAGAATCGCAGTAGGCCACGGCCACGCCACGCTGAAATTCCGGCATCAGGATGATGTCCACCGGCGCATCGGGCAGGGTCACCAGGTCGTGCTCGCGCACGAACGCGGTGGACTGCTCCAGCGCGGCCTTGGCATCATCGACCACCTTGTCGCGCGCCGGCTTGTCGGCGTAGGCCAGTTCCAGTGCGGCCTCGATCGCCTTCTGCTGCTGCTCGTCGGTCGGCTGGGCCGGCATCTCCGGCGCACCCGGCTTGTCCTTCAGTACGGTCTGCGCGATGCCGTACATGTCCTCGCGCACGCGCTTGAGTTCGGCGCGTGCACGCTCACCGATCTCCTGGCGCGACAGCGAGGAGCTCAGCGCGAACTTCAGCTTCTGGTCGTACTTTTCCGCACCAATGCGGAAGTCGCCCTTGGCGTTCGGCACCAGGGTCTTGTCCAGCCAGGTCTGCTGCTCGTCCACGGCCTTCTTCAGGCCGTCGATGGCGGCCTGCAGGCGCTGCTGGTCGGCCTGCGGCAGTTCGCCGATGTGCGGGGTGATGAAGGTATCGACGATGCTGAGGATGCCCTTGTTCTGCTTGGCCACCGTCTCGGCATGGATCTTCGGAACGCGGGCCGGATCCAGGTTCTCGCGTGCCTGGGCGAAGATCGCCGGCAGCTTTTCCATGCGCGCGGTCGCCGACTTCAGGCGTTCCGGCAGCGGCGCGAACTCGCGGGCCATCAGGCCATAGATCGCGCTGCCGGCGATGCCGTTGTACAGCTGCGGGTCCCACTTGCCGGACTGGAGCACCTCGGCGTTCCAGATTTCCGACTGCAGCTGGTTGCGCAGGATCGCCGCGTCCACCTGGTTCTCGCGGCCCAGCTTGGCCACCTCGATCTTGTCCAGCTCGCCCAGCAGCGCCTTGTAGGCGGCCACGGTCTTCTGCTGGCCGGCGGCGCTCAGGTCGTCCAGTTCGCTGTCGTAGCGGTGGTCACCGATCTGGGTGGCGCTGACCGGCGACAGCTGCATCCAGGTGTCCAGGGCGCGCTTGGACAGATCGGCGAAGGCGGCATCGACCGCCGCGTCACCGGCCTGCTGGCTGGTGGCCGGGGTGGAAGCGTTGGTCGGGGCGTCGGCAGGCTGGCAACCGGCCAGCGCAGCGACCAGGGCGAGGGCAAGAAGATGCGGGCGCATCGGCATTCCTGTACGGGGTCAAACCCTGAGCATAGGGCCCCGTCGCTGCTTTGTCCCCGTGCCATAGGATTACCATGGGCATTTTCAAGGACCCTCCAAAGGAGCGCAGGACATGGAATACCAGGGAAGCTGCCATTGCGGCAGGATCGCATTCACCGTACAGGCCGAGGCGCCGATCAGCGACGTCATCGACTGCAACTGCTCGATGTGCCGCCGTCGCGGCAGCCTGCTGTGGTTCGCCCCGCGCGAGGCGTTCCAGCTGGCCACCGATCCGGCTGACGTTGCCACCTACCACTTCAACAAGGCGCATATCGACCACCACCACTGCCGCCAATGCGGTATCGCCCCCTACAGCGAAGCGATCGATCCGCGTACCGGCACACCGATGGTGGCGGTGAACGTTCGCTGCGTGCCGCAGGTCGATCTGGCCGGTCTTTCGGTGACCTCCTACAACGGAGCCGCGCTGTGAGGCCGCTGTGCGCGTGGACGCGCACGCTGGCAGTGCCGGTGCTGCTGTTGGCACTGGCAGCCTGCGCCAAGAACGGTGAGCGCGCTGCAGAGGCGGGCGCGACCGCGGCCGATGCCGCTGTTGCTTCGCCGGAAGGCGCATTCCTGGCCTACGAACATGACGTGCAGGTGCAGCTGGAGGCGGCGCAGATCGCACCGCGCATCCAGCAGATCGCCCAGGCCTGCCAGAGCGCGAAGTTCGGCGACTGTGCAGTGTTGCAGGTCGACCAGCGCGGCGGCGAGCAGCCCAGCGGTGAAGTGAAGGTGCGCATCGCGCCGAAGGGCACCGAGCCGCTGATCGCGATGGCCGGTGAGGGCGGCACGCTGCAGTCGCGCAACACGCGCGCGGAGGACCTCGCGCAGGAAGTAGCGGACACCGCGCTGACCAAGTCCCGGCTGGAGAAAGAACACGCGCGGCTGTTGTCCTACCAGGACCGCAAGGACCTGAAGATCGAGGACCTGATGGCGATCACCACGCGGCTGTCGGAGATCGAAGCAGGCGTCGAGCAGGCCAACAAGGATGCCGCACAGCAGCGTCGGCGCATCGATACCCAGCTGGTGACGATCCACGTCGACACCACCTCGGGCCAGCGCAGCCGCAGCGAGATCGGCGAGGCGCTGAGCGAGTCGGGCAGCATCCTCAGCGGCAGCATTGCGTTCCTGATCCGCGCCGTCGCCGCGTTGCTGCCGGTGGGTGTGCTGGCCCTGGTCGTGGCCTGGGGTGTGCGGGCGTGGTGGCGTCGCCGCCGTCGCACGCTGCCGCCCACCCGCTGAGGTGACGGCTGATGCCGGCAGGGAGCCGGCGTCAGCCCTCGTCGGTCTCGTACTCGACGAACACATCCAGCTCCAGCGCCAGTTCCTGCACCGCGTCGCGCACCTTCTGCGCGGTGCTTTCATTGCCGACTTCCACTTCCAGCTCGTGGATACCCGGGCCGATGTCATCGGACAGCCCCGCCGAACTGGAATCGTCGTCGTCCATGTGCGGCATCAGGTCGTCGGTTTCCTCGACATGTTCGATGCCCTCCAGGCCGAGCAGCAGGTCGCTGATGGCGCGGGCGTCGTCTTCGGTTCCGGTGATGCGCAGTCGCAGCATGGCCATGGCGTAGGTACGTTGTGGAGTTGCCTGCAGCCTAGCCAGCGCCGGGCAAAGAACGGGTGAGGGCGCAGTCAGGCGCGTGTGGCCGGGCGTCCGAGCAGGCTGTCCGGCAATGCGGGAATCGGCGTGCGTTCGTCCTGCGCCTGCTCCAGCAACCAGTCGATGAACAGGCGTGCGGCCGGGCTCGGCGGTTGTCCTTCGGCGTGCACCACGTGATACGCATAGCGCGCCTTCAGCGCCGGGCCGGGCAGGCGTACCACCTCGTAGCGCTGCAGGTAGGGCTGCGCGATGTGGGTACGTGCCAGCACCGCGCCCATGCCGTACACCGCTGCACGCATCGCATCGGTGCTGTCGGCGAAGGTGTGCATCGGCGGCAGCGGCGAGGGCGGGCGCACGCCGGCATGACGGAACCAGTCGCGCCAGCCCTGCGGCGACAGGTCGGTCAGCAGCGGCAGGTCGGCGATGCGCGCCGGATCGACCAGTGCTTCGACCCCGGCCAGCGCCGGCGAGGCCACCGGGAACAGGTAGTCGTCCATCAGGTGCTGCGCACGCAGGCCCGGCCACTGGCCCAGACCGTAGCGGATGCCGACTTCCGGCCCATTGTCGTCGTAGCGATCCAGGCCGCTGCCGGTGTGCAGCTCGATGCGGATGTGCGGATGGGCCTGGGTGAAGCGCGGCAGCCGTGGCAGCAGCCAGCAGTAGGAGAGCGAGCGCAGCGTGGTGATCCGCAACGGCACGCTGTCGGCATCCGGCTGCAGGTGATGGGCGACGGCCGCAACATCGGTGAAGGCAGCGCTGGCGGCGTCGGCCAGTTGCCGGCCCTCGGCGGTCAGGCGCACGCCGCGGGCGTGGCGCAGGAACAGGCGCACTTCCAGCACTTCTTCCAGCCGGCGCACATGGTGGCTGACCGCGCTGGCGGTCAGGTGCAGCTCCTGCGCGGCCTGGGCGAAGTTCTGGTGGCGCGCGGCGACCGCGAACACGGCCAGTGCGGGGAGCAGGGAAGGGCGTAGCTGCATGTCGAGCCTCAAACCATATTTGTGGCTGGCAGCGATACTACGCGCTTGTGCGGCAGGCGTCTGCGCCCGATCCTGTCTGCCTTGACGAGGAATTGACGATGGACGGAGGCGAGGCATGAATGCGGTCCCACAGGCAGCCGAGCGCGACTGGCGCACACCGCTGGAGTTGACCCTGCTGGGCGCCATCTGGGGCTGCTCGTTCCTGTTCATGCGGGTGGCGGTGCCGTCGTTCGGCCCGTTCGCGCTGGTCGAGGTGCGGCTGGTGCTGGGCGCGCTGGTGCTGCTGCCGTTCCTGTGGCGTGCCCGCGCGCAGTTCCCACCGCGGCGCTGGCTGTGGCTCGCACCGATCGGGCTGATCAACTCGGCGCTGCCGTTCGTGCTGTTCGCCTACGCGGCCGAGCGAGCCCCTGCGGCGATCGGCGCCATCTGCAATGCGATGACCGTGCTGTTTGCCGCGCTGATCGCCTTCCTGTTCTTCGGCGAGAAGATCGGCATGCGCCGCGCGGGCGCGTTGCTGGTCGGCTTCGCCGGCGTGGTGGTACTGGCCACGGCCAAAGTCTCGGGCCTGAGCATCGGCACTGCAGTGCTGGCTGGTGCGGCGGCCTCGCTGCTGTACGGCCTGGGCGTGAACCTGGTGAAGCGGCACATGACCGGCCTGCCCTCGGCGGCGGCCGCTGCTGCAACGCTGTCGTGTGCCTCGCTGTGGATGCTGCCGATGGCGGTGACCCACTGGCCGCAGGCGGCGATTCCGCTGAAGGCGTGGGGCGCGGCGATTGCCTTGGGCGTGGCCTGCACCGGGCTGGCGTTCCTGATGTTCTACCGCCTGATCGGTCGTATCGGCCCGTCGCGGGCGTCGACGGTGACCTACCTGATTCCGCTGTTCGGTGCGGCGTTTGCGTGGTTGTTCCTGGGTGAGCCGGTGACGTTGCAGATGTTGATTGCCGGTGTGTTGATTCTGGGGAGCGTGGCGGTGAGTCAGAAGGGCTGAGCGCGCCGACGCACTGGTAGTGCCGGGCGCTGCCCGGCAGCTCTTTTCCGCGCCTGCGGAGAGGTGTCACTTTCTTTGCTCGTGCAAAGAAAGTAACCAAAGAAACACGCCGCCAGGCCGCGAGCCGGTGCTGCGCACCGGTGCCCTGCGCTCCTCGGCCCGTCGAGGGACGGCGCGGGAACTCGCTGCGCTCAGACACCCGCGCCTCTTCGCCCTCGCCAGACCTGCGGTGCTCGGCTCGCTCAAGGCGGACTGGAAGGTCAAGATCAACAGCAAAAGCATCCACGCATTGCGTGGATCTTCTGGGTGCAGCTGTGGCCTTTGAACTGGGTCCGCCTTGAGCGACCCGAGCATCGCAGGGGAATCAGGGGCGAAGAGGTGCCGATGTCCTGTAGAGCCGACTGCTAGTCGGCTGCCTTCTGCATACCGTCCCCTGATTCACGGAGAAGCGCAGGGGACCGGCGTGCGAAGCACGGCGGCTCGCGACCTGGCGGCGCGTTTCTTTTGGTTACTTTTCTTTGCGTACAAAGAAAAGTAACGCCCATGAACAGTGAAGCACCTTCAGCACGCGTCACGCGCAGGAAACCATCAGCGCACCGGCACCGGAATATTGCACAGATCGATATGCCCCGCCGGGCGCTTGTAGAAATCATCCACGCGGTTGCGCCGCGCCTCCACCGTATCGGCAAAGGTCTTCGAGTCGGTACGCAGTACCTGGATCGGCGTGCGCTCGGCCGCCGGCACATCGCTGGCGCGGCGGATCGACATGATCGGCGTACGCAGCTTCGGGTCGGTGTAGAAGCCCATCGGCGCCGGTCCGCGCGGCGTTGCGCTGAGCAGCTCCATGCCCTTCAGCACGCGACCGACCAGGGTGATGTTGCGGTCCAGCTGGCGCGGCGACTGTCCGGTCACCACGTACAGTTCGGCACCGATGCTGCTGTCTTCCTCGTTGCTGCGGCCCGCGCCCAGCATGCCGTAGCAATGTGCCAGCCAGGCCTTGCCGGCCTGCGGGTCTTGGCCGACCGGGAGGCCGTCGACAAAACCGGTCTGCGCGGCCCAGCCATCGCGGTCCGGCAGCACGCTGACCTTCAGGCCGGCGCTGGCGCGCTCGAACTCGGCCGGCAACTTGCGCGCGGCGCTGCCGAACGGCTTGGCCTTGCCTGCGTCATCGGCGTCGGCATCGCCGAACTGCACCACGAAGTTGTCCTGCGAGCGGTAGATGCTGGTGCCGTCCCAGAAATGCTCGTGGGCGAAGGTCTGGATGTTGGCGACATGGCGCGGGGCGAACTGCGGTGCCAGCTCGATGATGACCCGACCGGCCGGCAGGTCCATGTACAGCAGGTTGGCCGGGTCCGGGGTGCGCCAGTCGCTGGCCGCCGAGGCGTCGAGGATCTGCTGAGGGCTGCGGTAGGGCGTGGCCGCGCTGGCCAGGGCGGGCAGCAGGCAGGCCAGGGCGAGGGCGGTCAGGGCAAGGCGACGACGGTGCGGCATGGGAACCCCGGAACATGAACAAGGCTTCGATTCTGCGCGAGCCGCGCAGCCGCGCCAACCGGCAGAGTGACTAACGACACATTCGCTATACCGAACTTCGCACTACTGTGGACTTCAACGTAGTGGAGGGCCGGTCATGTCCGAGGACGATGTCCACCTGAAGAAGTTCCAGAAGGAGCTCAGCGCCGGAACGGTGTCGCTGGCCCTGCTGGCGGTGCTGGCCCGGGCCGGGGAGCCGCTGTACGGCTACCTCATTGCCAAGGAACTGGAGCGGGTGGGCGAGGGCGTGCTGAGCGGCAAGCAGAGCGCGCTGTACCCGGTACTGCGCAACCTGGAGGGCGCCGGCCTGCTGGAAAGCCATGTGGAGCCGTCCAGCAGCGGGCCGCCGCGGCGCTACTACCGCATCAACGAACGTGGCCGCGAGGTGCTGGCGCAGTGGCGCCAGGCCTGGCAGGCCACCCGCGATTCCGTCGATTCCGTGTTGGAGGGGGTACCGCAATGAACGACCCGAGCCTGGCAGGCCGCGCCCTGCCCACGACCATCCCGCAGTACCTGGCGCAGCTGCGCGCGGCGCTGGAAGGTGCCGATCCGGCGATGGTGCAGGACGCGCTGTACGACGCCGAGGAATACCTGCGCTCGGAGCTGGCGGCGCAGCCCGGCCGCAGCGAGGCCGAGGTGATCGCCGACGTTGCCGGCAGCTATGGCGCGCCGGATGAAGTGGCCGACATCTACCGCGAGACCGAAGTGACGGTGAACCGCGCGCTGCGTACGCCGCGTGCGGATACCGCGCCGGTGCTGCGTGCAGCGGCGGAAGCCAGTGGCGTCGAGCCGGCCTCACCGCCGCAGGCGCCGGTGCAGCGTTCGCTGCTGGCGCGCTTCTTCGGCGTGGTGACCGATCCGCACACCTACGGTGCGCTGTTCTACATGCTGCTGTCGCTGGCCACCGGCATCTTCTTCTTCACCTGGGTGGTGACCGGCCTGTCATTGTCGCTGGGCCTGCTGATCCTGATCATCGGCATTCCGCTGACCGTGCTGTTCTTCGGCTCGGTGCGCGGGCTGGCGCTGCTGGAAGGACGGCTGGTGGAAGCGCTGCTGGGCGAGCGCATGCCGCGCCGCCCGCGTTACACCGACCGCAGCCGCACCTGGCTGCAGCGCATCGGCGACATGTTCACCGATGGCCGTACCTGGCTGACGCTGTTGTACTTCGTGCTGATGCTGCCGCTGGGCGTGATCTACTTCACCATCGCGGTGACGCTGCTGTCGCTGTCGCTGAGCCTGATCTGGGCGCCGGTCGCGGCGATCTTCAGTGGTGACATCCCCGGCGTGTACATCAACGACGTGAATGTGCTGCCGATGGCGGCCTCGCCGCTGGTGGCGATCGCGGTTGCTGCGGCGGGCGCACTGCTGCTGGTGCTGACGATGCACCTGGCACGCGGCATCGGCAAGCTGCATGGGCTGATTGCCAAGAACCTGCTGGTGCGGTTGTAACAGGCCAGGGGTCGGATCCCTGTTCGCAGAACAGGGCTCTGACCCCGGATCCCATCATGCTGGGGTCAGAGCCCTTTCCGTTGGAAAGGGATCCGACCCCGGGCGGGGCATTACCCCGCCTTGCGCCGCAACGGGGTGACGTTGCTCTTCTTCTTCGCGGCCTTCGCCGCCGGGGCTTCGGCATGCGCGGCGAAGAAGTCGCGCACCTTCGGGTACACCACCTCGCGCCAGCGACGGCCGCTGAAGATGCCGTAGTGGCCGGCACCTTCGACGATGAAATGCTCACGGCGGTCCGCAGTGATGCCGGTGCACAGCGCCTGCGCGGCTTCGGTCTGACCAAGGCCGGCGATGTCGTCCAGCTCGCCTTCGATGCTCAGCAGCGCGGTATCGCGGATCGCCGACGGATCGACCTTCTCGCCGTTGACCACCCACTCGCCACGCGGCAGCAGGAAGTCCTGGAACACCACGCGGATGGTATCGAGGTAGTACTTGGCCGGCATGTCCAGCACCGCGTTGTACTCGTCGTAGAAACGACGGTGCGCGTCGGCGTCTTCCAGGTCGCCCTTGACCAGGTCGGTGTAGAAATCCCAGTGCGAGCTGAAGTGGCGGCTCGGGTTCATCGACAGGAAGCCGGCGTGCTGCAGGAAGCCCGGGTACACGCGACGGCCGGCACCCGGATAGCTGGCCGGCACGGTGTGGATGACGTTGTTCTCGAACCACGACAGCGGGTTCTGCGTGGCCAGGTTGTTCACTGCGGTCGGGCTGCAGCGCGCATCGATCGGGCCACCCATCATCACCAGCGTGCGCGGCGTCGGTTCACCACGGCTGGCCATCAGTGAAACCGCGGCCAGCACCGGTACGGTCGGCTGGCACACGCTCACCACGTGCAGGCGTTCGACGCCGAGGTGGCGGATGAACTCCTGGATGTAGGCGATGTAGTCATCCAGCCCGAACTCGCCTTCGCTGGCCGGCACCATGCGCGCGTCGACCCAGTCGGTGACGTACACGCGGTGGTCGCGCAGCAGCGTGCGCACGGTGTCGCGCAGCAGCGTGGCGTGGTGGCCGGACAGTGGCGCCACCACCAGCACGAACGGCTGGTTGAGCATGGTGTGCAGCTGGTCGGCTTCATTGCTGTGGCGCTTGAAGCGCAGCAGCTTGCAGAACGGCTTGCTCACTTCCTCGTGCACGACGATCGGCACGCGCTCGCCATCGACGTCGATTTCGTTGATGCCCCACTCGGGCTTCTCGTAATCCTTGCCGATGCGGTGGAAGAGTTCATTGACCGCCGCCAGGCGATCAGCACCGGGCATCTGCGACCACCAATGGCCCTGGTTGGCGAAGAATCTGGCGTTGGCCTGGGCCTGGTGCACCCAGGGGGCGAGCAGGTTGCGGGTCAGTTCGTGCAGTTGATAGAGCATGACGACCGAATATGTATGGTCATATGTTGCCGCGCAGCATATCCCATCCAGGTGTCCCGCAGGTTAAGTCGGCTGAAAATAATGAATCCGGATTCACATCCGTTCCAGCGCGGCCGCATCGCCCGCCAGGGCGGGGCCGAGCCAGCAGTGCGACCCTACCGGCTGCAGGCCCTGGCGGGCCAGCGTGCGGCGGTACCAGCGCGCCGGTCGGGCCTGGAAGCCGTCGTGGTCGCCTTCGAACGCGTCCTCGGCGGCGAAGGTCTCCAGGAAGGCCACGCCGCCGGTCAGCTCGGCCACGCCGGCCAGTCCTGCACGCAGCTCGCGGTCGGGCACGTAGTGCATCACGTCCGAACACACCAGCAGGTCAACCGGGGCGCAGGGCCGCAGCCAGGCGAAGTCGCCGAAGCGGGCCAGGTGCAGGTTGCGGGTCCTGCCGTAGCGGCGCACAGCGTACTCGCTGCTGTCGAAGCCGAGATATTCGACCTTCGGACGCAGCTTCAGCAGCGGCGCGCGCCAGGCGCCTTCACCGCAGCCGATATCCAGCACGCTGCGGATCGGCCGCTCCAGGTAGTACTCGGCGCTGGCCACGGCCAACGCCACCTTGCGCGCCAGGCGGGCGCTGCCGCCGATGTCGGCACGGCGGTACCAGCGTTGGAAGTAGGCGGCGTCGTAGGTCTTGTCCATGGGGCGGTGCGCGATCGGGGAAAACGGCGCCTATCGTACGGTGTTGCGGCGCGCCATGCGTCGATGTGTCGCGGCGCGCGTGCCTGCGGCGGCTTCGCCACGGCATGCGAGAATGGCCGCCAACCTACGCCAGCCGCCGGAGCGAGCGCATGCAGAGCTACTACTGGGTCAAGACCTTCCACATCGTGTTCGTGGTGGCGTGGATGGCCACGGTGTTCTACCTGCCGCGCATCCTGGTGAACCTGGCCGAGACCGCGGGCCAGCCGGCGGTGACCGAGCGCCTGCAGCTGATGGGCCTGCGCCTGTACCGCTTCGGCCACTCGATGTTCGGCCTGGCGTTCCTGCTCGGCCTGGTGCTGTGGCTGGGCTACAAGGTCATCCCCGATTTCCCGACCATGGTGGCTCCGGGAGCTGCCGGCTGGCTGCACGCCAAGCTGGGGCTGGTGGTGGTGCTGCTGGTGTACTTCGGCTGGACCGGCCGCCTGCTCAAGGGCGTGGCCAAGGGCCGGGCGCTGCCGTCGTCGCGCGCGCTGCGCTGGATCAACGAGATCCCGCTGCTGGCGTTCATTCCGATCGTGTGGCTGGTGCTGGCCAAGCCGTTCTGAGGCGGGGTCACCTGCGTCCGGTAGATCCACGCCATGCGTGGATGCTGTCAGGGCGCAAACGAAGGAGCCGGGCAAATGCCCGGCTCTTTCATTTCTGCAATCACCTCGTGTTGCCGGCCAGCGGCCGGCACTACCGGGCTTAGGCTGCTTCGTACGTGCCGTAACTGCGCAGGCGCGTGTAGCGCTGTTCCAGCAGCTGTTCGGTGGACAGCTTGTCCAGCGCGTCCAGTTCGTTCAGCAGCACGGCCTTCAGGCGCTTGGCCATCTGCGTCGGGTTGCGGTGGGCGCCACCGGTCGGCTCGCGCACGACCTTGTCGACCAGGCCCAGGCTCTTCAGGCGCGGCGCGGTCAGGCCCAGCTGTTCGGCCGCTTCCTTGGCCTTGCCCGCGTCCTTCCACAGGATCGAGGCGCAGCCTTCCGGGGTGATGGTCGAGTACACCGCGTATTCCAGCATCACGGTGCGGTCGCCCACACCCAGTGCCAACGCACCGCCGGAGCCGCCTTCACCGATCACGGTGCAGATGATCGGCACCTTCAGCTCGGCCATCTCGATCAGGTTGCGCGCGATCGCTTCGGACTGGCCGCGCGACTCGGCGTCGATGCCCGGCCAGGCGCCGGCGGTGTCGATCAGGGTCAGCACCGGCAGGCCGAAGCGCTCGGCCATCTTCATCAGGCGCAGTGCCTTGCGGTAACCCTCCGGCTTGGGCATGCCGAAGTTGCGCTTGATCTTTTCCTTGGTGTCGCGGCCCTTCTGGTGGCCGATCACCATTACCGCGCGGCCATTGATGCGGGCCAGGCCGCCCATGATCGCCTTGTCGTCGGCGAAGGCGCGGTCACCGGCCAGCTCCTGGAACTCATCGAACATGACGCGGAGGTAGTCGGCGGTGTACGGGCGCGACGGGTGGCGGGCCAGCTGCAGCACCTGCCACGAGGTCAGGTTGCGGAAGATCTGCGCGGTGCGCATGCGCAGCTTGTCCTGCAGCGCGTGCACTTCCGCCTCGACATTGACCGCCGGCCCGGCACTGGCGTTGCGCAGCTCCTGGATCTTGGCTTCCAGGTCGGCGATGGGTTGCTCGAAGTCGAGGTAGTTCGGATTCATCGGAAGCCGTCGTGTAAAGAAGGGGGGAATTCTAGCCGAATGCGTGCAAACCACCCGTACGCCTTCGTCTGGAAGGCGACGGTAGCGCAGCCGCGCAGGGGGCGCCAGTCAGCTCAGGGCACCACCAGGGCGCTGCGGCCCATCAACTGGCTGCGCTGGGAGACGAAGTCGTTGTAGGCCTCGTTGGCTTCCCGGCCAAGGCCGCTGCCCAGGGTGGCAGTGGCCGAGGTGAAGGCCATCTGCGCGGCGAAATCCTGCTTGCGCAGGGCCTTCTGTTCATCGGCGGTGGTGGCCTTCAGCCAGCGCGCGTAGACCTCGCGCAGGGGCGCGGCGTGGGCCTCGAAGGCCGGCACCAGCGCCGGCAGGCTGGCCGGGGCCGGTTCCAGGCTGTAGGCCGGGGCCACGTAGCCACCTGGTTGTTCGCGCTTGAACGCGCCGGGCTCGCCCATGCCTTCTTCCACGTAAGCGATGAAGTCGGGAGCGGTGAACACCTTGGCCACGATCTGGCCGCCGCTGGAATCAACGTGGGCCACCACCTTTTCCTTGGGGAAGGGTTCGCGCACGCCGTAGGTCCAGGTCTTGTCGATGAACAGGTCGTGGCGCTTCTCGAACGGGCCTTCGAAGTCGACGCCGCCGAGCTGGATACCGCTGTTGCCGACGCCGAAGTTCTTCACCTTGCTCTCGTCGGTGACGTAGATCTCGCGGGCGATCACATACTCGCTGAGGGTCGGATTGATCAGCCCGCCACGACCGTCGACGTAGACGATGAAGCGCACATCACCGAGCTTGTCGGTATGCAGGCGATGCTCGCCGACAGCGAGCGAGACCGGGCGCGAGCCCTGTGCGGCCACCGGCAGGTCCTGGCCGTCGATGCTCAACGCCAGCGGCGTGTCGGTCGGGTTGTCGATCTGGAACTCGATCTTCGACGGGGAGCAGGCGGCCAGGGCCAGTGCGGCAGCGAACGGGAACAGCAGGGTCTTCATCGGCAATCGTCCTTGATACTTGGAACGGGGAAACAGGGGAGACAGCACAGCCAGGGAGCCAGCCTCAGCTGGCCCATGGCGGGCTGTAGCGCACCTTCAGCGTGCGCACGGCCGGGTCGGCGCGCAGCGCCTCCATCAGCTTGGAATCGATGCGTACCGCGCTCTGCCCGGACACATCGAGCATGCCGGCGACGCCGCCGTGCGGCCCCTTCAGCAGCAGGTCCAGGCGCAGTGGCGTCCGTCCCGGGCGATGGCGGTCGAGCAGCGCATCGATGCGCTCCCAGACCGGGCGCTGCTGGCGCAGGTCCAGGCGCAGCGACAGCCGCGTGGCGTAGTTGGCGCAGACCTCATCGAAGTCCCAGCACTGGCGGATGCGCAGCGCGAAGCCGCCGTTGAACTCGTCCTCGCGCAGGCCGCCCTTGACCACCAGGATGCGGTCCTTGGTCATCAGGTGGCCGAACTCGGCCATCGCGTCGGAGAACGCGCTGCACTCGACGCGGCCACGTCCGTCCTCAAGCTGGATGAAGATCTGGCTTTCGCCCTTGCGGCGCACGCCGACCACCTGGCCGGCCAGCACCGTCTGCACTTCCGGGCGCCAGCGCTTTTCGCCGCCGCCGCCACCACCGCTGTTGGCGCTCCAGATCTTCTCCACCGAACCCAGGTCGTTGCCGACCAGATCGCGCACATCGTCGCGCCAGGGATCGAACGGGTGGCCACTGAGATAGAAGCCCAGCGTGTCGCGCTCGCCGTTCAGGCGCTGCAGCAGCGGCCACTCCTCGGCTTCGGGCAGGTCCAGCTGGATCGTGGTCGCGCTCGGGTCCGGGCCACCGAACAGCGAGTTCTGTCCCGAAGCCCGCTCGCGGGCCATCTGGTCGGTAGCCTTGATCACCTCCGGCAGCTGCAGCATCAGCGAAGCACGGTTGCGGCCGAGCTCGTCCAACGCACCACAGTTGATCATCGCTTCCAGCGTGCGCCTGTTGAGCTTGGCCGAACCAACGCGCGTGCAGAAGTCGAGCAGGTCCTTGAACGGGCCGCCCTTCAGCCGCTCCTCGACCACCGCCTCGCAGGCACCCTGGCCGACGCCCTTGATCGCCCCGAGGCCGTACTGGATGGTGTCCGGCGTCACCGCTTCGAACATGAAGGCCGACTGGTTCACCTTGGGCGGCAGCACGGTCAGGCCGAGGTTGCGCACCTCGTCGAGGAAGCCGACCACTTTGTCGGTGTTGTCCAGATCGGACGACAGCGTGGCCGCCATGAACTCAGCCGGGTAATGGCGTTTCAGCCAGGCGGTCTGGTAACTGACCAGCGCGTAGGCAGCGGCGTGCGACTTGTTGAAGCCGTAGCCGGCGAACTTCTCCATCAGGTCGAAGATTTCGTCGGCCTTGGGGCCATCGACGCCGCCCTTGGCTGCACCTTCGCGGAAGATCTCGCGGTGCTTGGCCATTTCGGCCGGTACCTTCTTGCCCATCGCGCGGCGCAGCAGGTCGGCGCCGCCCAGCGAGTAGCCGCCGACGATCTGCGCCATCTGCATGACCTGCTCCTGGTACACCATGATGCCGTAGGTGTCCTTCAGGATGGCTTCGGTGCGCGGATCGGGATAGATGATCTCTTCCTGGCCGTGCTTGCGCGCATTGAAGGAGGGAATCAGGTCCATCGGGCCGGGGCGGTACAGCGACACCAGCGCGATCAGGTCTTCGAAACGGTCGGGGCGCGCGTCCTTCAGCAGGCGGCGCATGCCCGAGGATTCGAACTGGAACACCGCGCCGGTATTGCCGTTGGCGAAGATGTCCCTGTAGGTGGGCGTGTCGTCCAGCGGGATCGCGGCGATGTCCACCGGCGGGATGCCGGCGCGCTCATGGCGCTTGTTGATCGCCTTCACCGCCCAGTCGATGATGGTCAGCGTGCGCAGGCCCAGGAAGTCGAACTTCACCAGGCCCACTTCTTCCACGTCGTTCTTGTCGAACTGGGTGACCGGGTTCTTGCCGAGGCCGTTCTCGTCGTGTTCGGCGTACAGCGGGCAGAACTCGCTCAGCGGCTCGGGCCCGATCACCACGCCACCGGCGTGCTTGCCGGCGTTGCGGGTCAGGTCTTCCAGCTGCAGCGCCAGGTCGATCAGGTCGCGGACATCGTCCTCGGTCTCGTAGCGCTGGATCAGTTCGGCCGACGCCATCTCAGAGCTCGGGCCTTCCTTGCCCTTGCCCAGCGCATCCTTCAGGTGGATGCCGAGGATGTTCGGGATCAGCTTGGAGACGCCGTCGACCAGGCCGTACGGGAAGCCGAGCACGCGGCCGGAGTCGCGCACCACCGCCTTGGCGGCCATGGTGCCGTAGGTGATGATCTGGCTGACGCGCTCGCGCCCGTACTTGCGGGCGACGTAGTCGATCACCTCGTCGCGGCGGTCCATGCAGAAGTCGATGTCGAAGTCGGGCATCGACACGCGTTCCGGGTTCAGGAAGCGCTCGAACAGCAGGTTGTACGGCAGCGGGTCCAGATCGGTGATCTTCAGCGCCCACGCCACCAGCGAACCGGCACCCGAACCACGGCCGGGGCCGATCGGAATACCCTGGTTCTTGCCCCACTGGATGAAGTCGGCCACGATCAGGAAGTAGCCCGGGAAGCCCATCTTGATGATGGTGTTGAGCTCGAATTCCAGGCGCTCGAAATACTCTTCGCGGGTCTTGCCCGGCGCCAGCGGATTCTTCTCCAGGCGCTCTTCCAGGCCATCGCGCGACATCTTCTGGATCCAGGTGTCCAGCGTCTCGTCGTCCGGCACCGGGTAGTTGGGCAGGAAGTAGGTGCCCAGCCGCATCTCGATGTTGCAGCGCTCGGCCAGCGCCAGCGTGTTGTCGATCGCATCGGGGATGTCGGCGAACAGCGCGCACATCTCCTCGGCCGACTTCAGGTACTGCTGGTCGCTGTATTCGCGCGGGCGCTTGGGGTCGTCCAGCACGCGGCCGGTGGAAATGCACACGCGCGCTTCGTGCGCGCTGAAGTCCGACGGCGACAGGAAGCGCACGTCGTTGCTGGCCACCACCGGCAGGCCACGCTGGCCCGCGGCCATCAGCGCGAACTGGTTGAAGGTTTCCTCGCCCTCGCGGCCGGTGCGGGTCAGCTCCAGGTGCAGGCCATCGCCGAACACGCGCTGCCAGTCGGCCAGCTGCTGCTCGGCCAGTTCATGCTTGCCGTCCAGCGCCAGGCGCCCGGCCAGGCTCTGCCGCCCGGCCAATGCGAACAGGTTGGCGTTGCCGGCCTTCAGCCAGTCCGGGTGCACGGCCACGCCGCCCTCGGGGCGATGGCCTTCCATCCAGGCGCGGGTCAGCAGCCGCGACAGGCTCAGGTAACCCTCGCGGTCGCGGCACAGCAGGGTCATCCGCCACGGGTCCTGGCCTTCCTCGGCGATCAGCACGTCGGCACCGGCGATCGGCTTGATGCCCACGCCTTCGGCGGCCTTGTAGAACTTGACCAGGGCGAACAGGTTGTTGAGGTCGGTCACCGCCAGCGCGGGCAGGCCGAGTTCGACCGAGCGCGACAGCAGGTTGGCCTGCTTGGCCTTCTTCGGGTCCGCCTGGTCCGGTTTGGCCGGCACACGGATGGTGGAGTCCGCCAGCGAGAACTCGGTGTGGACGTGGAGATGTACGAAGCGGGAGTTGGACATGCCGGACCAGGTTGGAGCGCGCGGGCCCCGGGTGCTGACGGACGATCGTCGCCGGGGTCGGGAAGCGCTGGAATGCCCGGTCAGGGTAGCGAGGGCAGGGGGTTGCCACAAGGCTTGACAGGGGCACGGCGTGGCGCCGGATTCAGGCGTGCGGGAGGCCGCCTTCTGTAGAGCCGAGCCCATGCTCGGCTGTCCACAGCAGCCGAGCATGGGCTCGGCTCTACAACTCCAGCAGGCTCAGGCGATGGCCGCCGCCTGCGTCAGGCCCAGGCACTCACGCACCGGGGCGAAGCTGCGCCGGTGCTCCATGCAGGGGCCGTGCTCGCGCAGGGCGGCCAGGTGGGCCGGGGTGCCATAGCCCTTGTGCTGTTCGAAGCCGTACTGCGGGTGGCGGGTATGCACGTCCTGCATGTAACGGTCGCGCGAAACCTTGGCCAGGATCGAGGCGGCCATGATCGCGCGGTCGATGCCATCGCCGCCGACCAGCGCCTGCGCCGGCAGCACCAGGCCCTTGGGCACCACGTTGCCATCGATGCGGGCGAAGCCGGCCACATGGGCAACCGCTGCAACGACGTCACGCATGCCCTGCAGGGTGGCCTGGTAGATGTTCAGGCGGTCGATGGTGTCCACGTCCACCAGCACCACGTGCCAGGCCAGGGCACGCTCGATGATGCGGTCATGCAGCTGCTCGCGGCGGGCCGCCGTCAACTGCTTGGAATCGTCCAGGCCGTTGATGCGTGGCCGTGACGGATCGAATACCACCGCCGCCACTGCCACCGGCCCGGCCAGCGGGCCACGTCCGGCCTCGTCGACACCGGCGACCAGGCGTTCCGGCTCGACCACCGTCGCGCCGTCGAACAGGGCCAGGCTGGCCGCTGCGGCGTGACGGCGGCTCATGCCTGCGCCTGGTCGCGCATCAGCAGTTCGCCGACGGCATCGGCGGCACGCGCCGAAGCATTGCGGCGCAGGCGCTCGTGCAGTCGCACGTACGTGTCCTGCAGGTCGATCACCCGCTGCGGGTGGTCGAACCATTGCTGGATGGCCGCGGCCAGCCTGTCCGGCGTGCAGTCGTGCTGCATCAGCTCCGGCGCCAGGTCCTGGCCGGCCAGGATGTTGGGCAGGGCGAAGCGGTCGACCTTGATCAGGCCCAGCGCCTTGACCAGGCGATAGGTCAGTTCGTTGACGCGGTAACCGACGACCATCGGCCGCTTCACCAGCATGGCTTCCAGGGTCGCGGTGCCGGAGGCCAGCACCACCACGTCGGCGGCGATCATCGCGTTGCGCGCCTGGCCATCCAGCACGTGCGAGTAGGCCACCGGCAATGCCGAGCGCGACAGCTGTTCTTCGATCAGCTGCCGGCAGGCCGGGTTGGCGGCAGGCACCACCACATGCAGGCCCGGAATGCGTTCAGAGACCTGCCAGGCGGCTTCGAAGAAGGGTTCGCCCAGGCGCGAGATCTCGCCCAGGCGGCTGCCCGGCAACACCGCCAGCACCTTGGCCGAGGTCGGCAGCCCGAGCGCGGCACGGGCTTCCTCGCGGTTGCCCTGCAGCGGAATGTCATCGGCCATCGGGTGGCCGACGAAGCGTGCGTCGATGCCGTGCCTGGCATAGATCGGCGGTTCCATCGGGAACAGGCACAGCACCAGGTCCGCGCTGCTGCCGATCTTCTCGGCGCGCTTCTCGCGCCAGGCCCAGACCGAGGGACTGACGTAATGCACGGTGCGCACGCCGCGTTGCTTCAGCCAGCGCTCGATGCCCAGGTTGAAGTCGGGTGCGTCGATGCCGATGAACACGTCCGGCTGCCATTCCAGGGCGCGCTGGCGGAACGCCGAGCGCAGCTTGAGCAGCCGCGGCAGGTGGCGCAGCACTTCGGTCAGGCCCATCACCGCCAGCTCGCTGGCATCGTGCCAGGTCTGGCAGCCGGCGCTGCGCATGGCATCGCCGCCAATGCCGGCGAACTCGGCATTCGGGAAGCGCGCCTTCAGTTCACGCACCAGGCCCGCACCGAGCAGGTCGCCGGACGCTTCGCCGGCAACCAGCGCGATCCGCAACGGGCGCTCGCTGAGCACCCGCTGTGCGGGAACGCTGCCGGCCATCGAGGCCAACGGAATCACCGCGGCGCCGGCCGCCGCCTGGCCGGTCGTGCTGCTCATCGCAGCAAGGGCCTCTCGGCGTGCTCGATGAAGTCCAGCATGGCCTTCACGTCATTGCTGTCACGCGCCTGTTCGGTCAGCTGCTGCTTGGCTTCGGCCAACGGCAGGCCGGCCACGTACAGCGTGCGGTAGGCACGCTTGATGGCCGAGATGCGGTCGGCGTCGAAGCCGCGGCGCTTCAGGCCTTCGCTGTTGATGCCGCGCGGGCGGCCCAGCGAATCGGTACCGACCATGGTGAACGGCGGTACATCGCCATTGGTCAGCGCGCCCATGCCGAGGAAGGCATGCGCACCGATGCGGCAGAACTGGTGGGCACCGGCGAAGCCGCTGATGATCACGTAGTCGCCCACGGTCACGTGGCCGGCCAGGGTGGTGTTGTTGGAGAACACGCAGAAATTGCCGACATGGCAGTCGTGCGCCACGTGCGTGTAGGCCAGCATCCAGTTGTCGTTGCCGATGGTGGTGATGCCGCCGCCGCCGCCGGTGCCACGGTTGAGCGTGACGAACTCGCGGAACACGTTGCGGTCGCCGATCACCAGTTCGGTGCGCTCACCGGCGAACTTCTTGTCCTGCGGCTCGCCACCGATCGCGGCGTGGCCGACGAAGCGGTTGTCGCGGCCGATCCGGGTCGGGCCGTGGATGCTGCAATGGGGGCCCACCACCGTGCCGGCGCCGATTTCAACATCGGGGCCGATCAGGGTGAAGGCGCCCACCTGCACATCGTCGGCCAGGCGCGCGGCCGGATCGATGACGGCGGTGGGGTGGATCCGCGGTGCGTTGTCAGTCATTGCTGCCTCCAGTGGATCAGCCCTTGGCGCCGGCGCACATGACCTCGGCCGACGCGACGACTTCGCCGTTGACCTTGGCTTCGCCGTAGTACCAGCCCATGTTGCGGATCAGGCGCTTCATCTGCACGTCCAGCATCAGCACGTCGCCGGGCACGACCTGCTTGTTGAAGCGGGCGTTTTCCACCTTGACCATGTAGAACAGCTTGGACTGCGCATCGCGGCCGAGCGTGAGCTGGGTCATGACGCCGCCGGCCTGCGCCAGCGCTTCGATGATCAGCACGCCGGGCATGATTGGGCGGCCCGGGAAGTGGCCCTGGAAGAACGGCTCGTTGATGCTGACGTTCTTCTGCGCCAGGATGCGCTTGGCCTCGACGTCGAGTTCAAGCACCCGGTCCACCAGCAGGAACGGGTAGCGGTGCGGAAGCAGTTCCTGGATCTGGCAGACATCGATCGGAAGCTGCAGCGAATCGTTCATTCTTTCTCCTTGCCAGCAGCCAGGACGCGGCGAGCCAATGCGTCCAGCTGCTTGAAGCGCGCGGCGTTCTTGCGCCACGTGCGGTTGTCGGTCAACGGGGTGCCGGACGAGTATTCGCCTGGCTCATGGATGGAGTTGCGGACCACCGACTTGCCGGTGATCACGACCTTGTCACAGATTTCGAGGTGGCCGACCACGCCAACGTGGCCGCCAAGCAGGCAGTAGCGGCCGATCTTGGCGCTGCCGGCGATGCCGGTGCAGCCGGCGATGGCCGAATGCGCGCCGATCTGCACGTTGTGGGCGATCTGCACCAGGTTGTCCAGGCGCACATCCTCGTCCAGCACGGTGTCTTCCAGCGCGCCGCGGTCGACGCAGGTATTGGCGCCGATCTCGCAATCGTCGCCGATGCGGACGCCGCCGAGCTGCGGCACCTTGATCCACTTGCCAGCGTCCATCGCCAGGCCGAAACCGTCGGCGCCGAGCACGGCACCGGGATGCACGCGCACGCGCTTGCCCAACGTGACCCGGGTGACCAGGGTCACGCGGGCGATCAGTTCACAGCCGGCGTCCAGGCTGCAGTCCTCGCCGATCACGCTGCCGGTGCCGATGATGCAGTTCTCGCCGACCACGCTGCGCGCACCGACCGAAACGAACGGGCCGATATGGGCGCTGGCGGCCACCTGGGCGCTGGGGTCGATGACTGCGCTGGGGTGGATGCCCGGTGGGCGGGTCGGCGCGATGTCGAACAGCGCGGCGATCTTGGCGAACGCGGTGTACGGGTCCTTGGCGACGAGCGCAGTGCCCGGGGCGGCCTCGGCGTCGTCGGCACGCAGGACCACCAGCGAGGCCTGGCTGTCGGCCAGCTGGGCGCGGTAGCGCGGGTTGGCAAGGAAGGTCAGCTGGCCAGGGCCGGCATGGGCGAGGGTGGCCACGCCATGGATGGCGGTGGCGGGGTCGCCATGGACCTGCAGGCCGAACTGCTCGGCGAGTTGCTGGGCGGTGTAGGTGGGAGTATTCACGGCGGGAGTTTAACGTGTGGCGCCATTTCGGTCATGCGGGGGCAGGGCTTGGCGCCTGCCTGGTACGGGCGGGAGGCGGCGGGTGGCCCTGGCCAGGACACGCAAAACCCCCTCCATGGTGCTCGATGGCGCCATTCATGGCGCCAACGGTCCTGTCCAGGGCCACCCGCCGCCTCTGGACAATTTCCCGCGAGCGCGGCCAAAAGCCCGTGCCGTGCAGTGTCATCTGCAAAACGAAAACGCCGGGCAATGCCCGGCGCTTCGCACCCCGTCTGGTGGAGAGCCCCCCTTTGTTAAGGGGGGCGCGCCAGCGGCGCGGGGGATAGGTGAAATGCGCGGGCAATTCACCGGAGGTGGATCAGTTCTGGGGAACAACGTTCCTCAGAACTGGCCACCGAACGTGAATTGCAGACGCTCGATCTTGTCATCGTCTTCCTTCTTCAGCGGGAAGGCGTAGCTGATCGAGATCGGGCCGACCGGGGCGCGCCACAGCAGGGCCACGCCGGTGGACACGCGCAGCTCGTTGGCCTTGAAGTTCTGGGTGCCGTTGTAGACGTTGCCGAAGTCGACGAAGGCCGACACGCGTGCCGACGGGCTGTCGAACAGGCGCGGGAAGTAGGCTTCGACCGAACCGACGGTCTT
Organism: Stenotrophomonas sp. YJH_SMC_127; assembly: GCF_059372445.1. Lineage (NCBI taxonomy): Bacteria > Pseudomonadati > Pseudomonadota > Gammaproteobacteria > Lysobacterales > Lysobacteraceae > Stenotrophomonas > Stenotrophomonas sp. YJH_SMC_127. The sequence continues at coordinate 197,603 of NZ_JCAFVO010000003.1, read as the reverse complement.
CAGCGAACCACCCAGCGGCTGGCCTTCCGGATAACCGGTGGTGACTTCGCGCGGGCCGAGGGTGTTGTCCTCGAAGCCGCGCACCGAGTTGGTGCCACCGGCGTAGAAGTTCTCGAAGAACGGCAGGCCGCTGGCGGTAACGGTGCGGGTGGTGCCATCCGGATTGGTCAGCGTACGGGTGTAGTCGTTGCCGTAGGCATCGCCGTAGCCGATTTCCGCGCGGGTGTTGATCACCAGCGACGGCATGATCGGCCAGTACTTGCTGATCTGGTAGTTCAGCTTGTAGTACTCGATGGTCGAACCCGGCAGCGTGGTTTCCAGGCCGATGCGCTGGTAGGTGCCGCGGGTCGGCATGAAGTAGTCGTTGCGCGAGTCGCGCGCCCAGCCCAGCTCGGTGCGCCAGGCGTGGAAAGTGCGCTGACCGACCGCGTTGATGTAGTCGATGATCGACTGCGGGGTCGAGCCCTGGTAGGTGGTGATCTGGTTGCTGTCGATGCCGAACATCAGCGAGACGGTATCGGTCTCGGTCAGCGGCACGCCGAACACCACCTGCGCCGAACCATTGGTGCTGTTGTACTGCGCGGTATTGAAGTCGGAGTAGTCCAGTTCGCGCCAGGACAGGTTATAGCCCAGCGACACGCCGTCATCGGTGAAGTACGGGTTGGTGTAGCTGAAGCCGTAGCGCTGCAGATAGCTGCTGCGCGAGGCTTCGACCGACACGCGGTTGCCGCCGCCGAGGAAGTTGTTCTGCGACAGCTGCACCGAGGTGGTCATGCCGTAGGACTGCGAGTAGCCCAGGCCGAACACGAAGCTGCCCGAGGTGGTTTCCTTGACGTTGTAGACGACGTCGACCTGGTCGTTGCTGCCGCTGACGGCCGGGGTCTCCACTTCCACCGATTCGAAGTAGCCCAGGCGCTGCAGGCGGATCTTGGAGCGGTCGATCGCGGCCTGCGAGTACCAGCTGTTCTCGAACTGGCGCATTTCGCGGCGCATCACCTCATCGGAGGTGCGGGTATTGCCACGGAACAGGATGCGGCGCACCGACACGCGCGGGCCGGGCACGACCTGCATGTTGATGGCGACGGTCTGCTCGGCGCGGTTGGTGGTCGGGATCGGGTTCACCTTGGCGAACGCGTAGCCGATGTTGGACAGCGAATTGGTGATGGTGTCCGAGCTGAATTCCAGCAGGGCACGCGAGAACGTGTCGCCGGACTTCTGGATCACCATGCGCTCGACGTCCTCCTGCGGGAGGATGGTGTCGCCGCTGACCTTGATCTCGGAGATCTTGTACTGCGCACCCTCGGTCACGCCCGCGGTCAGGAACATGTCGCGCTTGTCGGGGCTGATCGAGACCTGGGTGGAATCGATGCTGAAATCGACGTAGCCGCGGTCCAGATACCAGGAGTTGAGCTTTTCCAGGTCGCCGGACAGCTTTTCCTTGGAGTACTGGTCGTCACGGCGGTACCACGACGCCCAGTTGTGCTCCTTGGACTCCCAGGTCTCCAGGATGTCCTTGCTCTCGAACTTTTCGGTGCCGACCAGGTTGACGTGGCGGATCTTGGCCGCCTTGCCTTCCTTGATGGCGATGGCGATGTCCACGCGGTTGCGGTCAAGCGGGCTCACCGTCGGGGTGATGTCGACGTTGTATTTGCCACGGTCGTTGTACTGGCGGCGCAGTTCCTGGGTCACGCGGTCCAGGCTCAGGCGATCGAAGGTGCCGCCCTCGGTCAGGCCGATGTCGGACAGGCCCTTGAGCAGCTGGTCGGACTTGATGTCCTTGTTGCCGGTCACGGTCAGCTTGTTGATCGCCGGACGTTCCTTGACGGTCACCACCAGGATCGTGCCCTGGCGGTCCAGCTGCACGTCTTCGAAGAAGCCGGTCTTGTACAGGGCGCGGATCGTCTCGCCGACCTTGTTGTCGGTGACCGTCTCGCCACGTTCCACCGGCAGGTAGGTGAATACCGTGCCCGAGCTGATGCGCTGCAGGCCATCGACGCGGATGTCGCTGACAGTGAAGGGCTCGGCTGCCTGGGCCAGGGCGGGAGCGCCGGTGACGGCGGCGAGGGCGAGGGCCAGCAGGCGGCGATTGGGGAGTCGCGTCATGTCACGTCCGGTAGGAAGGTCGATTTCATTGGTGCGGGATGCCGACGCTGTAGACGGCAACAACATGGAAAAGTTCATCGCGGGACCAGGCCGAGGATGTCGTTGTAGAACGCCAACCCCATCAGCCCGGCCAGCAACGCCAGGCCGATGTATTGGCCGGCGGCGATGGCACGCTCGCTCAGCGGGCTGCCCTTGACCAACTCGATAAGGTAATACAGCAGGTGGCCGCCGTCCAAGATCGGGATCGGCAGCAGGTTGATGATGCACAGGCTGAGGGACAGCAGGGCAAGGAACTGCAGGAACCAGTCGAGGCCGCGCTTGGCCGAGACATTGGCCACGCGGGCGATGGTGACCGGCCCGGAAACGTTCTGCAGCGAGGCCTTGCCGGTGACGATGCGGCCCATCATGCCCAGCGAGTCGGCCGCCAGGCGCCCGGTTTCGCGTACCGCGACGGTGACCGAGTCCAGGGGGCCGTAGCGCAGGAGGGTGTCGTAGGGGGGGCTGAACTTGGTCGGGAACTGAACGCCGATCTGCCACGTGGGGCCGCCCTTGGCGTCCTGGCCCTTGCGTGGCGTCACTTCCAGCGCCAGGCGCTCGCCGCCACGCAGGACCTCGATCATGCCCGGGCCACCGGCACGGCCCAGCGCCTGGATCTCGCCGATCACCTGGTCGGCGCCGTCGATGCGCTGGCCGTCAATGGCCACGATCAGGTCGCCCGGCTGCAGTTGCCCGGCCACCACGGAGTCTGCGGTGAGCGACTCGACCAGCGCGGGCTGCAGCCACGACTGCCAGTACATGCCAGCCAGGATCGGCACCCGCCGCTCATCGAAACCCGCCGGCAGTTGCGACAGCGGCAGGGTGCGCGTGCGCACCTGGTCGGCCGTATCCAGCACTTCCAGCTTCACGTCGCGGCGGTCCATCGCGGCCGCGGTCAGTGCCATGCTGGCCTCGCCGAGGGTGACCACCTGGCGGTCGTCCACGCGCAGCACGCGGTCGCCGCTGGCCAGGCCGGCACTGGCGGCGATGCCGCTGACGCGGCCGACGGTGGGCGAGTAATCCTGCTTGCCGATCACGAACATCGCCCACAGCAGGAGGATGCACAGCAGCAGGTTGGCGATCGGGCCGGCGGCAACGATCGCGATGCGCTGCCAGACCGTCTTGTGGTTGAAGGCCTGGCCGCGCTCGTGCGGGTGGACTTCGACCTCGCGTTCGTCGAGGAACTTCACGTAGCCACCCAGCGGAATGGCGGCGATGGCGAACTCGGTGCCATGCCGGTCGCGGCGCGACCACAGCGGCTGGCCGAAGCCGACCGAGAAACGCAGGATCTTGACCCCGCACAGGCGTCCGACCCAGTAATGCCCGAACTCGTGGAACGTGACCAGCAGCCCGAGGCTGACAATCATCCACCAGACCGATCCGATGAAGTCAGTCATGCAGGCTCACAGTGGCGGGCAGGGGCGGCGGCGTCATGCTGGGCGAGGCGGTCGTTCAGGCGGCGTCGATGGCGTTCAGGGTGAGCTGGCGTGCCCGCTGGTCGGCGGACAACAGGACCTCCAGTGTATCGGCTGCTTGCGTCGGCAGTGTTGAAAGAGCGTTAGCAACCAGCGCCGGGATCGTCAGGAAACCGATCCGGCCCTGAAGAAACGCTGAAACCGCCTCCTCGTTGGCAGCATTCAGCACCGCCGGTGCGGTGCCGCCGGCCTGCATGGCCTGCCAGGCCAGGGCCAGGCAGGGGAAGGCGTCGGTGTCCGGGGCCTCGAAATCCAGCCGGCCCTGGGCCAGCAGGTCCAGCCCGGCCACGCCCGATTCGATGCGCTGTGGCCAGCCCAGGCCAACGGCGAGGGTGGTGCGCATGTCCGGCAGGCCCATCTGCGCCAGGGTCGAGCCGTCGACGAACTCGACCAGCGAATGGACCAGGCTCTGCGGGTGCACCAGCACTTCGATGCGTTCACCGGGCACGCCGAACAGGTGGTGGGCCTCGATGACTTCCAGGCCCTTGTTCATCAACGTCGCCGAATCGACCGAGATCTTCGGTCCCATCGACCACTTCGGGTGGGCAACGGCCTGGGCCGGGGTGACCTGGGCCAGTTCGGCGCGGCTGCGGCCACGGAACGGGCCGCCGGAGGCGGTCAGCAGGATCCGGCGCACGCCGGCGCCGTCGACGCTGGCGTCGCGCGAGCGCAGGCACTGGAAGATCGCGCTGTGTTCGCTGTCGATCGGGATGATTTCGGCGCCGGCACGTTCGGCGGTACGGGTCAGCAGTTCGCCGGCCAGCACCAGCGATTCCTTGTTGGCCAGCAGGATGCGCTTGCCGGCGGCGGCCGCGGCCAGGGTCGAGGACAGGCCGGCAGCGCCGACGATGGCCGCGACCACGGTATCGCAGGCGTCGCTGGCGGCCAGCTGGTCCAGCGCGGCATGGCCGGCATGGGCTTCGGTGGCCAGTCCGGCGTCGCGCAGGCCGTCACGCAGTTCGGCGAACAGCGATTCGTCGGCGATCACCGCGTGCGCGGGTTTGTGCTGGCGGCACAACGCCAGCAGCCCCTGCACCTGGCGTCCGGCGGCGAGCACGGTCGCCTGGTAGCGCTGCGGGTGGCGGGCGATCACGTCCAGCGTGGAGGCACCGATCGAGCCGGTGGCGCCGAATACGGCGACCCGGCGCAGGTCTGCAGCAGCATTCATGGTCAGAACCCGAAGATTTCCTTGCCCAGCGCGAACACCGGGACGGCGGCGAGGACGCCGTCGACCCGGTCGAGCACGCCGCCATGGCCCGGGATCAGGTGGCCCGAGTCCTTGGCGCCCGCGTGGCGCTTGATGAGGCTCTCGAACAGGTCACCCAGCACCGAGGCGAACACGGCCACGACCGCGGTGATCAGCAGGCCCGGCAGGTGTGCGGTATCGATCCCGGCCACCCAGCCCAGGCCGACGGCCACGGCGACACCGGCCAGCAGGCCGCCGAACAGGCCTTCCCAGGTCTTGTTGGGGCTGATCCGCGGGGCCAGCTTGTGCTTGCCGAAATGGCGGCCGGCGAAGTAGGCGCCCGAGTCGGCCGCCCACACCAGTGCCAGTGCAGCCAGCAGCCACAGGTGGCCCTGCTTGCCCGGCGGATCGCCACCGGCATGGATCAGCACCAGCGCGGCCCAGGCGGGCACGATGGCAAGCGTGCCGGCCAGCATCTTCAGGATGCGCGAGGGCGCCGACGGCTGTGCACCGAAATTGAAGAAGCGCAGCCAGACCAGCGCGGCCAGCCACCAGGCAACGCCGGCCAGCGTGGTTATCTGGAACAGCACCAGCGTACTGCCATCGGCCCAGACCAGCAGCACCATCAGCAGCAGGTTCAGCACCAGAAGTACGGTGCGTGCCAGGGTGTCTTCGATACCGGCCAGCTTCAGCCATTCCCACAGGCCGATCAGCAGCACCGCAGCGGCGGCGGCGGCCAGCCATTGCGTGGGCAGCAGCAGGATCGCCGCAATGGCAACCGGCGCCATGATCAGCGCGGCGAGGACTCGGGTCTTGGTCATGGGCTGGAAGTCTCGGTGGCCAGTGCGGCAATCTGGGCGCTGGTCAGGCCGAAACGACGCTCGCGGCCGGCATAGGCGTCCAGCGCCTGCTGCAGCTGCCCGGCATCGAAGTCCGGCCACAGGGCCTCGGTGAACCACAGCTCGGTGTAGGCCAGCTGCCACAGCAGGAAGTTGCTGATGCGGGTGTCGCCGCCGGTGCGGATGAACAGGTCCGGCGGCGGCAGGTCGGCAAGGGCGACCTGGCTGCCCAGCAGCGATTCGTCGATCTGCTCGGGCAACAGGCGACCGGCCGCCACTTCGACGGCCAGGGCGCGCGCGGCGCGGGCGATGTCCTGGCGGCCGCCATAGCTGGCCGCGATCGACAGGGTCAGGGTGGTGTTGTCGGCGGTGCGCTGTTCGGCCAGCTGCATGCGGCTGACCAGCCCGGCACCGAAGCGCTCGCGTTCGCCGATGAAGCGTACGCGCACGCCGCGCCGGTGCAGCTCGTCCACCTCGCGGTCGAGCGCGCCGAGGAACAGCTTCATCAACGCATCCACTTCCTCCTGCGGCCGGCCCCAGTTCTCGCTGGAGAAGGCGAACAGGGTCAGCGCCGGAATGCCCAGTTCAAGGCAGCGCTCGATGGTGCGGTTGACCGCGCGCGCGCCGGCACGGTGGCCGATCACGCGGGGGCGACGGCGCTGCTGTGCCCAGCGCCCATTGCCATCCATGATGATGGCAATGTGGCGGGGCAGGGCGGCCGGTAACGGAGGCGGGGCTGAAGGCATCGACTTCAGACCGACAGCAGTTCTTTTTCCTTGTCGGCGACGACCTTGTCGACGTCCTTGATGTTGGCGTCGGTCAGCTTCTGGATGTCGTCTTCGCCGCGCTTCTTCTCGTCTTCGCTGATCGCCTTGTCCTTGACCAGCTTGGCGATTTCCTTGTTCGCGTCCTGACGGATGTTGCGGATCGCGATCTTGGCGCCTTCACCTTCCTTCTGCACCTGCTTGGCCAGCTCCTTGCGGCGCTCTTCGGTCGGCGGCGGCATGTTGATGCGGATCGCGGTGCCGAGGGTGTTCGGGGTGAACTCGGCGTTGTAGAGCCCCTTTTCGATCTCCTTGATCATGCCCTTGTCGAACGGCGTGACCAGCAGCGAGTGCGCGTCGGCGTTGGAGATCGAGGCAACCTGGTTCAGCGGGGTGCTGGCGTTGCCATAGGCACTGACCGTCACGCGGTCCAGCAGGGCAGGCGTGGCACGCCCGGTCCGGATGGAGGTGAGGGTGTGCTTCAGAGCGTCGATGCTCTTGGCCATGCGCGTCTGCGCGTTGTTCTTGATGTCGTTGAGCATCGCCCGGTCCTGGATGTATCTGGAATCGGGCGATTATAGGCGAATACGGGACGCTGCCGGGCCTGAATCGGCCCGATCGCCGCTTCGCGCTCAGGCTCAGGCCGGGTCGCGGCCCTGGACCAGGGTGCCGATGTTCGCGCCGTTGAGGATCTTCAGCAGCTCGCCCGGCTGGCCCATGTCGAACACGCGCATCGGCAGGTCGCTGTCGCGGGCCAATGCGAAGGCCGCCGTGTCCATCACTTCCAGGCCGCGGCGGATCACTTCGTCGTAGCTCAGGCTGTCGAAGCGGACCGCATCGCTGTGCTTGTTCGGGTCCTTGTCGTACACGCCATCGACCTTGGTGGCCTTCAGCAGCAGGTCGGCGCCGATCTCGATCGCGCGCAGGGCGGCGCCGGAATCGGTGGTGAAGAACGGGCTGCCGACGCCGGCGGCGAAGATCACCAGGCGGCCCTTTTCCAGGTGGCGGATGGCGCGGCGGCGGATGTAGTCCTCGCACACGTCGTTGATCTTGATCGCGCTCATCACGCGGGCCTTGGCGCCCAGCTTCTCGAGGGCATCCTGCATGGCTAGGGCGTTGATGACCGTGGCCAGCATGCCCATCTGGTCGCCGGTGACCCGGTCCATGCCGCCGGCGGCCAGGCCGGCGCCGCGGAAGATGTTGCCGCCGCCGATCACCAGCGCCACTTCGGCACCGGCCTGCTGGGCTTCGATGACCTCGCGGGCCAGGCGATTGATGACCTTCGGGTCGATGCCGTAGTCCTCGTCTCCCATCAGCGCCTCCCCGGACAGTTTCAGAAGGATGCGGCGATAGGCGAGCTTGGACATGAGGACCTCGGGTGCGTGGAAATCGCGGGCGATTCTACGCGCATGCGGCGTCGTGCCAAAGTGTTTTGTGCACTGCGGCGCAGAATCCGGTCGTTCGCCCCGGTCAAACGGGGCTTTCCGTTCAGCCCAGCTCGGCGCCAGCGGTGGCCGACAGCTCGTCGTGGCCGAGGGCACCTGGCGAGCGGGCGATCACCCGGTTGCGGCCCAGGTTCTTGGAGCGGTACAGCACGTCGTCGGCTGCGCGCAGCAGGTCCTGCACGTCGGCGAAGCGCTCGTAGCCACCCTGGGTGGCCACGCCGGCGGAGAAGGTGACGAACAGCGGCCCGCCCTCCAGCTCGGCCATCGGCGTGGCGACGATATTGGCCAGCACCCGGCGGATCACGTCCAGGGCCACGCTTTCGCTGGTGTTTGGCAGCAGCGCGACGAATTCCTCGCCGCCGAAGCGGGCGACGGTGTCACTGTTGCGCAGCTGGCCCTGCAGCTTGCCGGCGAAGGCGCGCAGTACCTCGTCGCCGGTCAGGTGGCCGTGGGCGTCGTTGATCTTCTTGAAGTCGTCCAGGTCGATGAAGGCCACCGACAACGGCCAGCCCTGGCGGCCGGCGCGCAGGAATTCCTGCTCCAGCACCGCTTCCAGCTGGCGGCGGTTGAGCACGCCGGTCAACGCGTCACGATGGGCCTGGTCGGCGAGGCGCTTGGCGCGCGCCTCGAACTCGTCGGCGCGGCGTCGTGCCTGGTCGGCGTCCTGCAGTTCGCGCAGGTTGCGCAGCGTGGCCAGCTCCTGCGCGTGATCGATCAGCTCGCGCACCCGCGCCGGTGAATTGAGGCCGGCATCAAACAGGCTGGCGATGTCGGGCAGGGCTTCACTGATGCGGGCGAGGACCTGGTCGAAGCGCGCGCTGTCCAGCTCCAGGCGGTCGTGCACCTGCTGCAGGGCGCGCTCACGCGCGGCGTCGGCGTCGCTGTCCAGCCAGATGTCGGCCACCGCGCCGGACAGCTGCACGCAGGCCTGGAACGGCGATTCGGCGACGTCCTCGTCCTCGCTGTGGCTGATGCTCTCCACCAGGTAGCGGGGCAGGCCCCATTGCTCGGCCACCCACGCGCCGACCTCGGCATGGCTGCAGCCCAGTTCCTCGCGTTCGCGGGCGACCAGGTCGGTGTTGTCGCGTGCCTCGCGCAGCAGCGGCAGGTAGCGCTCCGACTCGGCCTGGGCCAGGCACAGTACGCCCAGGTCCTGCAGCAGGCCGGCCAGCATCAGTTCTTCCAGCCGGCGCAGGCCGCGCGCCTGGCCCAGCTGGCTGGCAGCCAGGGCGCTGAGGATGCTGCGCTTCCAGGCGCGCTGGCGCAGGTCGTGGTCGGCGCCGGTGCCGCCGGTCAGGCCCTGGGTGACAGTGAAGCCGAGGGCGAGGCTGATCGTGGCGTTCAGGCCCAGCATGGTCAGCGCCTGGCCGAGGTTCTCGATCCGGCGGCGGCTGGCGTACAGCGGCGAATTGGCGATGCGCAGCATGCGAGCGCTCAGCGCCATGTCGATGGCGATGATGTCGGCAGCGGTGGCGATGTCCGCTTCCGGGTCCTGGGCCAGTTCGATGATGCGCAGGGCAATACCGGGTGGCGAAGGCAGGTTGCGGCAGAGCGCCAGGGCAGCTGTCAGCTCGGGAGGCATGTCGGGTCGTTCAATTCCATTAGGACAAGAATACCTAGGAATGCATCACAGTCCGCGATTTTCGTTCCTGCTAAATGACTGTGGATTCCCTGCGCCGAGTATCGGCTTGATTCGCGCGCAACGCAAAGGTGCCGGTTGTGCGCACCAACGGTGCGCACCCACCGGTGGGCCATGGGTTGATCCCTGGGCCCATGCATAAAAAAAGAGCCGCGGTTTCCCGCGGCTCCTTCTGGTCGCTTCACAGCCGGAAGGCTGGAATCAGACCTGCATCGCCTTGGCAACTTCGGCGGCGTAGTCTTCCACCACCTTCTCGATGCCTTCGCCGACGATCAGCAGCTTGAAGCCTGCCACGTCCGCGCCGGCGGCCTTGACCACCTGCTCGACGGTGGTGTCGCCCAGCACGTAGGTCTGGCCGTACAGGGTCACGTCGCTGACGATCTTGTTGATCTTGCCGCTGATGATCTTTTCCAGGATGTCGGCCGGCTTGGCCTTGTCCTTATCAGTCATCTTGGCCAGCTCGATTTCCTTTTCCTTCTCGACGAACTCGGCCGGGACGTCCGCAGCCTTGTTGTGCGGCGGCTTCAGCGCGGCCACGTGCATGGCCAGGCCACGGGCCAGCTCGACGTCGCCGCCGATCAGGTCGACCAGCACGCCGACCTTGCCGTTGGTGTGGACGTAGGCGCCGATGTTGCCGGTGGTGTCGACCTTGACCATGCGGCGGATCTGGATGTTCTCACCCAGGGTCTGCACGGCGGTGGCGCGGGCTTCCTCGACGGTACGGCCGTCGGCCAGCGTGGCGGCCTTCACGGCTTCGACGTCGTTGGCGCCCGATGCCAGGGCAGCAGCGGCGACGGCGTTGACGAAGGACTTGAAGTTGTCATCGTTGGCGACGAAGTCGGTTTCCGAGTTGACTTCGACCAGCACGGCCTTGCCGCCGTCCTGGGCCAGGCCCAGGCGGCCTTCGGCGGCCACGCGGTCGGCCTTCTTGTCGGCCTTGGCGGCGCCGGACTTGCGCATGGCTTCAGCAGCGGCGTTGATGTCGCCGTTGGCTTCGGTAAGCGCCTTCTTGCATTCCATCATGCCGGCGCCGGTGCGCTCGCGCAGTTCCTTGACCAGGGAAGCAGTGATTTCCACGGGATTACCTCACGAAAGAAAGGGGTTGGGCCGGCATGGTGGCCGGCCCGTGTGACACGGTCCTGTCACGCGCCGATGGCTGCGTGCAGGGAGGGTGGACGCCGGGCGTCCACCCGGGGCCTGGATCAGGCCTGGGCGTCGTCGCCCTTCTTGGCAGCCTTCTTGGCCGGAGCGCGGCGGGCCGGCTTCTCTTCGCCTTCAGCAGCGGCTTCAGCGAATTCTTCCTCGCGCACCGAAGCGGCGTGCGGGGCAGCCGCCTTGCCTTCCAGCACGGCGTCGGCAGCGGCGCGGGCGTACAGCTGCACAGCGCGGATGGCGTCGTCGTTGCCCGGGATGGCGTAATCAACCAGTTCCGGGTTGTAGTTGGTGTCGACCACGGCGATGACCGGGATGCCCAGCTTCTTGGCTTCCTTGATCGCGATGTCTTCGTGGCCGATGTCGATCACGAAGATGGCGTCCGGCAGGCGGTTCATGTCCTTGATGCCGCCCAGCGAGGCTTCCAGCTTGTCGCGCTCGCGACGCAGGCCCAGCACTTCGTGCTTGACCAGCTTCTCGAAGGTGCCGTCGGTTTCACCGGCTTCCAGTTCCTTCAGGCGGGCAACCGACTGCTTGACGGTACGGAAGTTGGTCAGGGTGCCGCCCAGCCAACGCTGGTTCATGAACGGCATGCCGCAACGCTCGGCTTCTTCCTTGATGGTTTCGCGGGCGCTGCGCTTGGTGCCCAGGAACAGGACGGTGCCGCGCTTCTGGGCAACCGACGAGATGAAGTTCATCGCGTCGTTGAACAGCGGGACGGTCTTTTCCAGGTTGATGATGTGGATCTTGCCGCGGGCGCCGAAGATGTACGGAGCCATCTTCGGGTTCCAGTAGCGGGTCTGGTGGCCGAAGTGGACGCCGGCTTCCAGCATCTGACGCATGGTGACCTGGGGCATTGCAATACTCCTGATATGGAACCAGCGATTCCGCCCGCGGGGATAGGTATGCGGGACGCGTGGAAGCGCGATCGGTTCCGGGGTTGGGCTTCCCTGTTGCCTCCGTGGCCGAACTCCTTGCGGAGCACCCCGGCACGGATGGGGGCAGCAGGTGTGGATTCACCGGTGACGTCCGGTGTGGACGGGTTCCCGCGCACGCTGGCGGCAGGAATCCGGTCGATTATAGCCCGCTGGGGGCCCTTGCTGCAATTGCAGGGTCAGTTGCGGCCAGATCGACCTCGCGGCCGTCCTGCAGGCGTGCCTGGAAGCGGCCGCCTGCATAGCCATCGGCGCGGGCAGGCAGGGGCCAGCGGCGTTCATGGCCCGCCAGAATGTAGCCGGCCAGGCCAGCCGTCAGCAGCGTTGCCTGGCCGTCCCCCGTGATGAAGCGCAGATCGTGCAGGCGGCCGTGCAGGGTACCGGCATTGCTGAGTCGCAGTACGGCCAGAGACCCGTGGGCCTCGACGCGGCCCAGCAGCCGGGCCTGCAGTGCTGGCCCCGCTGGGCCGCGGAACAGCGGCAGCGAATAGCGCGGCAACCCCGGCAACGTCGGCGCCAGTACGACCCGATAGGCCTGTTCAGCGGCCGTCGCTGGCGGATCGCCTGGTAACAGCCAGACGCGCTGGGTGCTGCCTGGGGCCAGGTCCAGCCGCGCCGGGCTGACCCGGATCTGATCGCTGGGGTGCAGTCGTTCGGCGTCCAGCTGCTGATCCCACGCCAGCACCTGCACCTGGCCCTGCCAGCGGCCGGGCCCGGGGTTGTGCAACCACAGTTCGGCGCTGCCGCCCTGGGCCGGCAGCTGCAGGGTGGTCGGCAACAGCTCCAGCGCTGCGGCAGGCAGTGCCAGCAGCAGTGCCAGCAGGATCAGCAACGCGCGCATCAGTAGATGAGGGTCACGGAGGGTGTTGCGTTCTCGTCCGTCGCCGGTGGTGCGAGCTCGCGGACCTGGCGCGGCGCCTGGGGTGCGTCACTGCGCTGGTGCGGTGCCGGGCAGCGGATGCCGCCGCCATCGTCGCTGCAGGATTCAACCACGGTCAGCCGGATCTGCAGGGGGCTGCTGGGTTCGGCCCATGCCGGCAGGCTGGCGACCAGCATCGCCCCGATCAGGAATGTGCGAACCACCTGCCATCCACCATGCTGAAAGACTTGCTGCGCGGTATCGGCGGGATGTGCCGGAACTGTAGCGCCGAGCCGGCGCTCGGCACGGCCTTCGTCCGGTGGGTGCCGACCGTTGGTCGGCACGCCGGTCAGTAGGTGATCGTCACCGTCACCAGGTCGTTGTAGGTGCCGGCCGGCGGCTGGCCACTGACCGGCGGCACCCGGCCATGGATGGTCAATTGCTGCGCGCTGCCGGTACCGGTGCCGCTGGCCGTGTCGACGGTCAGGGTATTGCCCCAGCGCAGGCTCCGCGCCGAGTCCCGGTACAACTCGTAGGCGAGGTAATAGGTGCTTCCGCCGAGGGTGGTGGCCATGCGCCGGGTGGTGGTGGCGGTGGGATTGTTCTGGCCGTTGTTGAGGCCGACCTGGAAGGCAGTGTTCTTCAGGCAGGTCAGGGTGAGGGTGGCGGTCCGGTCGATGTTGGCCGGAATGCCGCCGGTGACGTTGCCGAAGTCCATGGTGGTGGTGACGTAGCTGCCACATTGCGGCAGCACGTTGGCGGTGGCGGTGAAGCTGAAGGCTGCACTGGCGCTGTTGGTGCCGGTGGCGCCGCCATTGCAGGTGGCGGGCACGGTGGCGGTACCGAGCAGGACTTCGTTCCAGGCCCAGGTCAGGACCACGTTGGCCCCGCTGAAGGTGCTGCTGTACGCGCCGGAGGCCAGGATCTGGTTGGCCGGGATCTGCCCGAACAGCTGTATGGACTGCGCACCGCTGCCGCCCGTCACCAGCGGCACGTTGTAGGTCATGGTCAGTTCCTGCGCAGGTGGCGTGCCGCGCGGCACCAGTCCGGTGACCTGGCCGAAGCTGGCGTTGTTGTACAGCTGGAAATTCAGGGTGTCACTGCTGGAGGTGGCCATCGTGCGGAAGGTGGAACTGCTGCCGCCGCCACTGCCTGCGCCGATGCCCACGCAGACGCGCACGCCGGTGGTGGCCAGCAGGCTCAGCGCGGCGGTGGTGCAGGTCACCGTGATGTTGAGGTTGGCCGTACTCGGGCCGGGTGCATTGCTGTTGATGTTGCCGAACGGCAGGGTCGGATTGGCGACCGCCGTGCAGACCGCGGTGGCACCGGCGGGCGCCGCTGCCAGCAGGCCGACGCAGAGCAGCAGGACGAGCAGCAGCACCCTCATGGCGCCACCTCCGGGATGCACTGCTGCGGCGCCGGCTTCGGCCGCGCGCCGGACGCCACCACCTTGGGCAGGTCCGGCACTTTCACGCGGCAGGGGCCGCGGCTGGTGGTGACGTACAGCACGCTGCCGGCGGCAACGTCTTCCAGATAGAGCAGGCCGTCGTAGCCGACCGTGGCCTGGCGGCCATCGGGCAACCGCACCTCGCTGCCGACCTCCAGAGGCTGGCCGTCCATTGCCAGCAGGGTCAGGCTCAGTGACGGCCGCGAGCGCAGCTGGAAGGTCACGCGGGTGCCGGCGCGCTGGCGCGGGGTCACCCAGTCCTCGATGCGGTCGGCGCGCATGTCTTCGGGCAGGTCCAGGGTGTCGATCGAGACCCGGTTGCGCTGCCAGGACAGCAACGGACTGACCAGCAGCAGGCCGCGATCATCGGTGACGCCGATCAGGCGGTTCTCCAGCCGCACCGGGACGCCGCCGACCCCATTGGTGCTGATCACCGCGAACGCATCGGACACCTCGCGCGTGGCGAAGGCGTGCCCGCCCATCCACACCAGGCTGCCGCTGGCGCTGGCGTAGGCATAGTTGAGTCCACCCTGGCGCGAGGCGCCGAACGAGTAGCGACCGACATCGTTGAGGATGCCGACCTCGGCCAGGCCGCCGTTGCCGTCCTCGCCGTGGCGCAGCTGCGCGCGCCAGCCGACGCCGCCGGCGCTGCCATCGCCCGGCACTGGCTGGGTCACGTCCGCCACCCAGCTCTGGCTGTCGCCGTTGCGCTGGCTCGAAAGGCTGGCCTGGCGGTTGTTGCCCAGGCTGGCAGTCACCGACAGGTAGATGCTGCGGTCGTCGCTGCGGTCCAGGTTCTGGTTTACCGAAAGATAGGCCGACCAGCGCTGGCTCCAGGTACGTGACCAGAACAGGCTGGCATAGCGGTTGTCGTCTCCATCCGGGTAGCGCAGGCGCAGATAGCTGGCGCTGAGCGTGCCCAGCCGCAGCAGGTCCAGACCGAGCGTGGCCTGCTCGCTGATGCTCGGCGGCAGGTTGCCCTGCAGTGCGCCCAGGTCGCGGTAATCGCCATGGCTGCGTACGCTGCGCAGATTGACGTTGAAACGACGGTTGTTCCAGCTGTAGCCCAGTGCCCATTGCCCGCCCTGCAGGCCGTGGTAGCCGCTGTGTGCATAGGCGGCATTGAACACGCCAGCGGCGCCGAGCAGCCACCAGCCACCGACACCGGCCTGGGCCAGGCCGCCGCCGCCTTCGGCATGCGCCTCGCCGGTGAACGTGTCGGTGACACCGCCGCGCCAGCTGGCACTGGCCACCGTGCGATCGTCATAGGCGAAGGAGCGCTGGCCAAAGTCCTCGCGCAGGTGGCCGACGCCGGCCGACCAGTCCGACAGGCCCCTGGCCAGCAGCTGCTGGGTGCCATAGAAACTGAAATCCAGCGTCTGCATGCGGCCGAACGCATCGGTCACCACCACCTGCGCGTTACCGGTGCCGCTGATGCCGGGCTGCGCCGCCAGCTGGAAGGGCCCGACCGGCACCTGGCCGCTGTACTGGCGCAGGCCATCGACATACAGCTCGACCGTGGAGGGCACCACCGCCTGGCCGAGGAAGCTGGGCGTGGGCGTGAGCACGCGGTAGGGCTGCAGCCCGTAGTTGCGGCCGATCTGCAGGCCGCCCAGGCGAACCGGGCGGGTCCAGTCGACGAAGCCGCTGTAGAAGTCACCGACCTCCAGCGTGGTTGCACTGTCCGGGAAATCCAGGCTCCAGCGTGTGTCCAGGCGCACGCTCTCGCCGCGCCAATGGCGGTCGCCGGGTTGCTGGTAGCGGCGGCTGATGGCGGTGTTTTCGAAGGTGCCGTTGCCGATACCGAACACGCGCAGCTCCGCGCTCAGGCTGAGGTTGCCGAGCGTGTCCACCCGGCTGCCGTAGACGTCGTAGTTGAGCAGCGCGCCGGGCGAGGCGTTGCCGGTGGGCGCGCGCGTCTGCGGGCGGCTGAGCACGGTGGTGGGCAGGATGAGCTGGTCCAGCGGCACGTCCAGTGCCAGGGTCTGCATGTGCGCGTCATAGCGCACCACCGCACCGCTGATCTGGTCCAGGTAGACCGGCGCATCGCCGCTGGCGTTGAAGCCAAGCTGGCGCAGCACTTCGGGGCTGGCCTGCAGCCGGCCGCGGTTCTCGGTGAATGGCAGCAGGCCGCGCGGGGTGCTGTTGAGCGACACATCCAGGTACAGCGCCTGGCTGGCGGTCAGCGGGGTCGGGGGAGGCAGGATGGCATCGGCCGACACGCCGGATACATCAACGGCCGCCACGCCGGACACATCGGCGGCCTCGGTCGCCGCGGGAGCCAGGGCCGCCAACAGCGCGCCCATCAACGCCTCAGCGAGCCGGTGGGGGCGACAGTGGCGTCTGTTCCGACTCGCCATTGAGCTTGGCCGTGATCTGGTCGTTGTCGCGGTCGATCGCCGTGCGTTCGATCGGCCAGCGCATCACCTGGCCCGGCAGCACGTAGCCCAGCAGCCCGGGATGGACAATGCGCGGGCGCGCGGCGCTGCCCAGCGCAAGATCGGCGATCTGTGCGTAGCTGTCGCCCGTATTGGCGACTTCCACGCCATTGCGGCCGTCCGCCAGTTTCATCAGGCGCGCCTGCAGTCGTGGGGCCAGGCGGCCGGCCGAAGGCTGCACGAACACCGGGATCGAATAGCGCAGCACGAACTGCATGCCCTCGGCACGGGTGGCCAGGTCGGGTACCTCGTCCACGATCAGCCGGTAGTGCCGCTGTGCAGGCGGTGGCTCGCTGTCCGGACGCATCACCCGCACCAGCTGCTGCTGGCCGGCGGCCAGTTCCTGCATCGGCGGCGTGGCCATCACTTCATCGGTGGGCAGCAGCTGTTCCTGGCCGTCCTGCTGCACCCAGCGGAACACGCGCACCTGCAGCGTCACCGGTGAGGTGCCGCTGTTGGTCAGCCACAGCTCGCCGGCACGCTGGCGGGCTTCCAGCTGCAGGCTGGTCGGGGCGACCTGCAGGCTGGTGGCGCCGGCACCGGCGGGGGCCAGCAGGTACAGGGCGAGCAGCGCCACGCCGGTGGCGCGCCACGGGCGGGGTCCGGCCATGCGGGCGTGCTCCATCAATAGGTGATCGTGGCGGTAACCGTATCCAGGTAGTTACCGGTGGCCGGGTTGTTGGTGCTCAGGTTCAGGATCTGGCCATAGACGATGTAGGGCACGGCCAGGCCAGTGCCGATGCCGGCCTGGGTATTGGTGCCGGTTGTGGCGCCCCAGACCAGGGTATGTGCGGCATCCTGGTAGAGCTGGTAGCCGACATAGTTGTTGGCGGTCACCGCGGCATTGGTGTTCTTCATGCGCCGGGTGGTGACGTCGTTGGCGGTGCCGGCGTTGGCGCCCGCGTTCAGCGCAATCGTGTAGGGCGTCAGTGCCGAGCACTGCGCGGTCACCGTACCCTGGCCCAGGGTGGGCGTGGCGGTGGTCGAGGCCGCCGTGCCGAAGTCGACGTTGGTGGCGGCCGCCGCCGTGATGGTGCAGGCCTTGGTGACCACCAGGGTGACGTTGAAGGTGGTGGTGTCGGCGGCCAGCGCCGGGCTGGAAAGCAGCAGCCCGGCCATGACCCATGTCAGCGGGGATCGAACTGGGGATCGCATGGACAACCTCCCTGACCCGAAGGTCCGTTGAACAAGGCGAAGACGGCACGTTCGGCGCCGCTTTGACGACAGTGGGTCCAGCTTAGGAGGCGTAAGTGTCTGTAATCCGTGATAAATAGGCAGGCGCAAGAGTGGAGGCCATCACGCTTTCACTTTCCTTGCCGGAATCGTGCATGGCCCGGATCGCCAGTTGGGCGGCGTTCGTTCAGATTGCGGCCGGATCGGCGATAATGGGTGCCATGAGCGTGAATCTGAAAACCCCGCAGGAAATCGAGATGATGCGCATCGCCGGCCGCCTGGCCAGCGAAGTGCTCGACATCGTCACCCCCCACGTCAAGCCCGGTGTCACCACCGAGGAACTGGACCGCATCTGCCACGACCACATCGTGAACGTGCAGGGTGCCATTCCGGCCAACGTCGGCTACCGCGGCTTCCCGAAGACCGTGTGCACCTCGGTCAACAATGTCATCTGCCACGGCATCCCCAGTGAAGGGAAGGTGCTCAAGGATGGCGACATCATCAATATCGACGTCACCGTCATCAAGGACGGCTGGCACGGCGACACCAGCCGCATGTACTTCGTCGGCACCCCGTCGGTGATGGCCCGCCGCCTGGTGGAAACCACTTACGAAGCGATGTGGCGCGGCATCCGTGCGGTGCGTCCGGGCGCCACCCTGGGCGACATCGGCCATGCCATCCAGAGCTACGCCGAAGGCGAGCGTTTCAGCGTGGTGCGCGAGTACTGCGGCCACGGCATCGGCAAGGTCTACCACGACGAGCCGCAGGTGGTGCATTACGGCCGCCCGGGCCAGGGCCTGGTGCTGCAGCCCGGCATGACCTTCACCATCGAGCCGATGATCAACGAGGGCACCCGCTACAACAAGGTGCTGCCGGATGGCTGGACCGTGGTGACCAAGGACCGCAAGCTGTCGGCGCAGTGGGAGCACATGATCGCGGTCACCGAGACCGGCGTGGACGTGCTGACCCTGTCGCCAGGCGAGTCGCAGGTTTCCTGAAGATGCTGCCGGCGAGTTCGCTGCTGGACACGCCGGCCGCGTCGCTCGACGACCCGGATTGGGCTGCTGCCGCGCGCCAGGCGCTGCAGCAGGCCGACGCGCGCCTGTACCGCCGCTTCGACCAGGGCGACAACATCGAGCGCCTGCTGGCGTTGCGCGCGCGCGCTGCCGACCATCTGATCCGCCTGGCCTGGCAGCGCTGCCTGCCGGCCGACAGCGGCCTGTCGCTGTTCGCGGTCGGCGGCTATGGCCGCGGTGAACTGTTCCCGCGTTCGGACATCGACCTGCTGGTGTTCGGCGATCCGCCGGCACAACTGGCGCACGAGGCGGCATTGGCGCGCCTGTTCGCGCTGCTGTGGGACTGCGGATTGGCTGTCAGCCATGCGGTGCGTTCTGCATTGCAGTGCCGGGAGGCGGCGGCTGACCAGACCGTGCTGACCGCGTTGATCGAGGCGCGCCCGATCCTGGCCGATGATGCTGCGCGCCGCGCGCTGCGCGAGGCGATCGACGACCGCGAACTGTGGCCGGCACGCGCCTTCTTCCTGGCCAAGCTGGAAGAGCTGCGCAACCGCCACCAGCGCTTCGGCGATACCGCCGACAACCTGGAGCCGGACCTGAAGGATGGCCCCGGTGGCCTGCGTGATCTCAATACGCTGGGCTGGATGGCGTTGCGTGCCTTCGGCGTGCGCGACCTGGAGGCCCTGGTCGGGCTCGGCCACCTGGGCGCCGACGAAGCCGCGGCGTTGAAGCGCGAACGTGCAGTGCTGGCGCGGTTGCGCTTCGGCCTGCACCTGGTCGCGCGCCGTCCGGAAGAGCGCCTGCGTTTCGATTACCAGAAGACCCTGGCCGCGCGGCTGGGCTTCGAAGACGATGCCGAGAACCTCGGCGTCGAGAAGATGATGCAGGGCTTCTACCGCGCCGCGCTGGTGGTGCGCCGGATCAGCGACCGGCTGCTGCAGCGCTTCGAGGAACAGTTCGACGGCGAGGCCCAGCCGGAGCCGCTGACCGTGGGTTTTTCCCTGCGCCGTGGTTACCTGGCCGCCAACGAGGCCGACTGGCCACGCGGCGACATCGGCCAGGTGTTCGCCCTGTTTTCCAGCTGGGCCAACAACCCGCAGGTACGCGGCCTGCATTCGCTCACTGCGCGTGCACTGGCCGAGTCGCTGCCGCTGCTGCCGGCCTATGACCAGGCCGATGCCGATGCACGCGAGCAGTTCCTGGCCCTGCTGCGCGGCCAGCGTCCGGTCGATACGCTTTCGCGCATGGCGCGGCTGGGCGTGCTTGGCCAGTGGATTCCCGCGTTTGCCCAGGTCAGCGGGCGCATGCAGTTCGACCTGTTCCATGTCTATACGGTCGACCAGCACACGCTGATGGTCCTGCGCAACATCGGCCAGTTCGCCAGCAGCCGCGCCGACGAGCGCTTCTCGATCGCGCACGAAGTGTGGCCGCGCCTGCGCAAGCCGGAACTGCTGCTGCTGGCCGGCCTGTTCCATGACATCGCCAAGGGCCGCGGCGGCGACCACTCGGAGCTGGGCGCGGTGGACGCGCGCGCGTTCTGCCAGGCGCATGCGCTCAGTGGCACCGATACCGAGCTGGTGGCATGGCTGGTCGAACAGCACCTGCGCATGTCGGTGACCGCGCAGAAGCAGGACATCGCCGATCCGGTGGTGATCCATCGCTTCGCCACCCTGGTCGGCAGCCGCGACCGCCTGGATTACCTGTACCTGCTGACCTGTGCCGACATCGCCGGCACCAGCCCGAAACTGTGGAATGCCTGGAAGGACCGCCTGCTGGCCGATCTGTACTTTGCCACCCGGCGCGCGCTGCGCGAGGGGCTGGAGCACCCGGTACCGGCCGCCGAGCGCGTGGCCGAGGCACGTGACAGCGTGCGCGCACTGGTGCGCGAGCAGGGTTACGACGATGCCACCATCGACCGCCAGTTCGCGGTGATGCCGGATGAGGGCTTCATCCGCCTGCGCCCCGAGCAGCTGGCCTGGCAGGCCGCCGCACTGGTGCCGGTGAAGCAGGGCCAGGCGCTGGTGAAGGTGCGCCGGATCAGCGTCGACGACCCGGCGCTGGAAGTGTTCGTGCACTCGCCCGACCGTGATGGCCTGTTTGCCGCGATCGTGATGACCCTGGACCGCAAGGGCTACGGCATCCATCGCGCGCGCGTGCTGGACGGTCCGGCCGACACCATCTTCGATACCTTCGAAGTGAACCCGGCCGACACCTTTGCCGATGGCAGCAGTGCCAACCTGGAAGCGGCGCTGCGCGAGGCACTCAGCGGTGACCTGTCGCGCCTGCGGCCGTCGCGCCGGGTGGTACCGCGGCAGCTGCGGCACTTCCGCTTCGCCCCGCGCATCGAGTTCCGCGATGAACCGGGCGCAACCCGATTTGCCCTGGTCGCCCCCGACCGTCCCGGCCTGCTGGCCGATGTGGCGTTCGTGCTGCGCAACCAGGGCCTGCGCGTGCATGATGCGCGCATTGCCACGTTCGGCGAACGCGCCGAAGACACCTTCGTGATCAGTGACGAACACGACCTCCCCCTGACTGAACCTGCCCGGCAGCAGCTGCATGACGCGATGCTGGCCTGCCTGGACCCTGATCGAAACGCCGGAGACCCCGCCTGATGGCCACCAAGCCCGCCAAGAAGACCGCCGCGACCCCCAAGAGCGCAGCGGCCCGGAAACCCGCTGCTGCCGCACCGGCCGCGAAGAAGACCCCTGCGCCGAAGAAGGCCGCTGCGGTGAAGGCCCCGGCGAAGAAAACGGCTGCAGTGAAGCGTGCTGTGAAGAAGCCGGCCCCGGCCAAGAGCGCCGAAGCCGTCCGCGCCGAAACCATCGCCCGCAAGTCGCTGCGCAAGCCGTCGGCACCGGGCGTGGAAGAACTCAAGTTCGGCATCGAGAGCGCCTTCGAGCGCCGCGCCACCTTGACCCTGCACGAGCTGGAAGGGTCGACCAAGCCGCTGGTCAACCGCGTGATCGACGGCCTGGAGAGCGGTGAGTTCCGTGTCGCCGAGCCGGACGGCCAGGGCGGCTGGAAGGTCAATGAGTGGCTGAAGAAAGCCGTGCTGCTGTATTTCCGCGTCAACGACATGGCGGTGGTCGATGCACGCCCGGCGCCGTTCTGGGACAAGGTCGAATCGCGCTTCGCCGGCTATGACGAAGCGAAGTTCCGCCGTGGTGGCGTGCGCGTGGTGCCGGGCGCGATCGCCCGCCGCGGTACCTACTTCGGCAAGGACGTGGTGCTGATGCCGAGCTTCACCAACATCGGCGCCCATGTCGGCGAAGGCACCATGGTCGACACCTGGGCCACCGTCGGTTCGTGCGCGCAGATCGGCCAGCACTGCCACCTGTCCGGCGGCGCCGGCATCGGTGGCGTGCTGGAGCCGCTGCAGGCCAGCCCGACCATCATCGAGGACCACTGCTTCATCGGTGCGCGTTCGGAAGTGGTGGAAGGCGTGGTGGTCGGCCACCACAGCGTGATCGGCATGGGCGTGTTCCTCAGCCAGAGCACCCGCATCTACAACCGTGCCACCGGCGAGGTCACCTACGGCTACATTCCGCCGTACAGCGTGGTGGTGTCCGGCTCGCTGCCGAGCAAGGACGGCACCCACTCGCTGTACTGCGCGGTGATCGTCAAGCAGGTTGATGCCAAGACCCGCAGCAAGACCAGCGTCAACGACCTGCTGCGCGGCCTGGCTGACTGAAGATGACGGCGCCGGAGGATCTGGCGCAGTCCGCGATCTACCAGCATCCGTCCGACACCCTGTTCGGGTGGATGCTGCCGCGCCTGCTGCACGCTCCACGCTGGACCCGGCTGCGCCGCGCGCTGTCGCGGCGCTGGCCGATGCCGGCGCTGGTAAGCGATGTGCGCGACGTGGTCTACGTGAGCTGGTGGGTCGACGTACGCCAAGCGCCGATGCCACCACCAGGCCATCACTACGTGGTCCATGCCGGACGCACGCCCTACACCATCCTCAGCTACCGGCACGGCCACTTCGGGCCCGCGCTGGCCGGGCCGCTGCGCTCGCTGATGCCGTCTCCCCGGCAGAGCAACTGGCGCTGGTACCTGCGTCGTGACGACGATCGGGACGGGACGCCGGTGGTGCTGTTTGATCGCAACGTGATGGACCAGCTGGCCTTCGTCGCCGGCGCGCGCGCTTTCAGCGATGCCATGCAGCCGCATCTGTCGGTGCGCTTCGCGCACGTGGTGCGCGCCGATGGCGGTGGGTACACCCTGATCGAGGGCGGGCGGGGCAGTGCGCCGGCGCTGCACCTGCAGTGGCAGGGCGCTGCGGGCTGGGACGATGCCGGGTGGGCGGCGGCCTTCGGCGGCCATCAGGCCCTGCTGCGCTTCCTGACCTGCCAGGACGAGGCCATCGCCCGCACCTGCGACCAGCGCTGGGCCAGCACCCGCATTGCTCTGCCGGTGGACATCGCGCAGCTGCAACCGCTGCAGCTGGAAGGCGAACAGCAGTGCCGGCGCCTGCAGGCGATGGGCGTGGCGCTGCACGAGGGGCTGGCCTTCCAGCTGCCAAGGGTACCTTTCCGGGTCGTGTCCGAGCGCCTGTTGTGAGATTCTGGCCCTCTGTTTTCCAGCATCACAGATGGCCATGAGCACCACTGTCTACGGTTTGAAGAACTGCGATACCTGCAAGAAGGCGACCAAGTGGCTGGACCGCTTCGGCGTGCCGTACACCTTCGTCGACTACCGCGACAACAAACCCAGCCCGGAAATGCTGCTGGCGTGGGCCGCGCAGCTGGGTGGCCTGGCCGCGATGGTCAACAGGTCCTCCACCACCTGGCGGCAGCTGCCGGACAACCGCAAGGCCGCCGATTCCGAGGCCGAATGGAAGCTGCTGCTGCGCGAGTACCCGCAGCTGATCAAGCGCCCGCTGGTGGTCACGGCCGATGGCACGGTCAGCCAGGGCTTCAGCGACAACGGCTTCAAGGCCCGCTTCGGCGTGGGTGACGCATGAGCGCGGTGCTCGACCTGACCTGCGAGCTGATCGCGCGGCCCTCGGTGACGCCCGATGATGCCGGTTGCCAGGCGCTGCTGGCGGCACGCCTGAAGCAGGCCGGGTTCCAGTGCGATCACCTGCGGCTGGGTGAGGTCGACAACCTGTGGGCGACCCACGGCCAGGGCGCGCCGGTACTGGTGCTGCTCGGCCATACTGACGTGGTGCCGACGGGCCCTCGTGAGGCCTGGGCCAGCGATCCGTTCAGCCCGCAGATCCGCGATGGCGTGCTGTATGGCCGTGGCGCCGCCGACATGAAGGGCAGCGTGGCGGCGTTCGTGGTGGCCGCCGAGCAGTTCGTTGCCGCGCATCCCGATCATCCCGGCACGCTGGCGGTGCTGCTGACCAGCGACGAGGAAGGCGACGCCATCGATGGCGTGCGCCACGTCGCACGCCTGTTCGCCGAACGCGGCCAGCGCATCGACTGGTGCATCACCGGCGAGCCGTCCTCAACTGCGACGCTGGGTGACCTGCTGCGCGTGGGGCGTCGCGGCAGCCTGTCGGCCAAGCTGCGCGTGCAGGGCGTGCAGGGCCACGTGGCGTATCCGGAGAAGGCACGCAACCCGATCCACCAGGCGGCGCCGGCCCTGGCCGAGCTGAGTGCGCGGCGCTGGGATGACGGCTACGAGAGTTTCCCGCCGACCAGCCTGCAGGTCTCCAACATCCATGCCGGTACCGGTGCCAGCAACGTGATTCCCGGCGAGCTCGAGGTGGATTTCAACATCCGCTACAACCCGCACTGGGATGCATCGAAGCTGGAAGCGGAGATCACCGCGCTGCTGGAACGGTATGGCCTGCAGTACACGCTGAAGTGGCACCGCAGCGGCGAGCCGTTCTACACCCCGGAGGGCACGCTGCGCGCCACCGCGCGTGCGGTGCTGGCCGAGCACATCGGCCGTGCACCGGAAGAAAGCACCGGCGGCGGCACCTCCGATGCACGCTTCATCGCGCCCTTGGGCGCGCAGTGCATCGAAGTGGGGCCGGTCAACGCCAGCATCCACCAGGTGGACGAGAACGTGCGCGTGGCCGATCTGGAGGCATTGCCGGGGCTGTACCAGCGGCTGGTGGAGCGGCTGCTGGCGTGAACCTGCGACGCTGGGTGCCGACCGTTGGTCGGCACGCCTTTCGCCGGCACTGCTTTCCTGTAGAGCCGAGCCATGCTCGGCTGCTTCTGCAGGGAATGCCCAGCCGAGCGTGGCTCGGCTCTACTCAGAAAAAATGAAGAACGGCGGCTCGACCGCTTTTTCCCAGTAGCTCGGCGCCGCCATGTAGAAGTGCTGCGTCTCGGCCCGGGCGAACCAGCGTGCGGCTGCGTCGGTGTCCTTCTCCACGCCCGG
This sequence comes from Stenotrophomonas sp. YJH_SMC_127, assembly GCF_059372445.1. Classification (NCBI taxonomy): domain Bacteria; kingdom Pseudomonadati; phylum Pseudomonadota; class Gammaproteobacteria; order Lysobacterales; family Lysobacteraceae; genus Stenotrophomonas; species Stenotrophomonas sp. YJH_SMC_127. The sequence goes on along the minus strand of NZ_JCAFVO010000003.1, from coordinate 172,757 downwards.
TGCACCGCGGCCCAGCAGCAGTCCGGCGAAGTACTGGCCGAACACATTGCCCTTCTCGCCGGCACGCTGGTACAGCTGCAGCGCACGTGCGGGATCGCGCGGCAGTCCCATGCCCTTTTCCAGCAGCGCGCCCAGGTCTACCTGCGCTTCGGCATCGCCACGCTCGGCGCGGCGCTGGATCTGCGCAACCAGTGGATGCACGGTGCCATCCTGTGCGGCCACCGCATCCGGTAGCCGTGACGATGAACTCGGGTAGCGCTCGTAGATCATTCCGCGCAGGTCCCAGCGCAGCGCCTGTTGCGCGTCGCCTCGCTGACGATAGGCCTTGGCGAGTTCGTAGAACGCATAGGGATTGCCGTGGTAGGCCGCCGCCAGGTAGGCGCGTTCTCCGCGTCGCCAGGACGCACGCAGCACCGGCGCCGGATTGATGTGGGGGCTGTCGGCATGCCGCAGCGTGCCGGAGATCAAGATCCGTCCCAGTGCTTCTTCCGCCTTGGTGTTGTGGAAGGTCCAGGGTGTGACCGCGGCGGCGCGCTCGTAGTAGGCGATGGCGCGCGGATCGTTGAAGCGTTCGAAGGTTTCCGCGGTATTGAAGGCACCCTCGAAGCTGCCGTCGGTGCCGTGTTGCTCCAGGCCCTGCAGCTGGGCCGGCGGCAGGGGCGAGGGTGGGGCCAGGGTCTGGCAGGCGGCCAGGCCCAGGCAGAACAGGGCGGCCAGCGCCGCGTTGCGTCCAGTGCGGTGTTGCATTTCCATTACACGTTTCACGGCCGGCCATTATGCGCGCCGGGGAGTGGTTGCCAACGCAACGGTTGCACCATGCCGGAAAGCGGGGTAGGGTCAATGCCATGTCGATCCGCCTGGCCACCGCCGTCAATAACAACAACCGCAATAATCTGCGCGCGAATAATCGTGCGCGGCCGATGCGGGACTGCGCCCTGGGTAGATAGACAGCAACACACGCCCGGACACCAGAAAACCCGCATCGGTCGATGCGGGTTTTTTTGTGCCCGGGCGTAGTCCCACCCGGGCCTGGATGGCCGGTCGAACACCCTCCCACCCGTGAAATTCCCCAACAGGAGCTCCCCCATGTGTTCGATCTTCGGAATCTTCGGCCTGCAGGCCGGTGACGATCTTCCCACCCTGCGCCGGCACGCGCTGGAACTGTCGCAACGCCAGCGCCACCGTGGCCCGGACTGGAGCGGCGTGTACCTCGACGAAGGTGCGCTGCTGGTCCATGAACGGCTGGCCATCGTCGATCCGGCCGGTGGTTCGCAGCCGCTGCTGTCGGCCGATGGCCAGCTGGCGCTGGCGGTGAACGGCGAGATCTACAACCACCAGGCGTTGAAGGCGGCGCTGACCACCACCTACGACTTCCAGACTGGCTCGGACTGCGAGGTGATCAACGCGCTCTACCGCCAGGGCGGCGCGCCGGCGCAGTGGCTGGAACAGCTCAACGGCATCTTCGCCTTCGCGCTGTGGGACCGTGACAGTGGACGCGTGCTGGTGGCGCGCGACCCGGTGGGCGTGGTGCCGCTGTACTGGGGCCACGATGCCCAGGGGCGCTTGCGCGTGGCCTCGGAAATGAAGGCGCTGGTCGATACCTGTGCCGATGTCGCGCAGTTCCCGCCGGGCCACTATTTCGACAGTGCCAGCGGTGAGCTGGTGCGCTACTACCAGCAACCGTGGCGCGACTACGCCGACGTGCAGGGCCGCCGGGCCGATCTGGCTGAACTGCGCCAGGCGTTCGAGCATGCGGTGGAGCGCCAGCTGATGAGCGATGTGCCTTATGGCGTGCTGCTGTCCGGTGGCCTGGACTCGTCGCTGGTGGCGGCGGTGGCCGCGCGCTATGCACGTCGTCGCATCGAGGATGGGGGACAGACCGAAGCCTGGTGGCCGCGCCTGCACTCGTTCGCGATCGGCTTGAAGGGCTCGCCCGATCTGGCCGCCGCAGCGATCGCCGCCGAAGCGCTGGGCACCGTGCATCACGGTTTCGAGTACACGTTCGAGGAAGGCCTCGATGCGCTGCCGGAGGTGATCCGCCACATCGAGACCTACGACGTCACCACCATCCGCGCATCGACGCCGATGTTCCTGCTGGCGCGGCGGATCAAGGCGATGGGCGTGAAAATGGTGCTCTCCGGCGAGGGCAGCGACGAGATCTTCGGTGGCTACCTGTACTTCCACAAGGCACCGGATGCGCGTGAATTCCACGACGAGCTGGTACGCAAGCTCGACGCCCTGCACAACTACGACTGCCTGCGCGCCAACAAGTCGATGATGGCCTGGGGCGTGGAGCCGCGCGTGCCGTTCCTCGACCGTGAGTTCCTCGATGTGGCAATGCGCTTCGATGCCGCACACAAGATGGTCGGTGCCGGTTTTGGCGGCCGCCGTATCGAGAAGGCCGTGTTGCGCGAGGCGTTCGACGGCTACCTGCCGGACAGCATCCTGTGGCGGCAGAAGGAACAGTTCAGCGATGGCGTGGGCTATGGCTGGATCGATGGGCTGAAGGCACATGCCGAGGCGCAGGTGAGCGACCGTGTACTGGCGGCCGCCGACAAGCGCTTCCCGCACAACCCGCCGCAGACCAAGGAGGCGTACTACTACCGCCACCTGTTCGAGCAGTTCTTCCCGAGCCGGGCAGCGGCCGAGACCGTGCCGGGAGGCAAGTCGATCGCCTGTTCGTCGCCCGCGGCCATCGCCTGGGACGCCAGCTTCGCCGCTGCGGCAGATCCCTCCGGTCGCGCGATCGCCGGCGTGCACGAGCAGGCACTGGCCTGAGCACCCCCAAAAGGGGACGGAGGGGATTAAGTCGTTTGTGCCATTAACGCCTTAATCCCCTCCGTCCCCTTTTTGTATGATCGCCCCCTGCACATTGGGGAATGTTCATGGACGTACAGGCAGGCGGCAACGCGCCGCACACGAAATGGGGATGGCGCTACCTGGCCTGGGCCGGGGTTCCGTTGCTGGCTGGCGTGCTGCTGGCGCGGTATGCCGGGCCGGCGGCGCCCGAGGCGGTTGCCCGTGCCTCGGTCGCCGCCGAAGGCGGCTGGGTGCAGCATCTGGCGTCTCCGTTGGGCCTGTTCCTGCTGCAGCTGCTGGTACTGCTGCTGGTGGCCAAGGGCGCGGGGGCGCTGCTCAAGCGCATGGGACAGCCGGCGGTGATCGGCGAAATGGCCGCTGGCCTGATGATGGGGCCGCTGGTGCTTGGCAGCCTGCTGCCGCAGCTGCATGGTGCGCTGTTCCCGGCCAGTTCGCTGGGCCCGCTGGGCATGCTCAGCCAGCTGGGCGTGCTGATGTTCCTGCTGGTGGCCGGTGCCGAACTGGACCTGGCGGCGCTGCGTGGCCGCCGGCGTTTCGCGTTTACCGTCGGCCATGCCGGCATTGCAGTGCCGTTCGTGCTCGGCGTCGCCTTGGCGATCTGGCTGTATCCGCAGCACGGCCCACAGGGTGTGGGCTTCACCGCATTCGCACTTTTCGTAGGCATCTCGATGAGCATCACGGCCTTCCCCGTGCTGCTGCGCATCCTGGCCGACCGCGGGATCACACAGACGCCGCTGGGGCAGACCGCGATCGCCTGCGCTGCCTTGGGCGATGCCACCGCGTGGTGCCTGCTGGCGCTGATCGTGGCTGCCGCCCAGGCCAGCGGCTGGTTGCCGGCCAGCCTCAACCTGGTGTGCGTGGTCGCGTTCGTGGCGCTGATGCTGGGGCTGGTGAAGCCGTGGTTCGCGCGCCGGCAGATTGCGCCGGGCCGTGAGGGGCGCTGGCTGCTCGGCATCCTGCTGCTGTCGCTGGGCAGTGCGCTGGTCACCGAGATGCTGGGCATCCACGCGCTGTTCGGCGCGTTCGCTGCGGGTGTCGCGGTATCGTCGAACGCGCAGCTGCGTGACCTGCTGATGGCACGTGTCGAGCCGTTCGCGGTCACGCTGCTGCTGCCGTTGTTCTTCGCCATGACCGGGCTGCGCATGCGCGCCGATGCGCTGCAGGCCAGCGACATCGTGCTGTGCGTGGTGGTGATCGCGGTGGCCACGACGGGCAAGCTGCTGGGCACCTTCAGTGCCGCGCGCAGTGCCGGCATGCCCACGCGCGAAGCGTGGCGGCTGGGCGCGCTGATGAACACCCGCGGCCTGATGGAGCTGATCGTGCTCAACCTGGGGTATGAGCTGGGCCTGCTCGGTGACCGCCTGTTCGCGGTGCTGGTGATCATGGCGCTGGTGACCACGGCGATGACCGGGCCGCTGCTGAACCTGATCGAACGGCGCAGGGCCTGAACGTTGAACGGTAGTGCCGGCCGCTGGCCGGCAACCTGGTGATGCTGGACACACCTGCATGGATGCCGGCCAGCGGCCGGCACTACCGCGCTGGCACCAGTGTCATCACGTGCTGCGTCTTGCCCGGCAGGAACGGTGTCGGGCGCCCATGCACCCAGTCCTCGTGGCCGGCACCCCAGTACGGTGACAGCGGATGGCCGCTCTGGCCGCCGGGCATGTGCACGATGCCGTCGGCCTCGTGGCCGGGCGAGACAACCATGCGCTCGGAGGCGCCGAAGTTCGGCGTCTGCACGCGCGGCATGTCCCGGTCGCCGGGCAGGCGGTCGGCGGGCATGCACAGCCAGCGCTTGGCGATGTCCGGCAGCGCCCGTGCGATGGGGTGGCAGATCGCCGCGGTATTGCGTTCACCCCAGCTGCGCTTGGCCAGCGGCCCCTGCTTGGCCAGCTCACCCTCGGTACGGCGGGCGGCGTCGATCAGCAGCGCATCCCAGCTGTCGAAGGCCGGTGGCAGCAGGTTGGCCGGGCGCTGTTCCAGCATCGGCCAGGCCACGCCTTCCAGCTGTGCCAGGCGTGGGTCCAGGTAGGCATCGCCCAGCTGCGCGTTGGCCGGGGCCAGCAGTGCATCGGACAGCGTGGCCATGACCTGCGTGCGGAATTCACGCACCACCCGGTAGCTGACCGAACTGGCCGAGGCGCGCCCGCACCATTGATGGCTGGCCTCCTTCAAACGCTTCAGCGCAGGATCGTCACTGCGTTCGATGACGTCGTGCAGCAGAGCCCACCAGCGCTGCAGGAACACCGCGCGGTCGTCGAGCTGGATCGCCAGAAGGTCGTGCTCGTCGAAGCGCTCCTGGATTGCCAGCAGGTCGCGGATCTGCCGCGCCCGCGCACCCAGGTCATAGCCGCCGTTGCCGACGCTGGCGAGTGCCTCGCCGTCGAGGACGCGTCCATTGGCGGTCCACAGGCGATGGTTGGGGGGATCGATCAATGCCGGCGAGGCATCGCTGCGGATCGGCCACGGCGTGCAGCCCTGGTTGCTGGCGGCATTGAAGCCGGCCGGTGCACAGCCGGGGCCGCGGTCCGGGCGAGCGCCGATCAGGCGCCAGGCAATGCGCCCGCTGCGATCACCGACCACCAAGTTCTGTGCGGGGATGCCGGCACGGTCGGCGAAGTGCAGTGCACCGTCGAGGTCACCGGCGCGGGCCAGGTCAGCGAAATCCAGGCGTACGGCACCGGGCAGGTGTGCGACCCAGCGCAGGGCGTCGCCACTGCCATCGGCATGGGTATGCAGGATCGGCCCCCAGTCGGTTTCGCGCACCGCGAACAGCACGTCGGCCTGGCCGGCCACGGCGATGCGCTCTTCGTGCACGGTCACGGCGGCGCTGGCCGGTTCCGTGCGATAGTCCGCCGTGTCGATGTAGCTGTTGGTGAAGCCCCAGGCGACGTGCCCGTTGCTGCCGACGATCACCGCCGGCAGGCCCGGCAGGGAGAAGCCGGTGACATCGACCTGGCCGCCGGCGGCCTGCGGGTCGGGGTAGCGCAGGCGCACGCGGAACCACAGGCCGGGTGCACGCAGGCCCAGGTGCATGTCGTCGGCAACGATGGCGCGGCCGTCGGCGGTAAGCGCGCCGGCCACCGCGAAGTTGTTGCTGCCGATGACGTCGCCCTCTTCCTGCTCAGTGCCCGTTTTTCCCTTCAATGTGCGCAGGTCCAGCTGGCTGGCATCGGGCAGGGCGGCGTTGCCGGTGGGTTCGCCAAACAGCGGCGCATCCCATTCGGTGCCGTCGTGGGCGATCAGTGCGTACAGCGCCGGCGGCACCACTGCGCGGATGCGGCTGAGCGCAAGCTCGGTCTGGTTGCCGGGGTCCTGCAGGTCGGCATACATGGCCAGCCCGGTCAGCACGCTGTCGCTGGCCTGCCACGGTTGTGGTGATTGCCGCAGCAGCAGGTAGGCCCATGGGCGCACGGAGAGATCGGCCAGGCCTTCGTTGACGCCATCCACGTAGGCGCGCACGGCCGTGCCGTTGTCGCCCAGTGCGGCCTGCAGATTCGCCTCGGTGCGTGCACGCAGCCGATGCACGCGCATGCGCTTGTCGGCGTCGATGGCCTTCGGCCCGAACAGCGCCGACAGCTCGCCAGCGGCACTGCGGCGCATCAGGTCCATCTCGAAATAACGTTCCTGCGCGTGTACGCGGCCGAGCGCACGCATCGCGTCGGTCTGGCTGCCGGCAGTGATGGTGACCACGCCCAGCCCATCGCGCTCGATGGTGACCGGCTGGGCCAGCCCCGGCAGCGCATGCTCGCCGTCCAGGTCGGCCAGGCTGCCGCGCAGCAGCAGCCACAGCACCAGTGCGGTGACCAGCACGATGGCGATCAACACGCCCAGCACCCAACGCCATGTACGTCGCATCGCACGTCCTTTCCGAACTCGTGGGCCGATTGTAGCCGCAGGCGCAACTGCGACTGATTCCGATTAGATCACCGTATTTTGAAATGCGGCACCCTATGCCGCATCGATTCACAGGAGCCCCCCATGAAAGGCAACCCGGACGTCATCGCCTGCCTGAAGGAACTGCTGCGCGGCGAGCTTGCTGCGCGCGACCAGTACTTCATCCATTCCCGCCGCTACGAGGACCAGGGCCTGTTCGCGCTGTACGAGCGCCTGAACCACGAGATGGAAGAGGAAACCCAGCATGCCGATGCGCTGCTCCGCCGGATCCTGTTCCTGGGTGGCGACCCGGACATGCGCCCGCATGCCACCGAGCCGGGCAAGACCGTGGAGGAGATGCTGCAGAAGGATCTCGATACTGAATACGCCGTTCGGAACAATCTCGCCGCCGGCATGAAGCTGTGCGAGGAGAAGGGCGATTACGTGAGCCGCGACATCCTGCTGGCGCAGCTGAAGGACACCGAGGAAGACCACGCCTGGTGGCTGGAGCAGCAGCTGGGCCTGATCAAGCGCATCGGCCTGGAGCTGTACCAGCTGAGCAAGATCGACGGCAACGGCGCCCCGGCGCACTGAGCGGGCATCGTTTTTGTAGAGCCGAGCCAATGCTCGGCTGCCTTCCGGTAGAGCCGACCGCTGGTCGGCTGCTCTGCAGAAAGCAGCCGACCAGCGGTCGGCTCTACCAGGAGCCAAAAGCAGCCGACCAGCGGTCGGCTCTACCAGCAGCACAGCGTTCTGTCGCCCGCCAGCACCGGAGCACCGCCAGCCAGCCTTCGCCCGCCAGCCGCTCCACCGCCCGCCAGCCGACAACGAAAAAGCCGGGGAATGCCCCGGCTTTTTCGTGCCTGGGGTCAGATCCGTTTTCGACGAAAACGGCTCTGACCCCTCGCTCGGGATGCATGGCACGACGACGGAGATTCAAGTCAGAGACGGGGTTTCATATCTCCTCTGCATCGGAGAGATCCTGGTATCCCACGGGAGTCAGTCCAATGAAGTCGACCAGAACTCCGTAGGGGTAGCAGATGGGTAGCCGTCCCTCTGCAAAGAGCATCGACCACCTTTCCAGCTCCCAGAACGTAATCTCTGGCTCAGAGGCCAGAGGGCCTTCCCCTGATGAAAGCTTCGACTGGGAAGTGTGCGGCGAGATGATCCAATGCGTACTGTTGCAGCACTGGGAGTTTAGAGAGCTGTTCCATCACGAAGCCGACTCCAGCCATCAGCTGACCGTCTTCTGACATCTGGATCGAGAAGAAAGTGCCGTCCCCGGCAGGCAGGTGTCCTTGGGCGAACCAGCCGGTATCGCGATCCCCAACGATGTGCAGTTCGCCAAGGCCCTGAACGTGAATGGTTGAAGGAATCATCTGGTGGTTTGTGTTGGCATCAATCATTTGATTGTGATCCAAAAAACGCAAATAGCCGGGATTTCCCCGGCTATTTGCGTGCAACTGGTCAGCAATTGTCGCTTATGCCTTGTTCGTCGACTGACGCCAATCCAAGTTGGCGTCTACCCGCAAGGGCGTGTCAACCAAGGTTGACACCTACCAGGAGCGATAGTCCGGGGTCAGAGCCCATTCCGTCGGAACGGGATCCGACCCCCGCGGCGGTCATTCCACCGACAGCCCTTCCACCTTCTGCCAGCCGCGCGGCAGCAGGTGGCCGCGGGTGGCACGGGCGCCGAGGTAGGCGTCGAGCTCGTTGAACTTCAGGCCCATGGTGCGCTGGCCGCTGCGCACCTGCAGGGTCTGCCCCGGACTGATCGCCACGATGGCGACCACGCGTTCGGTGGCGAGCTTGGCCTTCGGGATCTCGATGATCTTGTTGCCCTTGCCCTTGTCCAGTTCCGGCAGGTCGTTGGCGGCGATCGCCAGCAGGTTGCCGGAGCTGGTCACCGCCACGATGCGGTCGGTGGCCACGTTGGCGACCATCGACGGGGTGAGCACCGACGAGCCGGACGACAGGTTCAGCATCGCCTTGCCGGCCTTGTTGCGACCGATCAGGTTCTCGAAGCGGGTGACGAAGCCGTAGCCGTGGCTGGAGGCCAGCACGAAGCGGGCATCCGGCTCGGCACTGGCCAGGGTCACGAAGCTGGTACCCGCTGCCGGCGAGAAGCGGCCGGTCAGCGGTTCGCCATTGCCACGCGCGGAGGGCAGGGTATGCACCGGCGTCGAGTAGGCGCGGCCTTCGCTGTCGAGGAACGCGACCTGCTGGGTGCTGCGCGCACGCACTGCGCCCTGCAGGGCGTCGCCGTCGCGGTAGGACAGGGCGGACGCATCGACGTCGTGGCCCTTGGCCGCTCGGATCCAGCCCTTCTCCGACAGCACCACGGTCATCGGCTCGCTCGGCACCAGCTCGGTCTCGTCGATGGCCTGCGCGGCCTGGCGCTGCACCAGCGGCGAGCGGCGTGCGTCGCCGAACTTCCTGGCGTCGGCGGTCAGTTCGTCGCGGATCAGCTTCTTCAGCTTGGCCTTGCTGTCGAGGATGCCGAGGATCTTCTCGCGCTCCTTGGCCAGTTCGTCCTGCTCGCCGCGGATCTTCATCTCCTCCAGGCGGGCCAGCTGCTTCAGCTTGGTTTCCAGGATGTACTCGGCCTGTTCCTCGGACAGGCCGAAGCGCGCGATCAGCGCCGCCTTCGGTTCGTCCTCGGTACGGATGATGTGGATCACCTCGTCCAGGTTGAGGAAGGCGACCAGCAGGCCTTCCAGCAGGTGCAGGCGACGCTCGACCTTCTGCAGGCGGTGCTGCAGGCGGCGGGTGACGGTGTTGCTGCGGAACGTGAGCCATTCGCTGAGCAGCATCTTCAGGTTCTTCACCTGCGGACGGCCGTCCAGCCCGATCACGTTGAGGTTGACGCGGTAGCTGCGCTCCAGGTCCGTGGTCGCGAACAGGTGGCCCATCAGCTGGTCGGCGTCGACGCGGTTGGAACGCGGCACCAGCACCACGCGCACCGGGTTGGCGTGGTCGGACTCATCGCGGATGTCCTCCAGCCACGGCAGCTTCTTGGCGCGCATCTGCGCGGCGATCTGCTCGATCACCTTCGACGGCGACACCTGGAACGGCAGCGCCGTCACCACGATGTTGCTGGCCTCCTTGGTGAAGGTCGCACGTGCACGCACGCTGCCGTTGCCGGTCTCGTAGATGTTCCGCAGGTCGTTGGCCGAGGTGATGATCTCGGCGCTGGACGGGTAGTCCGGACCCTGCACGTGCTCGCACAGGTCGCGCACGCTGGCATCGGGGTTGTCCAGCAGGTGCAGCAGTGCGCTGACGATCTCGTTGAGATTGTGCGGCGGCACGTCGGTGGCCATGCCCACGGCGATGCCGGTGGTGCCGTTGAGCAGCAGGTGCGGCAGCCGTGCCGGCATCCAGGTCGGCTCCTGCAGGGTGCCGTCGAAGTTCGGTGCCCAGTCGGTGGTGCCCTGGCCCAGTTCGCCCAGCAGTACTTCGGCGATCGGGGTCAGCTTGGATTCGGTGTAACGCATCGCCGCGAACGACTTCGGGTCGTCGCTGGAGCCGAAGTTGCCCTGGCCCTCGATCAGCGGATAGCGGTACGAGAACGGCTGTGCCATCAGCACCAGGGCCTCGTAGCACGCGCTGTCGCCGTGCGGGTGGTACTTACCGATGACGTCACCGACGGTGCGCGCGGACTTCTTCGGTTTGGACGCGGCATTCAGGCCCAGCTCGCTCATCGAATAGATGATGCGGCGCTGCACCGGCTTCAGGCCGTCGCCGATGAACGGCAGGGCGCGGTCCAGGACCACATACATCGAGTAGTCGAGGTAGGCGCGTTCGGCGTACTCGCGCAGCGGCAGTTGTTCGAATCCGTGGAACACGGGGCGGGCAAGTTCGGTCATGCGGCGTTGTTACCTGTTGTCGGGAGGCGGCGACGGCGGTCGCCGCTCGCAATCCTGTGATTATCCGGATGCGGCGGGGGATGCCAAGCCGCGCGCAGGGTCCAGCCCGGTTTCCAGGCCGTGCCCGGCCCGTGCCAGGTAGCGACCGGGCGGCAGCCCGAAGTGGCGGCGGAACACGGTAACGAACGCGCTGGCGCTGCTGAAGCCCAGCGCGTGGGCGATGTCGGCCACGCTGCGGCCGTCGGTCAGCTGGCGCAGGGCCTCTGACAGGCGCGCCTGCTGCCGCCACTGGGCGAAGCTGAGCGTCGTCTCGTCGCGGAAGTGACGGGTCAGGCTGCGCGGTGACAGACCGGCCCAATGCGCCCATTCGGCCAGGCTGCGTTCGTCGGAGGGGTCGGCCAGCAACTGCGAGGCGATCTTCAGCAGGCGCCGGTCGTGCGGCATCGGCAGGTGCATGCGCTGGCGCGGCGCGGTGCGGATCTCGTCCAGCAGCACGTCGATGATGTGCTGGCGCTCGGGCGTGGTGTCATGGCCGAGCGGCCATTCGCAGATGCGGTCGGCCAGCGCCTGCGCCAGCTTGGACAGGCCCAGCACGCAGGGGTCGGCGGGCAGGGTGGCGCAGGCCGGTGCAGCCAATGCCATGCCCCAGCCGCGCAACGGGCCGTCGAGGGTGACGGTGTGCGGTTCCAGCGGCGGCATCCAGCCGGCCGAGCCCGGCGCCAGCGACCACGTGCCATGCGAGGTGCGGGTGGTCAGCAGGCCGCGTTCGACGCAGATCAACTGGGCACGCTGGTGGTGGTGCCAGTCGACCTCGCGGGCCAGACCCTGCTGGCTGTCGAAGCGGAAGGCGATGACCGGCGGGCCGTCGTTGCGCTCGAACCAGTCCAGTGCCTCATCTCTGAGCAGGCGTTTGGGAACCTGAATTTCTGCCTTGTTCATCATGTCCGCTGGCTGAAATGTGACATCCATTGGCTGGATTGTACTACCGGGCCACCTGACCAGATCATTAAGGTAGGCGCCTTCACTGATCGAGCCCGCTGCTGCAACACAGCATTCGATGCCAGATCGAATATTTCCATTGAGAAATATTTTTTTTGGAAGAGAATGCTCCCCCATGATCTGTCCTGCAACCACTCCCCCCAGCTTCGGCCTGCTGCTGCGCCAGGTGCGCGACGGCCTGGTGCGCCAACTCGACGCGTCCATGGCGGAAGAAGATCTGGGAATCGGCTTCACCCATTACATCGGGTTGAAGGTGCTTTCCCACATGGCGCCCTGCACCGCCAACGAACTGGCCCAGGCCATCGACCAGGTGCCCAGCGCGGTCACCCGCCTGCTGGACAAGCTGGAGGCGCTGGGCTGCGTCCGCCGCGAGGCGCATGCGCAGGACCGGCGGGCACTGCAGATCGTGCTGACCGACGAAGGCCGTGCGTTGTGGGCGCGGCTGAAGCTGCGCGGCGACGCGGTGATGGATTACGCGCTGCGTGATCTTTCCGCCGACGAGCGCACGCTGCTGCTGTCCCTCCTTACCCGAATCCGCGATTCACTGACGACCCCATGAACCCGATCCCGCATTCCACTCTCCGCCGGTCCGGGCGCGCGCTGCTGGTGTCAGCGCTGGCGCTGGCCCTGGCCGCCTGCGCCAGCAGTCGTGGCCTCAACCCGCAGGGCCACGTGCTTGACGTGGACAGCCTGCATAGTGAACGCACCCTGGCTGACACCGACCTGAGCGCCGCCGGCTTCCCGGCGCAGGACTGGTGGAAGGCACTGGGCGATGCGCAGCTGGACGCACTGGTCGCCGAAGGCCTGGCCGGTCATCCGAGCCTGGACGCCGCCGACGCGCGCCTGCGCCAGGCCCAGGCCCAGGTCGGTACCGCGCGCGCCGACGAGCTGCCCAGCCTGTCGGTGTCCGGCGGCTACACTGGCCTGCGCCTGCCCGAGTCGATGGTCGGCAGCGAGATGGGCGGCCGCTATGGCGGCAGCAGCCAGGTCGCCTTCGATTTCAGCTACGGCGTGGACCTGTGGGGCGGCAAGCGCGCTGCCTGGGAAGCCGCCGTGGATGGCGCGCATGCCGCCACCGTTGAAGCCCAGGCCGCACGCCTGAACCTGTCCACCGGCATTGCCCAGGCCTATGCCGACCTGGCCTACGCGTGGCAGCTCAACGACGTGGCCGAGGAAGAACTGACCCGCTCGCAGAAATCGCTGCAGCTGACCCGCCAGCGCCGCAGCGCCGGCATCGACAGCGATCTGCAGGTGCGCCAGGCCGAGGCCCGCGTGCCGGCCGCGCAGCAGCAGGTGCTGGCCGCGCAGCAGCGCATCGACGCCGCCCGCACCGCACTGGCTGCACTGGTCGGCAAGGGGCCGGACCGTGGCCTGTCGATCCAGCGCCCGCAGCCGTTGAACCCGATGGCACTGCAGCTGCCGGGCGTACTGCCCAGCGAACTGCTCGGCCGTCGCCCCGACATCGTGGCTGCGCGCTGGCGCGTGGAAGCGGCCGACAAGCAGATCAAGGTCGCCAAGACCAAGTTCTACCCGAGCTTCAACCTGACCGCGCTGGCCGGCGTGGTCGCCCCGAACGTGGGTGACCTGCTGAAGAGCAGCTCGACCTTCGCCTACATCGGCCCGGCGTTGAGCCTGCCGATCTTCGAAGGCGGCAAGCTGCGCGCCAACCTGGCCAACACCGACGCGCAGTACGACCTGGCGGTGGCCAACTACAACCAGGCCGTGCTCGATGCACTGCGCGACGTCGCCGACCAGGTCAACGCGGTGCGCTCGCTGGCGCAGCAGGCGCACGCGCAGCAGCAGGCAGTGGACACCGCACGCTCGGCCTTCGACCTGGCCCAGCAGCGCTACCGCGCCGGCATCGGCAGCTACCTGGACGTGCTGACCGCGCAGTCCACCCTGCTGCAGTCGCAGCAGCAGCTGGCCGGCCTGCAGTCGCAGCAGGTGCAGACCTCGGTGCGCCTGAGCAAGGCGCTGGGCGGTGGTTTCCAGCCCGCCGACACCGACCGCGCACCGATCGCCTCCCATTCCGATTCCTCGCATTCCTGAAGACGCCCGCCATGAGCCAGACCCAAGACACCGCGGCCCCGGCCGCCCCCAACCGCCGCGGCAACCTGCTGCGCGGCCTGTTCGTGATCGTCGTGCTGCTGCTTGCCGCCCTGGCGCTGTGGTACTTCATGTTCGGCCGTTGGTTCGAAGAGACCGACGATGCCTACGTGCAGGGCAACCAGGTGCAGATCACCCCGCTGGTGGCCGGTACCGTGGTCGCCATCAATGCCGATGACGGCATGCGCGTGGAGCGCGGCCAGCTGCTGGTGCAGCTGGACCCGTCCGACACTTCGGTGGCGCTGCAGCAGGCCGAAGCCAACCTGGCCAAGACCGTGCGCCAGACCCGTGGCCTGTACCGCAGCGTGGAAGGCGCGCAGGCGGACCTGAACGCCCGCCAGGTGACCCTGAAGCGCGTGCGCGAGGACTTCGCCCGCCGCAAGGATCTGGCCGCCACTGGCGCCATTTCCAACGAAGAACTGGCCCACGCCCGCGACGAGCTGGCTGCGGCCGAAGCGGCCGTTGCCGGTTCGCGCGAGACCGTCGAGCGCAACCGCGCGCTGGTCGACGACACCGTGATCGCCACCCAGCCGGACGTGCAGGCCGCCGCCGCGCAGCTGCGCCAGGCCTTCCTCAACAACGCCCGCGCCGGCATCGTCGCGCCGGTCACCGGCTACGTTGCCCGTCGTTCGGTGCAGGTGGGCCAGCGTGTGCAGCCGGGCAATGCCCTGATGGCCGTGGTGCCGACCGAGCAGATGTGGGTCGAGGCCAACTTCAAGGAAACCCAGCTGCGCCATATGCGCCTGGGCCAGGAAGTGGAGCTGAAGTCGGACCTGTATGCCGGTGACGTGAAGTACAAGGGCCGCATCCAGAGCCTGGGCCTGGGTACCGGCTCGGCGTTCTCGCTGTTGCCGGCGCAGAACGCCAGCGGCAACTGGATCAAGATCGTGCAGCGCGTGCCGGTGCGCATCGCCATCGATGCCAAGCAGCTGGCCGAACACCCGCTGCGCATCGGCCTGTCGATGAAGGCCGAAGTGAGCCTGCGCGACCAGAAGGGTGAAGTACTGCCGAGCACCCCGGCCAAGGGCACCGTGTTCGACACCGACGTATATGCCAAGCAGCTGCATGATGCCGATGAGGTGATCCACACGATCATCCAGGGCAACCTGCCGCAGCAACAGGCAAAGGTGGGCTGAGGTCGCCATGTCCGCACAAGCTCCAGCCGCACCCGGCGCTCCGGGTGCACCGGCGGCGCCGGGTGCGGCCTCCGGGTTCCTGCCACCCAGCGTCGCCCTGTGCACCGTGGGCCTGGCGATGGCGTCGTTCATGCAGGTGCTCGACACCACCATCGCCAACGTTTCACTGCCGACCATCGCCGGTAATCTCGGCGCCAGCTCGCAGCAGGCGACCTGGGTCATCACTTCGTTCGCGGTCAGCACGGCCATCGCGCTGCCGCTGACCGGCTGGCTCAGCCGTCGCTTCGGCGAGCGCAAGCTGTTCGTCTGGGCCACGCTGGCCTTCGTCATCACCTCGCTGCTGTGCGGCCTGGCGCAGAGCATGGGCATGCTGGTGCTGTCGCGTGCGCTGCAGGGTTTCGTGGCCGGCCCGATGTACCCGATCACGCAGTCGCTGCTGGTCTCGATCTATCCGCGCGAGAAACGCGGACAGGCATTGGCGCTGCTGGCGATGATCACGGTGGTGGCGCCCATCTGCGGTCCGATCCTCGGTGGTTGGATCACCGACAACTACAGCTGGGAATGGATCTTCCTGATCAACGTGCCACTGGGCATCTTCGCCGCGCTGGTGGTGGGCAACCAGCTGAAGGGACGCCCGGAGCAGATCGAGAAGCCGAAGATGGACTACGTCGGCCTGGTCACCCTGGTGATCGGTGTCGGTGCCCTGCAGCTGGTGCTCGACCTGGGCAACGACGAGGACTGGTTCTCGTCGATGAAGATCGTGGTGCTGGCCTGCGTGGCGGTGGTGACGCTGACGGTGTTCCTGATCTGGGAGCTGACCGACAAGGATCCGATCGTTGACCTGAAGCTGTTCCGGCACCGCAACTTCCGCGCCGGTACGCTGGCGATGGTGGTGGCCTACGCGGCGTTCTTCAGCGTGGCGCTGCTGATCCCGCAGTGGCTGCAGCGTGACATGGGCTACACCGCGATCTGGGCAGGCCTGGCGACCGCGCCGATCGGCATCCTGCCGGTGATCATGACGCCATTCGTCGGCAAGTACGCATCGCGCTTCGACATGCGCATGCTGGCCACGGTGGCCTTCATCGTGCTGTCGATGACCAGCTTCCTGCGTTCGAACTTCAACCTGCAGGTGGACTACATGCACGTGGCCGGCGTGCAGCTGATCATGGGCATCGGCGTCGCGCTGTTCTTCATGCCGGTGCTGCAGATCCTGCTGTCGGACCTGGATGGGCGCGAGATCGCGGCGGGCTCCGGCCTGGCCACGTTCCTGCGTACGCTGGGTGGCAGCTTCGCGGCGTCACTGACGACGTGGCTGTGGGCGCGGCGTACCCAGGTGCACCATGCCGACCTGACCGAGCACATCTCGGCCTATCAGCCCGGCATGCAGGACCAGGTGACGGCGATGGGGCAGGGCGACCTGCAACACGGTGCAGCGGTACTGAACAACATGATCAACCACCAGGCATCGCAGATGGGCTTCAACGACATCTTCTTCCTGCTGGGCTGGATCTTCCTGGCGATCATCACGTTCCTGTGGCTGGCCAAGCCGCCGTTCGGCGCGGGTGCAGGTGCTGCCGCCGGTGGCGGGCACTGACCGCTCATTGCTGTTGAAACGCAGAAACCCCGCCGCAAGGCGGGGTTTTTCTTTTGGTGGATCCACGCCACGCATGGGTGGATCTCGGGGCGTGAATTCCCAGGCCCCGGAAACGAAAAAACCCGCTTTCGCGGGTTTGATCATCTTGAGTCGTGGTGCCCAGGAGAGGACTCGAACCTCCACGGTTTTACCCGCTAGTACCTGAAACTAGTGCGTCTACCAATTCCGCCACCTGGGCGACTCAGGAGATGAATTATGGGGAGCGACAGAAGATGTGTCAACAACATTTCACGCTTTTTTCTGGGGCTGCACGCCCAGGTGATGCAGCAGGCTGCGCATCGCCGATGACAGTCGTGTCCACTCGGCAAAGCACGCGCACAGGCGTCGTTGCGCCCACGCATCGGCGAGCGGTACGGCGACGGTGTGCGTGCTGCGCCGATGCTGGCGCGCGATGGTCCGCGGCACGATGCCGACGCCGATGCCGTGGCCGACCATGATGCACACGCCTTCGAAGGTCTTCATGCGGATGCGTACATCCAGGCGGCGCCCGATGTCGCGCGCCTGGTCCTCGATGTAGGTCTGCAGTGCATTGCCGTCGGCCAGGGCAACGAAGGTCTCTCCGGCAGCCTCGGCAAAAGCCAGGCTGCGCCGGGTCGCGAAGCGGTGGTCGGCCGGCAGCAGCATCACCAGGGGATCTTCGGCGACCACATGCTGCTGCAGGCCGGCAGCGTCGACCGCATCGCTGATGATGCCGGCTTCGGCCTGGCCGGCACTGATCGCGCGTACGACTTCAGGGCTGGTGCGCTCCAGCAGTTCGACATGCAGGCGTGGGCGTCCGGCCAGCCACGGCGCGAGCCGCGAGGGCAGGTAGTTGGTCAGCGCGGCGGTGTTGGCATACAGGTGCAGGGTGCCGCGCGCACCCTGCGCGAACGCCTGTAGTTCGCCACGCAGCTGTGCCTGCTGCTGCAGGATCAGGCGTGCGTGGTGGGCGAGGGCGGCGCCGGCCTCGGTCAGGCTGACGCCGCGTGGGTGCCGGTGCAACAGCGCGGTGCCGGCATCGGCTTCGATCGTGCGCAGGCGCTCGCTGGCTGAACCCAATGCTAGGTTTGCCTGTGCCGCGCCGGCGGTGATGCTGCCGGCTTCGGCGATTGCCAGGAACAGGCGCAGGTCGGCGATGTCCATCCGCATGTCGTGCCTCATTGCTGATCCGGCGCCTTCGGGTCAGCCGAAGGCTGGGCCGGGAAGACCGCATTGTGCGCCTGGCGAGGGCCCGGTCCAATGAAGCCATGCATGAATCGACATACTTCTATTTGCTGCTGGTGGTGGTGTTCGTGCTGGCCGGCGTGGTCAAGGGTGTGACAGGGATGGGGTTGCCGACGGTGGCGATGGGCCTGCTGGGCAGCACCCTGTCACCGGTGGCGGCGGCGTCGATGCTGTTCATTCCAACCTTCGTCACCAATGCGTGGCAACTGCTGTCCGGGCCGTCGCTGGGCCACATCGTGCGGCGTTTGTGGCCGATGATGCTTGCCGTGGTGGTGGTGACGCTGGGTTCGGCCGCACTGCTGGTGCGGGTCGATCGCACCTGGTCGCGCATTGCGCTGGGCGTGGCATTGGTGGTCTATGCCGCCTATGCGTTGCTCGCGCCGGTGTTCCGCGTGCCGCAGCGGCGCGAGCGCTGGCTGGGGCCGCTGGTGGGTGCGCTGTCCGGCGTGGTGACGGGGGCGACGGGTGTGTTCGTGATGCCGGCGGTGCCGTACCTGCAGTCGCTGGGATTGCAGCGCGAGGAGCTGGTGCAGGCGCTCGGGCTGGCGTTCACCGTGTCGACGATTTCGCTGACCACCGGTCTGGTGCTGCACGGTGCGTTCGGCATCCAGCAGCTGGGGCTGAGTGCGCTGGCGGTGCTGCCGGCGCTGCTGGGCATGTGGCTGGGCCAGGTGATCCGGCAGCGCATCAGTGCCCGCGTGTTCCGCGCCTGCTTCCTGGGGTTCCTGCTGCTGCTCGGGCTGGAACTGGTGCTGCGGCCGTTGTTCTGATGCCGGATCCGGGGCATGAAAAAACCCGCTTTCGCGGGTTTTTCTCATTCTCGACGTGGTGCCCAGGAGAGGACTCGAACCTCCACGGTTTTACCCGCTAGTACCTGAAACTAGTGCGTCTACCAATTCCGCCACCTGGGCGTCGAGGAGCGAGATTATGGGGTGCCGTGACGGGGGTGTCAACACTTTTTGCTGATCCCGGGTCGGTTGCCGTTGCGCATGCGAAACGGGCTCTGCCCCCCATCTCACTCGCTTGGGGCCAGAGCCCTTTCCTCTGGAAAGGAATCCGACCCCGGCTGCCGGATCACAGGCAAAAAAAATCCCCGCCGAAGCGAGGAGTTTTTTCGTTGGTGCCCAGGAGAGGACTCGAACCTCCACGGTTTTACCCGCTAGTACCTGAAACTAGTGCGTCTACCAATTCCGCCACCTGGGCGTTCCAGAGGCGCAATTGTGAAGATGAATCCGCAGGCTGTCAACGACTTCCTGAATGTTTTTGACGCGATCGCTTGAAGGCGACCGCTGACCCGTTCTGCACGCCGCCAGCGGCTACCATGTAGGGCGATGACTACCAAAAAACCAAGCAAGGGCGGGAGCAAGTCCCGCAGCCAGGCCCCGAACAAGGGCGCCAAGGCGGGTGCAGCCCGCACCACCAAGCCGGGCAAGCCGCTGCCGGGCTGGTTCCCCGAATTGAATGAAGGCGGTGCACCGCCACGCGGCCGCAAGGTCCGCAGTACCGATGCACCGGGCCCGGCCCCGGGCCGCAAGCTGCCGCCGGCCGGCAAGGTGATCGACGATCCCTATGCCGCTCGCGAAGCGGAGAAGTACGAACAGCCCATCGCCAGCCGCGAGGCCATCCTGGCCCTGCTGGAGCGTTGCGAAGGGCCGCAGACCGCCGAGGAACTGGGCGCGCGCCTGGGCCTGACCGCTCCGGACCGGGCCGAGGCGCTGTCGCGCCGGCTCGGTGCGATGGTCCGCGACGGCCAGCTGGTGCAGAACCGTCGCGGCGGTTTCGCCCCGATCCAGACCCTGAACCTGGTCACCGGTGTGGTGATCGCCAACCCGGAAGGGTTCGGCTTCCTGCGCCCGGTCGAGGGCGGCGACGACCTGTTCCTGCCGCCTTATGAAATGCGCAAGGTCATGCACGGCGACAAGGTGCTGGCCCGCGTGACCGGCATCGATCACCGTGGCCGTCGCGAAGGCAGCATCGCCCGCGTGCTGGAGCGCGGCATGACCCGCCTGATCGGCCGCTTCAGCATCGAGATGGGCATCAACTACGTGGTGCCCGACGACAAGCGCGTGCAGCGCAACGTGCAGGTGCCGCCGGACCAGACCGGTGGTGCGCGCGACGGCCAGCTGGTGGTCTGTGAACTGACCCAGGCGCCGGACAGCCGCCGCCCGCCGATCGGCCGCATCATCGCGGTGCTCGGCGACAAGCTGACCGCGTCGCTGGTGGTGGAGACCGCCATCCATGGCCACGAGCTGCCGTTCGAGTTCCCGCAGGAGGTGCTGGACGAAGCGGCCTCGGTGCCGCTGGTGGTCGAGCCGGCGATGATTGGCGACCGTGTCGACCTGCGCAGCACGCCGCTGGTCACCATCGATGGCGAGGATGCCAAGGACTTCGACGACGCGGTGTACTGCGAGCCGAATGCCGAGGGTTTCCGCCTGGTGGTGGCGATTGCCGACGTCTCGAATTACGTTCGCCCTGGTACGCCGCTGGATGAAGAGGCGCAGAAGCGTGCGACGTCGGTGTACTTCCCGGGCTTCGTGGTGCCGATGCTGCCGGAGACACTGTCCAACGGCATCTGCTCGCTGATGCCGAAGGTCGACCGCATGTGCTTTGTCTGCGACATGCAGATCGACCGCGATGGCCTGGTCACGCATTCGCGCTTCTACGAGGCGGTGATGAACTCGCATGCGCGCCTGACCTACACCCAGGTGTGGAAGGCGGTGGGCGAGGACGATGCCGATACCAAGGCCTGGATGGGCGACCTGCTGCCGCAGGTGCAGCGCCTGCACCAGCTGTACAAGGTGCTGTCCAAGGCACGCGCCAAGCGCGGTGCCATCGAATTCGAAAGCAGTGAAGTGCGCTTCGTGCTGGACAACCGTGGTGAAGTGACCCAGGCCGGCATGCTGGTGCGCAACGACGCGCACAAGCTGATCGAGGAGTGCATGATCGCGGCCAACGTCGAGGCCGCCAGGTACCTGCTGTCGCGCCATGTGCCGGCGCCGTACCGCATCCACGAGAAGCCGCCGGAAACCAAGTACGCCGACCTGCTGGAATTCCTCAAGGAGTTCAAGCTGAGCCTGCCGCCGTGGTCGAAGGTGCGCCCGGGCGATTACACCAAGCTGCTGAAGAAGATCCGCGACCGCCCCGATGCCACGCTGCTGGAATCGGTGTTGCTGCGCAGCCAGAGCCTGGCGATCTACAGCCCGGAGAATCACGGCCACTTCGGCCTGGCGCTGGAGGCGTACGCGCACTTCACCTCGCCGATCCGCCGTTACCCCGACCTGCTGGTGCACCGTGCGATCAAGCATGCGTTGTCCGGCAAGCCGCTGGACAAGTTCACCTACAACGCGCGCGAAATGGCGGCCCTGGCGCTGCAGTGTTCCGAGCGCGAGCGCCGTGCCGACGAAGCCGAGCGCGAGGTCGACGAGCGTTACCGCGCGGCGTGGATGGAAAAGCACGTGGGCGGCCAGTTCGACGGCGTGATCAGCGGCGTGACCAGCTTCGGCCTGTTCGTGGAACTGGACGAGTCCAAGGTGCA
Organism: Stenotrophomonas sp. YJH_SMC_127; assembly: GCF_059372445.1. Lineage (NCBI taxonomy): Bacteria > Pseudomonadati > Pseudomonadota > Gammaproteobacteria > Lysobacterales > Lysobacteraceae > Stenotrophomonas > Stenotrophomonas sp. YJH_SMC_127. The sequence continues at coordinate 151,562 of NZ_JCAFVO010000003.1, read as the reverse complement.
GGGCCTGGTGCATGTGACCCAGCTGCCGCAGGACTATTACAAGTTCGACGCCACCCGCAAAACGCTGACCGGCGAACGCCGCGGCAGCAGCTACCGGCTGGGTGACCGCGTGCGGATCCTGGTGCTGAAGGCCAGCATGGAAGAGCGCAAGATCGACTTCCGCCTGGTCGAGCACAAGGGCGAGGACGAGGGCGATGGCCTGCCGCCGCCGCCCGAGCGGGGCAAGCCGGCCAAGCGCACCAAGAAGAAGTATTGAAAGGTGTGCCGACCAACGGTTGGCACCTACCGCAACTGGTAGGTGCCAACCTTGGTTGGCACGACGTTCCGGAGGAACCCCAGCATGCAAGGCCAACCCGAATACAGTGGCGGCTGCCAGTGCGGCGCGGTCCGCTTCCAGGCGCGTGGCGAGCTCACCGACAGCTCGATCTGCCATTGCCGGATGTGCCAGAAGGCGTTCGGTGCCTATTACGCGCCGCTGGTATCCGTGCGCGGCGTGCAGTTCAGCTGGACCCGCGGCCAGCCGCGCTATTTCCAGTCGTCCAACGTGGTGCGGCGTGGTTTCTGCGCCGACTGCGGTACACCCCTGACCTATGAAGCCCCGGATGGCGTGGCCGTGGCTGCCGGCGCCTTCGATGAGCCGGAACGCCTGCCACCGACGATCCAGTACGGGGTGGAGCGCAAGCTGCCGTTCGTCGACAGCCTGTCCGGCCTGCCGGCGCGGCGCACCGAGGACGACGTCGCCGCGCTGGAGTTCCTGGCCACCATCGTCTCCCACCAGCACCCCGACCACGACACCCCGCACTGGCCGCCGCGCAGTCGGTAACGCCCCTCTAGCGCCGAGCCCACGCTCGGCTGCTCCGGGTTCAGGCTTCATCGGCCCCCCGCCAGCCGAGCATGGGCTCGGCGCTACAGAGGGGCGGCCGGTCGCAGCGCCCGGCCTGCCGATGCTCTACCATAGCCACCCCCTTTCCGGTCCCCGCCCGCATGAGCAAGAACAGCCAGTGGATTGTCGGCGTCAACGCCGTCGCCTCCTCCATCGAGAACGACGCCGAGAACGTCCGCGAAGTGCTGGTCGAGGCCGGTGCGAAGAACCCGCGCCTGACCGAGATCGAAGAGAACGCCCGCCGCAAGGGCATCGATGTGCGCAAGGTGAACAGCCAGGCGCTGGACGGTGTTGGCGGTTCGGTGCGCCACCAGGGCGTGGCCGCGCGCTACGCCGCCGCCCGTACCTACAGCGAGAACGAGCTGGAAGGGCTGGTCACCGCGGCCGAGGGCAAGGCCCTGCTGCTGGTGCTCGACGAGGTGCAGGACCCGCACAACCTCGGCGCCTGCCTGCGCTCGGCCGCTGCCGCCGGGGCGACCGCGGTGATCATCCCGAAGGACAAGTCGGCCACGGTCAATGCCACTGTGCGCAAGACTTCGGCCGGTGCCGCCGACCTGATCCCGGTGGTGGCGGTGACCAACCTCTCGCGCTGCCTGAAGGACCTGCAGAAGCAGGGCGTGTGGATCTACGGCCTGGCCGGTGAAGCCACGGCCTCGCTGTACCAGCTGGACCTGAAGGGCAACATCGCGCTGGTGCTGGGCGGCGAAGCCGATGGCCTGCGCCGCCTGACCCGCGAGAACTGCGATGGCCTGGTCAAGATCCCGATGCCGGGCGAGATCGAGAGCCTGAACGTCTCCGTCGCCGCCGGCGTCAGCCTGTTCGAGGCCGTGCGCCAGCGCGGTTGATCGGCCAGCGCGATGTGATCGGGGTCAGATCCCTTTTCCAATGGGAAAAGGGATCTGACCCCGTTTCATGTCCCGCCTCACCCCGCGCTGCCGCCCAACGCCTTGAACAGCGTCACGTCGTTGTTGAGCTGGCCCTGGCGCGCGCGTGCCAGCGACAGTTCGGCATCACGCCGGGTCTGCTGCGCTTCCAGCCAGGTGCGCAGATCGGTGGCACCCACGCGGTAACGCACTTCCTGCGCGCGTTCCACTTCCACCGCTTCGTCGTATGAAGCCTGCGAGGCCGCCACCTGGCGCGCCAGCTGCTCGCGCGCCGACAGTGCGTTGTCCACTTCCGAGAGCGCGGTATACAGCGTCTTGCGGAAGTTGCTGGCGGCGATCTGGTAGGTGGTGCCGGCGATATCGGTATCCAGCTGCGCACGCTGCAGGTTGAGGAACGGCAGCGACAGGCCGGCGCCCAGCGTGGCCACCGGGTTGCGCAGCACATCGCCCAGCGAGGTCGCGCTGGAACCGAGGCTGCCGGTCAGGCTCAGCGCAGGGTAGTACTGGGTGGCGGTGACCTTGATGGTCTTCAGGCTGTTGCGCAGGCGAAGTTCGGCCGCGCGCAGATCGGGGCGGCGGCCGAGCAGATCGGTCGGCAGGCCTTCGCTGATGGCTGGGCTGCGTGCGCCCAGCAGGTCCTGTGGTTCGTCCTGCTGGGGCCAGGGCGTGCCGTCCAGCAGCACGGTCAGCGCGTTGCGCACCTCCACCCGCTGCTGTTCCAGCGCGCTCTGCGAGGACCGCTGCGACTGCAGGTTCTGCAGTGCCTGGCGCACTTCCAGGCGCGATACCGCACCGGCGTCGAAGCGGGCCTGCACCAGTTCGCGGGTGCGTTCCAGGCGCTCCAGGTTGGCCTGGCCGGTGGCGATCGACTGGTTGAGGTAGGCCAGGTTCCAGTACTGGGTGATGGTGTCGCTGATCACCAGCAGCGCGGTGTTCTGCCGGTCTTCCTCGCTGGCCTCGGCTTCCCAGCGGGCGATGTCGCGCTGGGTGCGCAGGCGGCCCCACAGGTCCACTTCCCAACCCAGCGAGACGCCGGTGGAATAGCTGCGGCGCCAATCATCAGACTGGTCGGTGGCGCGGCTGGCGCTGCCGCTCACGCCGGATGACGAGGGCTGCGGCCACAGTGCGTTGCTGGCCAGGCCGGCCTGCAGGCGCGAACGCTGCACGGCCAGGCCGGCGGCGGCCAGATCGCTGTTGGCGGCCAGCGCCTGCGCCACCAGACGGTCCAGGCGTTCATCGCCGAAGCCGGTCCACCAGGTGTCCTGGCGGATGTCGCGGCCCGGTGTATCCAGGCTGCTGCGCGGGTCATCGGCTGGCGCGTTGAGGGTGGCATCGCCACGTCCATACTGCGCCGCCACGGCCGGGTCGTGCACCGGGTAGCGGCCGACCGACGCGCAGCCGGACAGGGCGAGTAGAACGGCACCGGCCAGCAGCAGGTGCCGGGGAGCGGGGAAGGGCAGTCGGGTCATCATCTTCATTCGCGGGCCAGGGCCTCCACCGGGTCGAGCTGCGCGGCGTTGCGCGCTGGCAGGAAGCCGAACGCAACGCCGATCAGGGTCGAGCAGGCAAACGCGGCGACGATCGAGGCGGTGGAGAACAGCACCTGGAAGTCGCTGGCGAAGCGGCCGATCATCGAGCCCAGCAGCAGGGCCAGGCCGATACCGAGCACGCCGCCGAGCAGGCAGACCAGCACCGCTTCGATCAGGAACTGCTGGCGGATATCACTCTGCCGTGCACCGACGGCCATGCGCACCCCGATCTCGCGGGTGCGCTCGGTCACCGATACCAGCATGATGTTCATCACGCCGATGCCACCGACCAGCAACGCGATGGCGGCGATGGCACCGATCAGCAGGGTCATCGTGCGCGTGGTCTGCTCGATGGTCTCGCGGATCTCGGCGCTGTTGCTGAGGAAGAAATCCTCGGTGCCATGGCGCAGGGTCAGCAGGCGGGTGATCGCTTCCTGCGCGGCGTCCATCGGCGTGTCATCGTCCACGCGCACGGTGATGCTGGACACGTGGCTCTGGCCGAGCATGCGCGACATCACCGTGGTGTACGGCACCCACACGCTGAGGCTGGTGCTGCCGCCGAAGCCGAAACTCTGCCGCTTGGCCACGCCGACCACGCGCGCCGGCACGTTGCCGAGCAGGATCACCTGGCCGACCGGGTCGACATCGGGAAAGAACTGGGACTGGGTGTTCTCGTCGATCACCGCCACCTGGCCCAGGCCCTTGACCGCATCGGCATCGAAGAAGCTGCCGCTGAGCAGGGTCACGCCCTTGACCCGGAAGAACTGCTCGCCAACGCCGCTGACCTGGGCGGTGGACGACTGGTTGCGGTAACGCGCGGTGACCGAAGTCGATACGCTGGGGGTGGCGCTGTCCACGTAGCTCTGCCTTGCCAGTGCATCGGCATCGCTGGCCTTGAGCGTCTGTACGCGCGCCGAGCGCATGTCGCCGAAACCGCGGCCGGGATAGACGTCGATGGTATTGGTGCCGAGCGCGCTGATGTTCTGCAGGATCTGCTGCTGGGAGCCATTGCCCAGCGCCACCACCGAGACCACCGAGGCGATGCCGATGATGATGCCGAGCATGGTCAGGAAGGTTCGCAGCCGATGTGCGTTCATCGCCAGCAGCGCCATGCGGAACGCTTCGGTGAAGCGGTCGCGCGCGGCCCGCCAGCTGTTGCCGTGGGCGACGCCGGTACTGGCCTCGCGCTGCGCACGGTAGGTCGGCGCATTCGGGTTGGCGCGGTCGGCGATGATCTCGCCATCGCGGATTTCGATGATGCGCTGCGCGTGCTCGGCCACGCTCATGTCGTGGGTGACGATGATGATGGTGTGGCCTTCGGCATGCAGTTCGCCGAGGATCGCCATCACTTCCTCGCCGGATTTCGTGTCCAGCGCGCCGGTCGGTTCGTCGGCCAGGATCACCTCGCCGCCGTTCATCAGGGCGCGTGCGATCGACACGCGCTGCTGCTGGCCACCGGACAGCTGGCCCGGCTTGTGATGCATGCGGTCGCTCAGGCCCAGCCGCTGCAGCAGTTGCTCGGCACGCGCGTTGCGCACCGGGCCGGGGCTGCCGGCGTACACCGCCGGCACTTCCACGTTGCCGCGCGCATCCAGGTCGCCGAGCAGGTGGTAGCGCTGGAAGATGAAACCGAAATGCTCGCGGCGCAGTTCGGCCAGTTCGTCCGGTTGCATCTTCCCGGTTTCGCGGCTGGCCACCTGGTAGCTGCCACGGGTGGGACGATCGAGGCAGCCGAGGATGTTCATCAGCGTCGACTTGCCCGAGCCGGACTGGCCGACGATGGCCACCATCTCACCGGCGTGGATGTCGAGATTGACGTCGCGCAGCACGGCGATCACATCATCGCCGGCCGGGAATTCACGTCGCAGGTCGCGCAGGCGCAGCAGCGGCGCCGTCGTGCTCATCGGCGCCCCATGCCCGGGCCGCCAACCCGCATCTGCATGCCGCCGCGGTTGCCGCCGCCGGCGCTGGCACCGGCCGCACCCGCTTCTCCAACCACCACGCGCTCGCCTTCCTTCAGCCCGGACAGGATCTCGGCCGAGGCGCCATTGTTGATGCCCACCGTGACCTTGCGCGGCTGCGGCTGGCCCTTGTCGTCCAGCACCCGCACCATGCGCTCGTCGCCACGGCGCTTCGGCCCCAGCGCCACTGCCGGCACCATCAGCACGTCCTTGGCCTGCTTGAGCAGCACCGAGACCTGCGCGGTCATGTCGATGCGCAGCGTGCCATCCGGGTTCTCCACGTCGAACAGCGCGTTGTAGTAGACCGCGCTGCTGGAACTGGAACTGGAGGAGCTGCTGGAGCTGGATGAATTCTCGTTGGCGATCGAGGCTGGCGCCGGATTGATCTGGCGCAGCGTGGCGTGGTACTTGCGGTCCGGGTCGCCGAGCGTGGTGAAGTACACCGGCATGCCGGCCTTGATCTTGACCACGTCGGCCTCGGAGATCTCCGCATTGACGGTGACCACGTCCAGCCGCGCCAGCATGACGATGGTCGGCGCGGTCTGGTTGGCGTTCACCGTGCGGCCTTCCTCGGCCACCACCGCCACCACGGTGCCGTCCATCGGCGCGGTGATGCGGGTGTAGGCCAGGTTGGCGCGGGCGGTGCCCAGCTCGGTTTCGCGGCCCTTGATCTGCGCCTCGTAGGACTGCAGCTGGGCACGGGCGGTCTTCAGCTGCGCCTCGGCGGCATCGTATTCCTGGCGCGAGGTGGCCTCGGCGGCCAGCATCTGCTGCTGGCGCGCGAATTCCAGTTCGGCCTGGCGCAGGGTGGCCTGCTGGACGGCGCGCTGGGCGGTGACCTGGTCCAGCGAGGCCTGCGCGTTGAGCACCTGGTTCTGCTGGGTGGTGGCGTCGATCTCGGCAATCAGGTCGCCTTCCTTCACGGTGTCGCCCAGCTGCACCTTCAGCGACTTGATCTGGCCCGAGGCCTGCGCACCGACGCTGACCAGCTTGTAGGCATCGATCACGCCGGTGGCGTCCACCGTCTGCTCGATGTCACCGCGGCTGACCGGCGAGGTGGCCACCGCCGGCGCGGCGGGCTTGCGCAGCAGCCACCAGGCGGTCGCGGCGACGATCAGGGCAAGCAGGGCGATCAGTATCAGGCGACTCCGGCGGGTCGCGGGCAGCAGGCGGAACGTCACGTCGTGGCTTCACTCTCGGGGCCGCGCGTGCGGCGTTGGCGGGCATTGTGAAGACCGGGCGATGGACGGCTCAATCCTCGGGGTATGTCTGTATGTAACACTGTCGGTGAATACGCGTAACCACAGGTATCCCGCCCGTGGGTGGATACACTGGTACGCATTGCCCCGGATGCGGTTCAGCTGCCGACACGGGATGATCGCGACATGGAGACTGAAAACCCGATGCATCGACTGCTGATCGTCGACGACGACAACGACATCCGCACGCTGCTGGCCGAGCAGCTCGGCCGCGCCGGCTACCAGGTGAGCACTGCCGCCGATGGCACCGCCATGCGCCAGCTGCTGGACCGCGAGCACGTGGACCTGATCGTGCTCGACCTCAACCTGCCGCGCGAGGATGGCCTGACCCTGTGCCGCGACCTGCGTGCGCGCTCGAACACGCCGGTGATCATGCTGACCGCACGCGCCGAGCCGATCGATCGCGTGCTGGGCCTGGAAATGGGCGCCGATGACTACCTGGCCAAGCCGTTCGAACCGCGCGAGCTGCTGGCACGCATCCGCAACGTGCTGCGCCGGACCGAGGCGCTGCCGGCCAACCTGGAGCCGCTGGCGGTGCGCCGTGCGCGCTTCTCGCGCTGGGTGTTCGACCTGGAGCATCGCCACCTGGTCGATCCGGATGACCGCGTGGTGGTGCTGTCCGGCGCCGAGTTCCGCCTGCTGCGGGTGTTCATCGCGCACGCCAACAAGGTGCTGTCGCGCGAGCAGCTGGTCGCGCTCAGCAGTGGCCGCAACTACGAGGCACAGGACCGCGCGATCGACCTGCAGGTCAGCCGCCTGCGCAACAAGCTGGGCGACGACGGTGGCCCGGACGGACTGATCAAGACCGTGCGCAACGAGGGCTACGTGCTGGCCTCCGCGGTCAACCTGGAATAAGCCGCGATGAAGCGCCTGCGCCATTTCCTGTCCTCGATGGTCGGGCGGTTGTTCGTGATCCTGCTGCTGGGCATGGCGGTGGCTGCGATCGGCGCGACCATGCTGGCCACTTCCAAGCGCCAGCAGGAGTTCGAGCGGCAGAACCTGAACCGCATCGCCGACCGCCTGCAGGGCTACGTCAACCTGCTGGACGGCAATCCGGAGCTGCGCGAGCGCCTGCTGGCGATCGGCGGGCCGAGCGTGCGCGCGCTGCAGCCCGGAGCCCGCCTCGGGCGTGCCGACACGGCGCTGATGGAAGTGCTGGAAGACCGCCCCGGACCGGTGTCGCGCGCGCATGTGCACTTCGCTTCGTTCCGCTCCTGCATTCCCAAGCTGCAGGACCTGCTGCCGCCGCCACCGCCGGGTCACCGGCGGCCGCCGCGCGAACGCGACCCGGCGTTCATCCCGCCCAAGTGCCGCGCGGTGGACGTGACCCTCAACGACGGCACGCTGCTGAAACTGGCGCTGGACTCGCCGGCGGTGGCGCACAACGGCATCCTCGCCGTGGACCCGTGGTTCCTGACCCTGCTGGTGCTGGCGATTGCCGTGCTGGCCTATATCGTTGCGCGCATGGCCAGTGCGCCACTGCAGGAACTGGCCGCCGCTGCCGAGGATCTCGGCGACGATCTGCAGCGCGACCCGTTGCCATTGCGCGGGCCGCGTGAAGTGCAGCGCGCCGCCGAAGCCTTCAACGCCATGCAGCACCGCCTGCAGCGGCACCTGGCCGAACGCACGCAGATGCTGGCGGCGATCACCCATGACCTGCAGACGCCGCTGACCCGGTTGCGCCTGCGCCTGGAGAATGTCAGCGACGAAGCCCTGCGCGAGCGCCTGATCGGTGACCTGGCGGCGATGCAGGCGCTGGTGCGCGAGGGCCTGGAACTGGCCCGCAGTGCCGAGAGTGCCGAGCAGCGCGCCGCACTCGACCTGGATTCACTGCTGGAGAGCATCGTCGAGGACACCGCCGAAGGCGGCGCCGACGTGGTCTTCGAGGGGGGCAGTGGTTCGGTGCTGATGCTGCGTCCGCTGGCCATGCACCGCCTGTTCTCCAACCTGGTGGACAACGCGGTGATGTACGCGCAGCGGGCGCGGGTACGGGTCGAGCGCAGCGGCGGTGCGATCACCGTAGTGGTGGCCGATGACGGTCCCGGCCTGGCCGAAGCGCAGCTGGAGGCGGTGTTCGATCCGTTCGTGCGGGTGGAAACCTCGCGTTCGCGCCAGACCGGCGGGGCCGGCCTGGGCCTGACCATCGCCCGCGCCCTGGCCGAGAAGGACGGCGCGCGGCTGTGGCTGCGCAACCGGGCCGAAGGTGGCCTGGAGGCGGTGGTGCAGTGGCCGGCCAGTGCCCAGGTGGTGGCGCCCGGCCGCGCCGGCTGAGCCGGCGGGCCGCGGACGGTGACGCCGGGGCCGGGGTTTGGCCTATCATCTGCCCATCTCCCCAGTCTCCCCTCGATGAGCCAGCCCGTTCCCGCCGGCATGCCAGTGCGCGCTGCCCGGCTGTTCCCGCACGCTGCCGCGCCCTGCAGCCGCACCTGGCCGCCGCTGCTGCGGTGATGGGCGGGCAGGGGGACGAGGGGCGCTGGGTGGAGCGCCGCGCATCAGGATTCAGGCGGGCACTGCGGCAGGGCCTGCTGTGGTTGCTGCTGGCCCTCGCGCTGCCGCTGGCGGCACAGGAGGGCGCGCCCCCGCTGCGCGACTACGCCATCGACGTATGGACCTCGCGCAACGGCCTGCCGCACAACTCGCTGCGCGACATCGCACAGACGCCGGAGGGCCATCTGTGGTTCGCCACCTGGGAAGGGCTGGTGCGCTACAACGGACTGGACTTCACCGTGTTCGACCGCAGTACGCGCCCGGGCCTGCGCGACAACGGCATCGGCGCACTGTTCGTCGACCGCCAGGGCGGGCTGTGGATCAGCGATTCGCGCGGCAACGTCAGCCACCGCGGCAGCGACGGCCAATGGCGGGTCTGGGAGCACCAGGCCGGTACACCGCAGGTGCTGATCCAGTCCATGCAGATGGACAGCCAGGGCCGGCTGTGGCTGCTGTACGAAGGCAAGGGCATCGGCTACCTGACGCCGGATGCCGGCATCGTCTACCAGGCACCGGCGGCGGACCTGCCGATGGCAATGAGCTTCACCAAGCTGGTGGTCGATGCACAGGACCGGGTATGGGTCGGCACGCTCGACGGGCTGGTGCTGCGCGACAACGACGGCGTGCTCAAGCGCGCGCCCGCCGCGTGGGGGCTGGGCGCCGGCAGCGGCCTGTCGTGGCCGTACCGGGCACCGGATGGCGCGCTGTGGATCGTCGCCGGCGAGCGCCTGTACCGGGTGGAGGACGACCAGCTGGTGCTGGTGCACCGCCTGCCGGGCCAGCTGCACATGACCTCGATGCTGCAGGACCGGCATGGCGATCTGTGGCTGGGTACCGAGAACCAGGGCCTGCTGCGCATTTCCGCCCATGGCCTGGAGCGGCTGCCGGCCGGCCTGAACCTGCCGGGCGGACGCGTGGTCAGCCTGCGCGAGGATGCCGAAGGCAGCATCTGGGTGGGAGCCAATGGGGGCCTGTACCGCCTGCGCGAAACACTGTTCAGCAGCTTCACCGAGCGCGATGGGCTCAGTGGCGACTACGTGCGCACGGTGTTCGAGGATCGCGACCGCCAGCTGTGGGTCGGCAGCGCCAGCGGCCTTGACCTCCAGACCCGCGACGGTCGTTTCCGCGCGGTACCGCTGCACAACCGCGGCGGCAAGGCGCCCTCGGTACTGAGCCTGGCACAGGGGCCGGACGGTGACCTGTGGGTGGGAACCTTCGGCGACGGCGTTTACCGGCTGGGTCGCGATGGGGGCCTGCGCCACAACTATGCGGCGGCTGACGGCATGCCGGGCGGCAACATCCGTGCGATCACCGTTGACCCGCAGGGCGTGGTCTGGGCCGGCACGCAGAAGGGCGTGGTGCGCATCGACGGCGACCGGGTGCAGGTCTCGAACGTGCCGGGTATGCCCGGCGGCCTGATTACCGCGCTCGAGCATGACCACCAGGGCAACCTGTGGATCGGCACCATCGAAGGCATCCGCGTGCTGCGTGGCGACCACGTGCAGTCGATCGACCTGGCCCCGCTGGGGGGCGGCCGCAGCGTGTTCGGCTTCCACCAGCTGGGCGATGCGATGTGGATCAGCAGTGATCGTGGCCTGTACCGCTGGCGCAACGGTGCGCTGGCGCGGGTCGGCCTGGAGCAGGGCATGCCGGTGGACGCGGTGTTCCAGCTGGTGCCGGACCGCCTCGGCAATGTCTGGATCAGCAGCAACCGTGGTGTGCTGCGCACCGACATGGCCACCCTCAATGCGGTGGCCGATGGCCGCACGCCGCGGGTGGTGCTGGAGCGCTACAACGAGATCGACGGCATGGCCAATGCACAGGCCAATGGCAGCTCCAGTCCATCGGCGATCCTGCGCCAGGATGGCACGTTCTGGGTGGTCACCGCCGGTGGCCTGAGCACGGTCGACCCGCAACGCCTGCAGCGTTTCCGCGAGCGGCCATCGCCGCCGGCGGCGATCGAGAGCGTGCAGGTGGATGGTGCGCCGGTGCACTGGGAGGGACCGGACCGCAATTACATTCCCGGTGGCCGCCGGTTGGCGGTGAGCTATGTCGGCCTGAGCTACCTGATGTCCGACCGGATCCGCTACCGCACGCGGCTGGATGGCCTCGATGCCGGCTGGGTCGAGCGTGGCCCGCAGCGCAGCGTCGAGTTCGTTGGCCTGCCGCCGGGCGACTACACCCTGCATGTGGCTGCGGCGCATCCGGGCGGCAGCTGGGGCCAACAGGAGGCGGTGTGGAGCTTCAGCGTCGAGCCGTTCTGGTGGCAGCGGCGCAGCGTACAGGCGCTGGGCGGGCTGTTGCTGCTGGCCGGCCTGGTGGCACTGTACCGCCTGCTGCTGCAGCAGCTGAAGGCCAGCAACCTGCGCCTGGCGCGGCGGGTGGACGACGCGACCTTCGACCTGCAGGCCAAGACCGTGCACCTGCAGGCGCTGAACCAGGAAAAGACCGAGCTGGCCGAGCGCCTAGCGCGCCAGGCCGAAGCCTTCGAGCGCCAGGCCCGCGAGGATGCGCTGACCGGGCTGGCCAACCGCCGCGGCTTCGACGAGACGCTGGCGCGTGACTTCGCCCGTTCGCAGCGCAGTGGTCATCCACTGTGCCTGGTGGTGCTGGACATCGACCATTTCAAGGACGTCAACGACCGCCACAGCCACAGCATCGGCGATGCCGTGCTGGTGCAGGTGGCGACGCTGATCGCAGCCGCCAGCCGCGACTCCGACCTGCCGGCGCGCACCGGCGGCGAAGAGTTCGCGCTGCTGCTCAACGACACCCGCCTGGAGGAAGCCGCGCAGCTGTGCGCGCGCCTGCGCGGCCTGTTCCATGACCACCCCGACTGGGCCGGTGTGGAAGGCCTGCGCGTGACCTTCAGTGCGGGGCTGGTGGAGCTGGATGCCGACGACCGCACCCCGGCGCTGCTGTACCAGCGCGCAGACCGCGCGCTGTACCGCGCCAAGAGCGACGGCCGCGATCGTACGAGCATTGGTTGATCGCATCCACGCATGGCGTGGATCTACTGTGCGGCGATTGATTCGCCACCATGCATCGATGGAACGACGTCGGCCTGTAGAGTCGAGCCGTGCTCGACTACCGCGCGGCAGCGCGGAAAAAGGTGCAGCCGAGCATGGCTCGGCTCTACAGAAAGCGCTGTCTTACCGCGGCCAGGCGTTGGCGATGGTGCAGAACAGCCGCGCGGTCTGCTCGGTGTCATATACCGCGCTGTGCGCTTCATTCGCATCCCAACCCAGCCCGGCGGCAGTGGCCGCACGCGCCAGCACGGTCTGGCCGTAGGCGATACCGGCCAGGGTGACCGTGTCGAACACGCTGAACGGATGGAACGGGTTGCGCTTGTGGCCGGTCCGCGCCACGGCCGCGTTGACGAAGCCGAGGTCGAAATGGGCGTTGTGGCCAACCAGGATCGCGCGCTGGCAGCCGTACTTCTTCATCGCCGCACGCACCGGGGTGAAGATGTGGTCCAACGCCGCTTTTTCTTCCTTGGCCAGCCGGAACGGATGGTCGAGGATGATGCCGGTCACTTCCAGCGACTTCGGGTCGATCTCCAGGCCCTCGGCCGGGACCACGTGGGCACTGGCGGTCTGGCCGGGGTAGAGCAGGCCGTTCTCGTCCATCTCGATCGGCACCGCAGCGATTTCCAGCAGCGCATTGCGCTGGCTGTCGAAGCCGCCGGTTTCCACATCCACCACCACCGGCAGGAAGCCGCGGAAGCGTTGTGACATCGCGCGCTGCGCCTGGGGAACTGCGGAATCGGGAACGGCGGCAGGTGCGGGGATGGGGTCAGTCATGCGTGAATTCTATCAGAGCAGCCCTGAGCGCCCGGCCACGCAGCCCATGCCAGCCACCGTGGTGGCACGAACGCAGAACCCGGTAGGTGCCAACCTTGGTTGGCACATGACGCGCCGACCAAGGTCGGCATCTACCGAACCGCTGGCCGCGCAGGTGTGGCCGAGGGAGACCACCGCGCCAGCCACGCGTCCACGCTCAGCTTGCCGGCGCCGGTGAAGATCAGCGGCAGCAGCATGGCCATGAACAGCACCGGCAGCTTGAAGTTGCCGAAGCCCTGGTCGCTGATCGCATAGCCCATGGCCAGGTCGGCCAGCGAGTTCCACTCCATCGGCCAATGCACCGCATAGGTGGCCACCACGGTCAGCACCAGCAGGCTCGCGGCGGCGAAACGGGTGCCGAAACCGAACAGCAGGCAGGCCGCCCCGAGCAGTTCGAACCAGGTCGCCAGTTGCCAGTTCAGGGTGGCCGGCAACTGGTCGAACGGGAATGGAAAGGCGTCCTGCAGGTCGGCGAACCAGTTCTGGCCGCGCAGCTTCTCGCGGCCGGATTCGAAGAATTCCCAGGCCAGCAGCAGGCGCAGGCCGAGCGGGGCCAACCAGGGGGCGACGGTCCAGCTGGCCACGCGCGGCGGCCAGGGTCGGAAGGTTCATCAGGGGATCTCCGCAAATGGGGTGTCAGGGCGGGGCGGTGAGCGGGCCGATCACGCCGGCCTGCAGGAACTGCCGCAGCAGCGCGGCACCGGGGCCGGCCAGCGCGTCTTCGGCCAGCCCATGCGTGGTGGCGAGGCGTTGCAGGTACGTACGGCCTTCCAGCCCAGGCTGTTCACCGATGCTGGACAGCAGGTGCACCGCCAAGGGGCTGAGCGCGGCGAATCGCACTTCACCGTCGGCTTCGCGGCGGACCAGCAGGCCGGTGGGTTCTGGGAGGGGCTGGGTCGGCGCATCCTCTGCACCGAGACGGTGCACCGGCCACTGGTACAGCAGCGGCCACGCCAGCGGCGAACGCTGCAGCGGCACCCGCAGCGGATCGACATCGCCAGGCGCAGGAAGTGGCTCGGCCTGCAACTGGTACAGCGCGGTTTCCACCCACTCGTAGTGGGCCAGTTCGGCCAGCCCCGGGTGCGGCAGCTGCGGCTGTGCCTGCAGCCACTGCACGAACTCGGCGGCCAGCTCGGTGAACAGGGGGGTCTGGCAGCGATGGGTGGCGAAGTAGTGGCGCACCAGCGCGCTCCATGCCGGTTCGCCGAGCAGGCGGACGCAGACCGGGAAACCGTTGCTCAGGAGCCCGAGCAGGTTGTTGAACAGCAGGTGCTGGTACACCGCCAACCGGCGTGCATCCAGGCCGGCCGGTGCAGGCACCGCCTGTGGATCGCGCAGGTGCGTGGTGAACGCGTGCTGCTGCGCGCGCAGGGTGTCGATAGCGTCAGCCATGTGCAGCCCCGGCGTGTGCGGCCTGCAGGCGGCGGATGGTCTGCAGTTCGCCCTGCAGTTCCGCATAGGGCGGGAAATTGAAATCGCGTTCGAGCAGGGTGGGGCGTGGGCCGATGCGTGCATAGGTACGCGCCAGCAACTCCCAGACCGGATCAATCACCGCGCTGCCATGGGTATCGATCTTCAGGTCGGGTGCCTCGTCCAGGTGCCCGGCCACGTGCAGGCAGACGATGCGCTGCGCGGGCAGGCCGGCGATGAAGGCATCGGCATCGTAGCCGTGGTTGCAGGCGTTGACGTAGACGTTGTTGACGTCCAGCAGCAGGTCGCAGTCGGCTTCGGCGAGCACCGCATTGGTGAACGCCAGCTCGTCCATCGCCGGTTCCGGCGCCAGGTAGTAGGACACGTTCTCCACCGCGATGCGGCGGCCGAGCAGGTCTTGCACGTGGCGGATGCGCTGCGCGGTATGGCGCACGGCTTCGTCGGTGAAGGGAATCGGCAGCAGGTCGTACAGGTGGCCGTCGTCGCTGCAGTAGCTCAGGTGCTCGCTGTACAGCGGTACGCGGTGCTTTTCGAGGAACCGGCCGACCTGCTCCAGCAGCTGGGTGTCCAGGGCGGCACTGCCGCCCAGCGACAGCGACAGGCCGTGGCAGCTCAGCGGATGGCGGTGTGCCAGTTCGGCCAGGGCATCACCGGCCGGGCCGCCGACATGGATCCAGTTCTCCGGCGCGCATTCCAGGAAGTCGAAGTCGCCTGCCGGAGCGTCACGCAGATCCTGCAGCAGCGCCCGGCGCAGGCCCAACCCTGCAGCCGCCGCGCGAAGCGGCGACTGCGGGTGGACCAGGCTGGCGCGGACGTCAGTGCTTGCCACCGCACTTGCCTTCGCCGCACTTGCCTTCAGCCGACTTCGTGTCGCCGGTCTTGGCCTTGGCGCCCGCTGCGCCGGCAGCCTTGCCCTTGTCGGCACCGCACTTGCCTTCGCCGGTCTTGCCGTCGGCACCACACTTGCCTTCGGCGTGCTTGGTCGCGTCGGCTGCCATCTTGGTATCGGCGGCCTTGGCATCGGTGCTGGCCTTGGCTGCCTGGCCGGCCACCAGGTAGCCCTGGGCGAGGTCGCTCATGCTCAGCGCCGAGGCGCTGGCGGTCATGCCCAGGCCGGCGGCCAGGGCGGTAGCGGTCAGCAGGGACAGGGTCTTGTTGGAACTGCTCATCGGTCTTACTCCTGGGTGGTGGGCAGGTGCCCGGGGTGAATCGATGGTGCAGCGATCCTACTCAACGAATCCTCGCCAAGAACTCAAATTTTCGTGAGATCTGTTACAGAAGCATCCGGCAGGTCCGCACCGGGCAAGCCCGGCGCGCCCAATGCGGGGGAACACCCCAAAAAAGAAGGCCGCTGTCACCAGGACAGCGGCCACCTTGGAGTCGACTCCGGTGTTGCAGTGCAGCGTCAGGGCTGGCCGGTGCTGGAGGTCTCGTCGCGCTTTTCACGCGGTGGCAGCGGCTGCTCGCCATGCACCAGGAACCATACGTTCTCGGCGATGTTGGTGGCGTGGTCGCCCACGCGCTCCAGGTTCTTGGCCATGAACAGCAGGTGCGTGCACGGGGTGATGTTGCGCGGGTCTTCCATCATGTAGGTCAGCAGCTCGCGGAACAGCGCGGTGTACTGCGCGTCCAGGCGGGCGTCGTCCTCACGCAGTTCCAGCGCGGCATCAGCATCGTTGTCGCGGTAGGCGGCAATGGCACGCCGGACCTGCTGCGCGGCCAGGCGGCCCAGTGCACGCAGGCCCTGGATCTGCGGCAGCGGCGGCACCTTGCCCAGCGCGATCGAGCGCTTGGCGACGTTGGCAGCGTAGTCACCGATGCGCTCGATGTCGGCCGGAATGCGCAGGCCGGCAAGGATCTCGCGCAGGTCGCGCGCCATCGGGCCACGCAGCGCCAGGCGCATCACGTCGTGGCTGATCTGCTGTTCCAGCGCATCGATCGCCTCGTCGTTGGCGATGATGCGATGGGCAGCGTTCTCGTCGCGCTTCTCGATCACGTCCATCGACGCTTCGAGCTGGGCGACGGCCATCTCGCCCATGCGCACGATCTCGGCCACCAGGCGCTGCTGCTCTTCGTCGTAGCTCTTGACGATGTGGTCGTTGGGAAGGTTCATGGTTGTTCCACTCTGTAGAGTCGAGCCACGCTCGACTGATGGTGTCTGCAGGGTCGAGCCGTGCTCGACTGACGTTTCAGCCGAAGCGGCCGGTGATGTAGTCCTCGGTCTGCCGCTGCGACGGCTGCGAGAAGATCACTTCGGTGCGGTCGTGCTCGATCAGGTCGCCCAGGTACATGAAGGCGGTGTAGTCGGACACGCGCGCGGCCTGCTGCATGTTGTGGGTGACGATGACGATGGTGTACTCGTGCTTGAGCTCTTCCACCAGCTGCTCGATGCGGCTGGTCGAGATCGGATCCAGCGCCGAGGTCGGCTCGTCCAGCAGCAGCACCGACGGGCGCAGGGCCACGGCACGGGCGATGCACAGGCGCTGCTGCTGGCCGCCGGACAGGCCCAGTGCGCTCTGCCCCAGCTTGTCCTTCACTTCGTCCCACAGCGCGCCCTGGCGCAGCGCCTGCTCGACGCGGTCGGCCATGTCGGCCTTGCTCAGCTTCTCGTGGTGGCGGATGCCGTAGGCCACGTTCTCGAAGATGGTCATCGGGAACGGCACCGGCTTCTGGAACACCATGCCGACCTTGCTGCGCAGGCGGTTCATCGGGTACTTCGGCGACAGGATGTTCTCGCCGTCCAGCAGCACTTCACCGCGCGCTTCCAGCTTCGGGTACAGCGCGTAGATGCGGTTGAAGATGCGCAGCAGGGTCGACTTGCCGCAACCGGAAGGACCGATCAGCGCGGTCACGCGCTTTTCCGGGATTTCCAGGTTGATGCCCTTCAGGGCGTGGAACTTGTCGTAGTAGAAGTCCAGTCCACGCGCAGCCAGCTTCACCGGCGACGGCGTGTGCAGGCTCTCGTGCGAGGACGGCACGGCGATGCGCTGCATCGGCACGGCGTTGGAAAGGTCGTTCATGGCGTTATCCACGGAAAGGTCAGTCATGGGAGATACGGTTGCGCAGCAGGATGCCGCGGGCGGCAAGGCTGACCAGCAACACGAAGACAGTCAGCACCAGGGCACCGGCCCAGGCCAGCACCTGCCAGGATTCATACGGGCTGCCGGCGAACTGGTTCATCACCACCGGCACCGAGGCCATCGGCTGGAAGATGTTGTTGTTCCAGTACTGGTTGCCGAAGGCGGTGAACAGCAGCGGTGCGGTCTCGCCGGAGATGCGGGCCAGTGCCAGCAGGATGCCGGTGATGATGCCGGCCGAGGCACTGCGGTACAGCACCTGCACGATCACCTTCCACTGCGGGATGCCCAGCGACAGGGCCGCTTCGCGCATCTGCGAGGGCACCAGGCGCAGCATCTCGTCGGTGGTGCGTACCACCACCGGCAGCACGATGAAGGCCAGCGACAGCGCACCGGCGAACGCCGAGAAGTTGCCGCCGGTCTGCATCACGTACAGGGTGTAGACGAACAGGCCGAGCACGATGGACGGGGCCGACAGCAGGATGTCGTTGACGAAGCGGACCACGGTGCCGGCCTTGCGGGCGTTGCCGTACTCGGCCAGCCAGGTGCCCGCCAATACGCCCAGCGGGGTGCCGATGCCGATCGCCAGCGCACACATCACGGCGCTGCCGAAGAAGGCGTTGGCGAGGCCGCCTTCCTGCATCGGCGGCGGCGTCATCTTGGTGAACAGATCCAGGTTGATGCCGGCCAGGCCCTTGGAGGCCAGGGTGAACAGGATCCAGCCCAGGAAGAACAAACCGAACAGCGCGGTGGCGCAGGAAGCGGTGATCGCAACGACATTGCCGATGCGGCGGCGCAGGTACAGGGAGTCAGCGGTGCTGGACATCAGTTGCCCTCCTTGCGGGACAGGCGCATCAGCATCAGGCGGGCGATGGCGAGCACCACGAAGGTGACGATGAAGAGGACGAAGCCGAGCAGCAGCAGGGCCGAACGGTAGGTTTCAGTGGCTTCACCGAAATCGTTGGCGATCAGCGCAGCAATGGTGGTGCCCGGTTCCAGCAGCGACGGCGACAGGCGCACGCTGTTGCCGATCACGAAGGCCACCGCCATCGTCTCGCCGAGGGCGCGGCCGAGGCCGAGGAAGATGCCGCCGATCACCGCCGAGCGGGTGTAGGGCAGCACGATGTCCCAGCTCACTTCCCACTTGGTGGAGCCCAGCGCATAGGCCGATTCCTTCAGGCGGGTCGGCACGGTCAGGAACACTTCGCGCATCACCGAGGAGATGAACGGAATGACCATGATCGCCAGCACGAAGCCGGCGGTGAGCATGCCGATGCCCAGCGGTGGGCCCTGGAACATCGGGCCGATGATCGGCCATTCGCCCAGGGTCTCGTTGAGGAACGGCGTGACGTACTCGGTCATCACCGGCACCAGCACGAACAGGCCCCACATGCCGTAGATGATCGAGGGAATGCCGGCCAGCAGTTCGATGGCGGTACCGACCGGGCCACGCAGCCAGCGTGGCGCGACTTCGGTGAGGAAGAAGGCGATGCCGAAGCTGACCGGCACGGCGATGACCATCGCGATGACGGCGGTGACCAGGGTGCCGTAGATCGGGGCGAGCGCGCCGAACTTGTTCTCGACCGGATTCCAGTCGGCGGAGAAGAAGAAGCTCAGGCCCTGCATCTGCAGGGCATGGCGGCCGCCCCACAGCATCGACAGCGCGGCGCAGGCCAGGGCGATCAGGACGAAGATGACGGTGCCGACCAGCACCCATCGGAACAGTTTGTCGTTGCGGGCATCACGCGCATCACGCGTGGACGGGGCGGCTACAGGCTGGGCGATGGCATTCATGGGGACGGCAGGGCCAGGAAGGGGCGGGGCGGCACGGCGTGGAAGCGGTGCCCGCGCGGGGCGGGCACCGTCGAGTCCGTCACTTCAGGTCGGTCGCCCAGTAGGCCTCGATCTGCTTGACCAGTTCGGCCGGCAGCGGCACGTAGTGCAGCTCGTTGGCCTGGGCCTGGCCGTTCTCGAAGGCCCACTTGAAGAAGGCCAGGGTGTCCTGGTTGCGCTTGGCGTCCTTCGGCTGCTTCTGCATCAGCATGAAGTTGGTGGCGGTGATCGGCCACGCCTGCTCGCCCGGGGCGTTGGTGATGACCAGGTTGAAGTCCTTGGCGCTGGCCCAGTCGGCGCTGGCGGCCGCCGCGGCGAAGGTTTCCGCGCTGGGCTCGACCCAGTTGCCGGCGGCGTTCTGCATGGCGGTGTACGGCATGCCGTTCTGCAGCGCGTAGGCCAGCTCGACGTAGCCGATGGAGCCCTTGATCTGCTTCACGTACGAAGCGACGCCTTCATTGCCCTTGCCACCGACGCCGTCCGGCCACTGCACCGAGGTGCCTTCGCCGACCTTGCTCTTCCACTCCGAGCTGACCTTGGACAGGTAGTTGGAGAAGTTGAAGGTGGTGCCCGAACCGTCCGAACGGTGGACCAGGGTGATCTTGCCGTCCGGCAGCTTCACGCCCGGGTTGGCGGCGACGATGGCCGGATCGTTCCAGGTCTTGACCTTGCCCAGGAAGATGTCGGCCAGCAGGGCGCCGCTCAGGCGCAGCTTGCCGGCTTCCAGGCCTTCGATGTTGACCACTGGCACCACGCCGCCGATGGCCGACGGGAACTGTGCCAGGCCGGCCTGTGCCAGCTCTTCGCTGCTCAGCGGCTTGTCGGAGGAGCCGAAGTCGACGGTGCCGGCCTTGATCTGGGCGATGCCGCCGCCGGAGCCGATCGACTGGTAGTTGATCTTGGCACCGGTGCTGGCGTTGTAGTCGGCCGACCACTTGGAGACCAGCGGGAAGATGAAGGACGCGCCCGCGCCGGACACTTCGGCGGTCACCTTGGCACCGGCAGCGGCCGGGGCAGCGGCACCGTCGGCCGCCGGCTGCTGCGCGGCCTGCTTGTCGCCACCGCAGGCCGACAGGCCCAGGGCGATGGCCAGGGAAAGGGCGGCAAGGCCGGCCGAGTGCAGTTTCATGGTCACTCCATAGCGGGGAAGAGCCGACGTGGTCGGCGGATGCGGCTATGAAATGATGTTTTTGTTACAGCCGTATTACGACCATGACAGAGGTGTCCTGGATCACGTTCTGACAAGGGTTTCACCGGGTTGGCCCCCATCCGGCAGAGCCCCGGAGACCCCGGATCTGCGCACCGGTATGGCGGCCGGTTGGCCCTTGTGGAGTCAAGCCATGTTCGACGGCTCCCTGCCCTCGGTAGGTGCGGACCGTCGGTCCGCACGCTCCAGCACCCAGCCGAGCGTGGGCTCGGCGCTGCAGAGGCAGATGCATGCATCCCCGAAAACAAGAAGAGCGCGAGATCTCGAGGATCTCGCGCCCGGTTGGGGCCGGCGGGGGAGAGAGGACCCGCCGGCCCCGTTCCTGCGGGGGAACGTGCTTACTTCAGGTTCTGCGACCAGTAGGTCTCGATCTGGCGGACCAGGCTGTCCGGCAGCGGCACGTAGTCCAGCTGGCGGGCCTGGGCGTCGCCGCTCTTGTAGACCCAGCGGAAGAACTCCTGGGTGGCCTTGCCGTTGGCAGCGTTCTTCGGCTTCTTGTGCACCAGGATGAAGTTGGTGGCGGTGATCGGCCAGGACTCGGCGCCCGGGGCGTTGGTCATCACCAGGTAGAAGTCCTTGGCGCTGGCCCAGTCGGCGCTGGCGGCAGCGGCGGCGAACGATGCATCGCTCGGCTGGACGAACCTGCCGGCAGCGTTCTTCATCGCCGTGTACGACAGCTTGTTCTGCAGTGCGTAGGACAGTTCGACGTAGCCGATGCCGCCCTTGATCTGCTTCACGTAGGCAGCAACGCCTTCGTTGCCCTTGCCGCCGATGCCGGCCGGCCACTGGACCGAGGTGCCTTCACCGACCGAGCTCTTCCACTCCGGGCTGACCTTGGACAGGTAGTTGACGAAGTTGAAGGTGGTGCCCGAACCATCCGAGCGGTGCACGACGGTGATCTTGGCGCTCGGCAGGGTCACGCCCGGGTTCAGCGCGGCGATGGCCGGGTCGTTCCAGGTCTTGATCTTGCCCAGGAAGATGTTGGCCAGCACGGTGCCGTCCAGCTTCAGTGCGCCCGGGGCGATGCCGGCCACGTTGACCACCGGCACCACGCCGCCGATCACCGACGGGAACTGGGCCAGGCCCGAGGCGGCCAGTTCTTCCGGCTTCAGCGGTGCATCGGAAGAGCCGAAATCAACGGTCTTGGCCTTGATCTGCGCAATGCCGCCGCCGGAACCGATCGACTGGTAGTTGACCTTGTTGCTGGTGGCAGCGTTGTAGTCGGCCGACCACTTCGACATCACCGGGTAGATGAACGAGGCGCCCGCGCCGGTGATTTCAGCGGCGTTGGCGGCGAACACGGACGACGCTGCGAAGACGGCAACGGCAACGCGCGACTTGAAGGCGTGGATCACGGGGTGGCTCCTGGGTTGATTGGAATGCGGGGTTACCCGCCCGGCGCACATTCCATAACGGTTCGATGACAGCGCGGGGACCGTTGTATGACGCATCCGTTACAGCGCTGGCTGACGCTTGCGCAGCGCGGGCCGTGAAGGTTTCGCGCAGCGGCTGAGGCGGTCGTGCGGGCACAAGGGAGGTGCGCCGGCGCCGGTTGCGGTCACCTTGCATAGGTGGCCGATGAGGTGACGGCTGCCTCCCTTCGCGCGGTCGTCGCCTGGCGTTGCGCAGGGATTCCGCGTCATCCGCGCGAAGCCGGGCGGTGCGGACCAGGGTGACCCGGCGGCTTGCCCGCGTGTCGGTGCCGATACACCACGCCATGGGGCGCAACGGATCGATAAGCATGTGCGCGCAAATGAGTCGTACGCATGACCGCACGAAGAAATCTGGGGTTGGTGCTCAATCTGTCATTCGGCTGTCATGGTTTTAACGGAACGTTCGCAAAACGCTTGACCGGCCTGCCGGCGTGGCGTTCTGCCCAAGCCATTCCAACCCTCTGGAGAAATCCAAATGCGTTCCCATTTGCTCGCCGCCGCGGTCGTTGCAAGCCTCGGTCTGGTTTCCGCCGACGCCTTCGCAGCCCCCGCCAGCTCGGGCGTGTCCCAGGCACAGTTGCAGCAGCTGCAGGCACAGATCGCTGCGCTGCAGGCCCAGGTCCAGCAGTTGCAGAACGATTCGCAGGCGCTGCAGGCGCAGTCCGACGCGCAGTCCGAAGTGAACATCACCCAGGCGCAGGCCCTGGAAGGTGCGCAGAAGACCCAGACCAGCGTCGACAAGCTGGCCAAGCTGGTCAATGACAACAAGATTGGCGGTCGCATGTTCTTCGACCTGACCAACATCGACAAGACCAGCAACGGCAAGGACACCGCCGCCAGCGGCACCGGCCTGGACGTCAAGCGCTTCTACCTGACCGTCGACCACAAGTTCAACGACATCTGGTCGGCCAACCTGACCACCGACTTCCAGTACAGCTCGGCCATCGGCAACACCGAACTGTTCGTCAAGAAGGCCTACGTGCAGGGCAGCTTCGACCCGGCCTTCAACCTGCGCGTCGGTGCCGCCGACATGCCGTGGATCCCGTACGTCGAGAAGTTCTACGGCATGCGCTATGTCGAGAACACCCTGACCGACCGCCTGAAGTACGGCAACTCGTCCGACTGGGGCCTGCATGGCTTCGGCAACCTGGGCAA
The DNA here is from genome assembly GCF_059372445.1 of Stenotrophomonas sp. YJH_SMC_127. Classification (NCBI taxonomy): domain Bacteria; kingdom Pseudomonadati; phylum Pseudomonadota; class Gammaproteobacteria; order Lysobacterales; family Lysobacteraceae; genus Stenotrophomonas; species Stenotrophomonas sp. YJH_SMC_127. The sequence goes on along the minus strand of NZ_JCAFVO010000003.1, from coordinate 128,584 downwards.
CAACTTCAACTACGCCGTCTCGGTCGTGTCCGGCGCCGGCTACAAGAACCCGACCCGCAGCAAGGGCATGGACGTGGAAGGCCGCGTGGCCTACACCCCGAACGAGAACTTCGTGGTCGCCGTCGGCGGCTACAGCGGCAAGCTGGGCAAGGAAACCGACATCCAGAGCGCCGAGAACACCTACACCCGCGCCAACGCGATGGTGGCCTACGCCGACAGCAACTTCCGCGTCGGCGGCGAGTACTTCCAGGCCAAGAACCTCAACAACGTGCTGACCGTTGCCACCGACAAGACCAGTGGCTGGTCGGTGTGGGGCAGCGTGCGCGTGACCGACGGCGGCATCAACGTGTTCGGTCGTTACGATGACACCGACGTCAGCAAGACCCTGGACCCGACCCTGAGCGACAAGTACTGGAACGTCGGCGTCGAGTTCCCGGTCATGAAGAACCTCAAGCTGTCGACCGTGTACAAGTACACGCACCTGGCCAACGCCAGCGACAAGAAGAACGACAAGACCAAGGAATTCGGCGTCTGGGGCGACCTGTCGTTCTGATCTCCTGAAGCACCCTTGTCCATACACGCGGACGGCGGGCCTGGTGCCCGCCGTCTTCGTTTCGTCACAACACGATCCGCGTCACGTCTCGGCTGTGGTCTTTTCCTTGAACCGGCACAGGTCGGCGATCACGCAGCCCGGGCAATCCGGCTTGCGCGCCTTGCACACGTAGCGGCCATGCAGGATCAGCCAATGGTGCGCGTCGAGCAGGAACTCGGCCGGAATCACCTTCACCAGCGTGTCCTCCACTTCGCGCACGTTCTTGCCGGGGGCCAGGCCGGTACGGTTGGAGACGCGGAAGATATGCGTATCCACCGCCATCACCGGCTCGCCGAAGGCGGTGTTGAGCACCACGTTGGCGGTCTTGCGGCCCACACCGGGCAGCGCTTCCAGCGCTTCGCGGTCGCGCGGCACTTCGCCGCCGTACTTCTGCAGCAGGATCGCGCAGGTGGCGATCACGTTCTTCGCCTTGGCGTTGAACAGCCCGATGGTGGCGATGTACGGCTTCAGGCCATCCTCACCGAGCGCGAGGATCTTCGCCGGCGTGTTGGCGACCGGGAACAGGCGGCGGGTGGCCTTGTTGACGCCGACGTCGGTGGCCTGGGCGGACAGCGCCACGGCCACCAGCAGTTCGAACGGCGAGCTGTACTCAAGCTCGGTCTTCGGGTGCGGATTGAGCTCGCGCAGGCGGGTGAACATTTCCACCACGTCGGCGCGCGGCATGCGGCCGCCGCGCCGCGCCGGTGCGTGGGCAGTCTTCTTCGCGGTGGCCATTACGGCTCCTTGCCGGTGACGCGGGCCTTGGCCCGGGCGAGAATCGCGGCCGCCGCGGCGGGCAGGGGGGGCTTCACGTCCGGTGCCGGGGGCGGGGTGCGACGTGCATCGCGCTCGGCTTCGCGGCGGGCCAGGCGCACCGCGCGGGCGCGATAGCGTTCGCGTGCGGCCCAGGCCGTACGCAGTTGCTGCTGCGCCTGCTGCAGCCGCTGCGGAAGGTCCGGGTGGCCAGGCAGCAGCTGTTCGTCGCCGGCACGGGCGACGTAGTCCATCAGCCCCGCCTGCAGGGCGCCATCGAGATCGCCTGCCTGGACCCGGGCGAACAGCTGCGCGGGGTTGGGTCGGGATGCCATGGCGTCAGCGGTTCTGGAAGGCCGGCGGGCGGCGCTGCAGGAAGGCATTGGTGCCTTCACGCATGTCCTCGGTGGCGAACAGCAGGCCGAACTGCGCACTTTCGTATTCCAGCCCGGCCTCCAGGCTGCATTCGCCGCCCACGTGCACCGCGTCGAGCAGGCCACGCAGGGCCAGCGGTGCTGAGCGTGCCAGCTGGCGGGCGACGTCCTGCACGCGGTTGTCCAGCGCGTCGGCCGGCACGACTTCGTTGATGATGCCCAGTTCCAGCGCACGCGCGGCGTTGATCGGCGCCCCCAGCAGGCACAGCTCCAGGGTGGTGGCGCGGCCACACAGGCGCAGCAGGCGCTGGCTGCCGCCGAAGCCGGGAATCAGGCCGAGATTGATTTCCGGTTGGCCGACCTTGGCGGTATCGGCGGCGATGCGCAGGTGGCACGCCATCGCCAACTCAAGCCCGCCGCCCAGCGCGAAACCGTTCACGCGTGCGATGACCGGCTTGGGCATGCGTTCGATCTGGCGCATCAGGGCCTGGCCCAGCAGCGAGAAATCACGTCCCTGAACGGCGCTGAGGGTGTTCATTTCCGCGATGTCGGCACCGGCCACGAAGGCCTTCGGGCCCGCCCCGGTCAACACCACCACGCGCACCTCCGGATCGGCAGCGGCGTCCCTGAAGGCATCGGCCAGCGCCTGCAGGGTCGCGGCGTTCAGGGCATTGAGCTTGTCCGGGCGCTGGACGGTCACGGTGCGGATGGCGCCGTCGTCGGCAACAGCGATCAGGGCATCGGCCACGGGGAAACTCCTGGAACGTTAAAAAAAAGTGATATTGAACTCTGCAAACGCAGACGGGTCATAGCCTGCATCGTGAGTAGCGGTTACACGTTGCGCCCGTTATCCTAACCCGTCGCCTCAGGGCGGCGAAGAACGTCCCTGAGTTACCACCCCTGGAGAACTGTTTGATGAAGTTGCGTTCTATCGCGGTCGCCGTCGCGGCCCTGGCCCTGACGGGCAATGCCTTCGCCCAGGACATCGCGTCCGAGAAGGGCAAGCTGAGTTATTACTTCGGTTACGACTACGGCAACAACCTGGCGGAGCTGACCGGTCGCGGTGAGCAGCTGGACATCAACTCGGTGGTGAAGGGCCTGCAGGATGCCTACGCCAAGAAGCAGCCGGCGATCACCGCCGAGCAGCTGAAGCCGGCCGTTGAAGCGTTCCAGAAGCGCGAGCAGGGCCGTGCCCAGGCTGCCAAGGCCGAGTACGAAAAGGCGGCTGCCGAAAACAAGACCAAGAGCGATCAGTTCATCGCGGCGAACAAGGCCAAGGCCGGCGTGCAGTCCCTGCCGAGCGGCGTCCAGTACCGCGTGATCGAAGCCGGCAAGGGCGCCAAGCCGACCCAGGCCAGCACCGTGCAGCTGGAAGTGGCCGGTCCGTTCCCGTACGGCCAGCGCCCGACCGAAGCCCGCCCGGCCCAGCAGATCCCGTCGATCAAGGTCAGCGAAGTTGAAATGAAGGCCATGCGCGAGACCCTGCTGCAGATGCCGGCCGGCTCGAAGTGGGAAGTCACCCTGCCGCCGGACCAGGCCTACGGTGCCGACCCGCGCACCCCGTTCCCGCCGAACGTGGCTGTGCAGTTCGAGATCAAGCTGGTCAGCGTCAAGTAAATCGAAACAGCAAACGAAACGCGCCGGTGATCCCACCGGCGCGTTTCTGTTTGTGCAGCCCCTGGCGGTGAAACGCCCGCGCTGCGCGCGAGCGTCGACTGACAGTCGACTCTACCGTTGGGCCGGGCCACCCGCGCAAATTCAGCCCGATCGCGCTACTGTTGCCGGGTGCAAACAATGGAAGAAACGGCGCGTGTTGTCGCAAGTCCCTGCATCGGAGTGTGCACGCTGGATCCGCACCGGCAATGCACCGGCTGCGCGCGGCATATCGATGAGATCGCGCGGTGGTCGTCGATGAGCAACGAGGAACGCAGCCGCATCCTGCACCGCGTGCAGCCCCTGCGCGAACAACTGCAGCAATCGCTGCGTGGCTCGCTGGCCGACCACGAGCGACTGATGCGCGCGCTGCACCCCTTGGCCCAACCGCCGGCCGGCGACGGCTGGAACCGCAGTGAGCTGATCGACCTGCTGCCGCCCGGGCCTCCGGTGGAGGCTGCGGTGCTGGCCGGCATCGTCCCGCGCGCCAACGGCGCACAGGTGATCCTGACCCGCCGCACCGAAACCCTGCGCACGCACGGGGGCCAGGTCGGATTTCCCGGCGGCCGCACCGAGCCCGATGACCGCGACGCATTGGCGGCCGCGCTGCGCGAGAGCCAGGAAGAAATCGCATTGGCGCCCGGCCAGGTGCAGGCGCTGGGGTATCTCGATCCCTTCGTCACCATCACCGGCTACCGGGTCACGCCGGTGGTGGCGGTGGTGGATCCGGATTTCGTGCCGGTGCCGCAGCCCAGCGAAGTGGCCGAAGTGTTCGAGGTGCCGCTGGATTATCTGATGGCGCCCGACAGCCTGCGCCAGGTCGAAATCACTCATCGCGGCCGGGTCCGCCACGTCCTGGAGTATGGCTGGCCGGGCCAGCGCATCTGGGGCGCGACCGCTGCCATTCTCTACAACCTGCGTCGTCGCCTGGAGCAAGTGCAATGAAGCCGATCGATCCGCCGTGGACCACCCTGGTCGATGTCACCACCCTTGCCGCTGCGCTGGGCGCAGGCGTGCGCGTCGTCGACGCGCGTGCCACCGCCAGCACCGCCGTGCGCGTGGTCGATGCGCGTGCTTCGCTGGCCGATCCGCAGGCGGCGGGCGGCCAGTATCTGGCAGGGCACATACCGACTGCGGTGCATGCCGATCTCAACCGTGATCTGTCGGATCTGACCCGAAGCGGCCATGGCCGGCACCCGCTGCCGGACAGCGATGCGTTCGCCGCGAAGCTCGGTACGTGGGGCATCGGTCCCGAAACCCAGGTGGTGGTCTACGACGGCAGCGACGGCAGCATGGCCGCCTCGCGCCTGTGGTGGCTGCTGCGGCTGATCGGGCACACCCGGGTGGCCGTGCTCGACGGCGGTATTGCCGCCTGGCAGGCCGCCGGTCACGCGCTGGCGAGCGGGCCGACTGAAGTGACGGTGTTACCTGCCTACCCGGGCCGTTTCGACACCACCCAGATCGCCAACGCCGATGAAATCAGCGCACGGCTGAAGCACGCGCCGGGCTGGCTGGTCGACGCGCGCGCCGGTGAGCGCTTCCGCGGTGACGTCGAGCCGCTGGACCCGGTCGCCGGCCACGTGCCGGGCGCGGTCAACCGCCCGTTCGCCTTGAACGTACTCGATGGCCACCTGCGCGACCCACAGGCGCTGCGCGCCGAACTGCAGGGCGTGATCGGCAACCGCGATCCGCAGCAGGTGGTGCTGATGTGCGGCTCCGGCGTGACCGCCTGCCATCTGCTGCTGGCGATGGAAACGGCGGGCCTGTCCGGTGCGCGCATCTACGCCGACTCCTGGAGCGGGTGGGTCAGCGACAGCAGCCGCCCGGTGGCGACCGGCGCCTGAGCCGCGCGGGGGCGGATCCGTTTTCCAACGGAGAACGGTTCTGACCCCATCAACCGAAAATCGGGTCAGAGCCCGTTGCGTAGCAACGGGATCCGACCCCGTGTCGATTCGAAGGACCGCGGAGAACTGCCGAAGGCGGGGTGGGTCCGGTTGCGGGGGTGTCCGCAACCGGACCCACCCCGCCATCCCACGGAATGCCAGCGTTTGCCGTTGCCGTTGCCTCTGCGGGTGCAGGGCGCAGCCCTGCCGCTTACCCAACCGGCTGCAACGGCACCTTCGCCAGCACCCGCGCCCACGGGAACAACGGCCCCGGATCGCGCTTGCGCGCCACCGTCAACGTCGCATCGTCGCTGGCCGGCACCCGTTCCAGGTCCAGCTGGTCATGCCCGGCAATCCGTCGCAGCGACGGGTAGTGCGCCACCAGCGCCAGCAGCAGCTGTTCCAGCGCCTGCAGCTGTGCCTCGGTGTACGCCTCGTCCATCGCCTGGTGGCGGCTGTCGAACCAGTCCGGATAGCGCCCGGTATTGACCAGCTCGATGCCCAGCGTATGCGCGTTCATGCCGCGCACGTGATGGGCCACGCGTTCCGGTGCAACGTACTGCACCACGCTGCCATCGCGGTCGATGTAGAAGTGGCCGCTGTTGCCGGCGCCGCTGTCGTACAGCACGCGCTCGCCGTACTCGCGGGCCATCGCCAGATCGGGCAGCTCGGTGCAGTGGATCACCACCATCTCCAGCGTGGCCGGGTCGCGCAGCGGCAGTCGGTCGTGGTAGGGCAGGGGCTGCAGCTGCAGGCCGGGCAGGAGCGGGTTGGGCATCCGGCGATGCTAGCATTGCAGCATGAACCTGCCTCCTCTTTCGCCGCCGACCCGCTCCCACGGAGCGCGCGCATGAGCCGCGGCCACTGCATCCTGTCCCATGGTTTCGAGAGCGGCCCGGAGGCGACCAAGGTCACCGCGCTGGCCGACGTGGCGCAGCGCCTGGGCTGGACCCATGAGCGCCCGGACTACACCGACCTGGACGCGATGAGCGAGGTCAGCCGGGTAGGCGACGTGCCGACCCGCCTGCGCCGCCTGGTCGAGCGCGCCGCCATCGCGGCCCGGCAGGGGCCGGTGGTGCTGGCCGGCTCCAGCCTGGGCGCCTACATTTCCGCCATCGCCTCGTTGCAGGTACCGGTGGCCGGCCTGTTCCTGATGGTGCCGCCGACCACCATGGGCCCGATGCCGGCGCTGAACGCCGCCGCCGTGCCGACCACCGTGGTCCAGGCCTGGCATGACGACGTGGTGCCAGCAGCGGGAGTGATCGCGTGGGCGCAGGCGCGCTCGGCGCAGCTGCTGCTGGTCGACGACGGCCACCGCCTCGAGCGCCACGTGGAGGCTTCCGCGCAGGCCTTCGAGCGCCTGCTGCGGCAACTGTGAAGCCCGGGCGCACGGCGCGCCCGCCCGCATTGACTACAATGGCAGCCCCGCCGCCCCCGGCGCGGGCCTGCCGGCCGTGCCTACGGCCCTCCTTTCCGACCGGCCCGGCCCCTGTGCCGCGCCCGACCACCTGCGAACCGATCCCGTGAAATTCTTCGTCTCCTGCGCCAAGGGCCTGGAATACCTGCTTGCCGATGAACTGTCGGCCCTGGGCCTTGGCAAGGCCACTGCGACCATTGCCGGCGTCAACGCCGAGGGCGAACTGGCGCAGGCGCTGCGGATCGTGATGTGGTCGCGCCTGGCCAGCCGCGTGCTGTGGCCCATCGACGAGTTCGAGTGCCCGGACGAGCAGGCCCTGTACGACGGCGTGCGTGCGCTGCCGTGGCACGAGCACATCACGCCGGAGATGACCCTGGCGGTGGACGCGCACGTGTCCGGCGACAAGATCACCCACGCCCGCTTCGCCGCGCAGCGGATCAAGGACGCCATCGTCGACCGCATGCGCGATGAAGGCCTGGAACGTCCCTCGGTCAACACCGATCTGCCCGACGTGCGCGTCAACCTGTCGCTGCGCAAGGGCCGCGCCTCGTTGTCGATCGATCTCGGCGGTGGCCCGCTGCATCGCCGTGGCTGGCGCGGTGCTGCCCACGAGGCACCGCTGAAGGAAAACCTGGCCGCTGCGCTGCTGCTGCGCGCGCAATGGCCGCGCCTGCATGCCGCCGGTGGTGGCCTGCTGGACCCGATGTGTGGCAGCGGCACGCTGCTGATCGAAGGCGCACTGATGGCCGCCGACGTTGCCCCTGGCCTGATGCGGCATGGCAGCCTGCCGCCGAGCCGCTGGCTGGGCTTCGACAAGGCCGCCTGGAAGTCCATCCAGAGCGAAGCACGTGAGCGCGAAGCGGCCGGCCTGGCCGCGCTGAAGCCGGTCATCCACGGCAGCGACATCGACCCGACCGCGATCCAGGCGGCGCGCGAGAATGCCGAAGTCGCGGGCGTCGCCCACGCGATCCGTTTCACCCGCGCCGACGTGGCCGACCTGGCCGCGCCGGAACAGGAGATCGGTGCGGTGGTCTGCAACCCGCCGTACGACGAACGCCTGGCCGCCGATCCGGCGCTGTACCGCGCGCTGGGCAACGCCCTGCAGAAGGCGGTGCCGCAGTGGCGCGCCAGCCTGCTGTGCGGCAACGACGAACTGGCCTTCGCCACCGGCCTGCGCGCCGGCAAGAAGTACCAGATGTTCAACGGTGCCTTGGAATGTGCGCTGATCGTCTGCGACCCGATTGCCGTGCCGGGCCGTGACCCGGCGCAGCCGCGCGAGCTGAGCGAAGGCGCGCAGATGGTGGCCAACCGCCTGCGCAAGAACCTGAAGAAGTTCAAGAGCTGGCGTGCCCGCGAAGACATCACCTGCTTCCGCGCCTATGACGCCGACCTGCCGGAGTACGCGGCCGCCATCGACGTCTACGAGGAAGACGGCGGCAAGCGCCGTACCTTCCTGCACGTGCAGGAATACGCCGCACCGGCTGCCATTCCCGAGAACGACGTGCGCCGCCGCCGCAACGAGCTGCTGGCCGCTGCGCGCGAAGTGTTCGGCGTGCCGCCCGAGCAGGTCTCGATGAAGTCGCGCGAGCGCGGCAAGGGCGGCAGCAAGTACGGCCGCTTCGAGCAGCGTGACGAATTCATCGTGGTGCGCGAGAACAATGCACTGCTGCAGGTGAATCTGTTCGACTACCTGGACACCGGCCTGTTCCTCGACCACCGCCCGCTGCGCCGGATGATGGCCGAGCAGGTACGTGGCAAGCGCTTCCTCAACCTGTTCTGCTACACCGGCGTGGCCAGCGTGCAGGCGGCGGTGGCCGGTGCCGCCAGCACCACCAGCGTCGATCTGTCGGCGACCTACCTGCAGTGGTGCTACGACAACCTGGCGTTGAACGGGCAGGGCGGCAACCAGCACCTGCTGGTGCAGGCCGACGCGATGGCGTGGCTGGAGGGCGACCGTGGCCAGTACGACGTGATCTTCTGTGACCCGCCGACCTTCTCCAACTCCGCGCGCGCCGATGACTTCGACGTGCAGCGCGAGCAGATCAAGCTGCTGCGTGCAGCCGTGGCGCGGCTGTCGCCGGGCGGCGTGCTGTACTTCTCCAACAATTTCCGCCGCTTCAAGCTGGAAGAGAACGCCATCGCCGAATTCGCCCAGTGCCGCGAGATCACCGCGCGCACCATCGGCCCGGACTTCGAGCGCAACGCGCGCATCCACCGCGCGTGGGAATTGAAGCGGTTGGGGTAACGCGACGCCCGGGCTCGGATCCCCTGCGCGAAGCGCAGGGGCTCTGACCCCATCCGGATCTACGCACCAGGGGTCAGAGCCCTTGCGCTTCGCGAAAGGGATCCGACCCCGGTGGCCCGGCTACAGCACCGCCACCACCAGCCCCAGCACCGGCAGCACGATCGCCAACGCCGCGATCCACTTCGGCCGGTACGGGTACAGCCCGAACGACAGCGCCAGACCGCCCAGTGTCATCGTGCCCAGCCACAGCACCGGGCCCATCGCCCAGCCGTGGTCGATCACGCACAGCGCGAACGCCACCGTCAGCAGGGCCCAGCCCAGCACGCGCCACTGGGTGCGCCGTGCGGGCGTGGCTGCGGCGCTGCCGTGCAGGTCGTGCTGGTGCTTTTCCATCGCCAGCGACAACGCGGTGAACGCGGAGAACGACAGGGCCAGTGCCAGCAGCATCATGCGCTGGCCTCCGCTTCGGCGGTTTCCGCAGCGTCCACCGGGGCCCTGGGTGCTGCTGCGGCGGCGGCGCGCTTCTTCTTCTCGGCCGCGCTCAGCGGTGGCGTCCAGCGCTGCATGCGCCAGCCGCACAGCGCCAGCATCGCACCGAACGCGATCATCGACAGATCGACGCCAGCCAGTACCCAGTCACCGCTGCGCAATGTGATGCCAAGATGCGCGTGCGTGGTCAGCGCGTTGACCACCGGTACCAGCGCGAACGCAGCCGCACCCAGGTACAGCTGCCACGCCCACATCATCCGCTTCGGCCAGATGAAGGCGGCCAGCAGCGCGCCGCCCCAGGCGTAGAAGAACACGTTGGCCTCCGCACTCGCGCGCTCGGCGATGTCCAGCGGCAGCAGGCGGTTGCCCCAGAAGTAGGCCGCGAAAGCGATCGGCAGGCCGGCCACGGTGCCGATGTTCAGCGCATCGACCAGGCGCAGGCCGAAGCCGGTGCGCCCACTCTTGGCATGCTTCGGCCGTTCCTTCACCGCCCACAGCACCACGCCGCTGGCCACCATCAGGCAGCCGACCAGGCCGGACAGGAAGAACAGTGCACGCAGGCCCCAATCGGCGAAGCGCGCCAGGTGCAGGCCGTACAGCACGCCACGGGTGGCGGTAGCGCCGCCGGATGGAGGCGTCTCTTCCAGCAACGTGCCGTTGACCATGTTGTAGCGAACGGCGGGAGTGTCGGTGGACAGGCGCTTGCCGTCGCGTTGGCGGATGTCGATCACCGCATTGGCCGCCCCCGGGTTGGACACGGTGAAGCCGGCCACTTCCACACCGTGCCAGTGCGCACGTGCGCTGTCCAGCAGCTGCGCGATCGGCAGCGGCGTGGCGCGTCCTTCGGCCGGCGCGGTCACCTCCGGCATGCCGCCGAAGGCTTCGCTGAAGAACTTGTCTTCGTCCTGCGGGTAGGCGACTTTCACCCCCCACGGCAGGTACATGATCATCAGGGTGACGATGCCGGTGTAGGTGATCATCGCGTGGTAGGGCAGGGCCATCACCGCGCTGACGTTGTGGAAATCAAGCCAGGAACGCAGGCCCTTGTCCTTGCGGAAGGTGAAGAAGTCCTTGAAGATTTTCTTGTGGGTGATGACGCCGGTGATGATCGCCACCAGCATGAACATCGCGCAGAAGCCGACCAGGTAGCGCGCCCACAGCACCGGGATGTAGTGCAGGTCGAAATGCAGGCGGTAGAAGAAATCACCGCCCCGCGTTTCGCGTGCCTTCAGTGCCTGGCCGGTATTCGGGTCCAGCGTGGCTTCGCCGAAGCCACCGCGACGGCCGCGACTGGGATCGGCCAGCTCCGGTGGCAACCGCCAGAACATCTGCATGGCCGGGTTGCGCGGCTGCGGCAGGGTGACGAACCAGTTCCCGGCCTGCGCCGCATTGGCCTGCAGGTAATCCACGGCGCGCTGCGCGGCGACATCGATGCTGACCTGGCTGGACGGAAGTTCCGGTCGCATCCAGCGGCTGATTTCCTCGCGATAGTAGCTGGCGGTGCCCGCCATGAAGATCAGCAGCAGCAACCAGCCGACCAGCAGGCCGGTCCAGGTGTGCAGCCAGGCCATCGATTGGCGGAACCCGTTCTTCATGCCCAGGCCCCCAGCAGGCGCGCAATGGTGGCCATCAGCAGCGCGGGCGCGAGGATGCCCACCCAGGCGCGCAGCGCGCTGCGGGTCGCGAACGCCCACAGCGCTGCGCACGCGGCCACCAGGATGGCCAGCAGCATGCCGGTCAGCACGGTCTGGCCGCGCGCACCGGGCAGCGCCACCGCGCAGAACACGCTGGTGGCCGAAGCCAGCGCGTAGCCGCCGAAGATCGCGGCCAGCGAGCGTGACAGCACGCCCCAGCGTGGATTGGAGAAGAAGGTGCGGGGGCTGGCGGTTGCGGGCGAGCGGTCCACGGCGTTCCTGCAGGTAGGGGAGGGGATGGAACGCGTCCGCGGCCCCCTTGCGCCCTGCGCATGTCGCCCAGCGTGTCCCATCGACGAAGCACTGCCCGCGCAGGCGGGCAATCCAGAGGTCGGGGATGTACACGGGCGATGGGCGCGTCTTCCGCGCCCGCTTGGCTAAGCGTACAAACCGATCAGTAAATGATAGGCATTCGCATTTTATGAATCAAGCATGATGATCCGGGGGCGCACCGAGGCCTAGAACCTGAACACCACTGTCGCCGCATGCAGCAACAGGCCGATCAGCCCACCCACCAGCGTGCCGTTGAAGCGGATGAACTGCAGGTCGCGGCCCACGCTCAGTTCCAGCTGTTCGACCAGATGCCGCTCGTCCCAGCCCTTCACGGTCTGCGCGATATGCGTGGTCACACCCTCGCGCAGACGGCCGGTCAGGCGTTGCGCACCTTCCAGCAGGTGCTGGTTGAGGGCCTCGCGCAGGGCCGGGTCGGCCTGCAGGCTGGCGCCCAGTGAGGCGAGGCTGCGCTGCAGGTGTCCGACCAGCGCCGAGTCCTCGCGCTGCAGGTCGTCACGCAGGCTGGCGTGGATGCGCGCCCACAGCCCTTGCACATAGTCCTGCAGGGCGGGGTGGTCGATCATTTCCTGCTTGAGCTGTTCGATGCGCTCGGCCAGGGCCGGGTCCTCGCGCAGGCGCTGCACGTAGTTCTGCAGCCAGGTCTCGTAGTCCTGGCGCAGCGGATGCTGCGGCTCGGCCAGTACCTGCTGCAGTTCTTCCAGCACCGCCCGCGCCAGGCGCTCGGCCAGGCTGTCGCCGATCTCATCGATCGGCTTCACCCAGTTCACCGTGCTCGACAGCGTCGGCCATTCGCGCTGGATGTAGCGCACGATCAGCTGCGAGGCGCGTTCCTTCACTTCTGGCTGTTCCAGCCAGCGGCCGAGCCGCTGCAGGCCCTCGTCCAGCACGCGCTGGTGGCGCCCGTCGGCGGTCAGCAGGGCCAGCAGCTCACCGGCGGTGGCGGCGGCATTCCACTGCCGCAGCTGCTGCACCACGAACGCATGCAGCTGCCGGCGCACCGCTGTCTCGTCGAAGAAGTCCAGTGCCTGCAGGGCCCAGCCGCGTGCCATGTCGGCCAGCATCCGCGAGCGCGCCGGGTCTGCCAGCCAACTGCCGAGGCGGCTGGCCGGATCGAACACCTGCAGCTTGGCCAGTAGCACCTGCGGTTCCAGGAACTGGTCACGCACGAACAGGGCGAGGCTGTCGCCGATGCGTTCCTTGCTGCGCGGGATGATCGCAGTGTGCGGAATCGGCAGGCCCATCGGGCGCCGGAACAGCGCGACGACGGCGAACCAGTCGGCCAGTGCGCCCACGGCTGCGGCCTCGCAGAACGCCGAGACCCAGGCCCAGATGCCGCGTTCGCCCTGCCAGTGGCTGACCGCGAATCCGGCCAGCATCAACAGCAGCAGGCCCAGTGCGAGGGCTTTCAGGCGTCGCAGCTGAGCGCGGCGCGGATCGTGGGCAGGCGTCATGCCGGAAGTCTAACCGGCACGGCATGAGCATCTGGTAGTGCCGGCCGCTGGCCGGCATCCGCTACGCACGCGGAACGTTCATGGGGTTGCCGGCCAGCGGCCGGCACTACCCGCTGGTTCAGAGCGCTTCCAGTTGCTTGCGCAACGCAGCCAGCTGCGCGCGCAGGGTGTCGTTCTCGCGGGTCAGCGCGACGACGCGGCGGCGCAGTGCCGGGGCATCCTCGCCCAGTTGTTCCAGCGCCGACAGCACCTCGGCGTCGCGGCTGGCGATCTGCTCCTCGTCCGGTTCCTCGAAGTCCATCTCGGCCGCTTCCGGCTTCGGTGCGCGCGGCTTGCGCTTGGACTCGCGCACGCGCTTGGCGGCCTGCTTCAGCTCGTCCTTGCCACCGGCGGCGGCGGCGCGCTGCTCTTCTTCCGGCAGGTCGGCCACGGCGGCGGCGGCGCTGATCGAGATCACGCCGGCCTTGACCGCTTCCACCACCTCGGCGGCGGCCTGGGCGTGGATGCGCTCGATCATGCCGACCTGGCTGGTGCTCAGCTTGGCTTCGCGCGCCAGCTCGGCGCGGCTGATCTTCGGTGCCGGTTCCCACGGCGGACTGTCTTCACCGGTCTCATCGGCGACGTCGGCGGTGCCATCGCTCTCGCGCTGCAGCTGCGCCTGCTCGACCTGCTTGCGGGCGGCCAGGATGTCGCGCTTGCGCAGCGCCAGCACGCCGCGCTGGAAGTCGGACACGCTGCGGCGGCCCAGATGCTGTTCGATCATCCACAGGTGCACGTCTTCCATGCTCTGGAAGCGGGTGTTCTGCACGGTATTGAAGGGCAGGCCATGCTTCTGGCAGATGCCGAAACGGTTATGGCCATCGACCAGTACATTCCCCCACAACACCAGCGCATCGCGGCAGCCTTCGGCCAGGATGCTGCGCTCCAGCGCGTCATGTTCGTCCGCGGTCAGCGGGTCGATGTAGGCCTTGAGTTCTTCTTTGACGACGATATCCATGGGCACGGCAGCGAGCAGGAGCGGAACCGCCCATTGTACCCGCTCGCCACCATCGGCCCGGCTCAGGCGGTGGCCCGGATCATCTCGCCCAGGGTGCCGGTGATCTGGTCGATCTGCGCCTTGTCCACGATCAGCGGCGGCGACAGTGCGATGATGTCGCCGGTGCAGCGCACCAGCAGTCGGCCGTCGTGGAAGCAGCGCCGGTAGACCTCGTAGCCCCGGCTGCCCGGCGCATCGCGGCGAGGCGCCAGCTCAACCGCGCCGACCAGGCCGAAGTTGCGGATGTCGATCACGTTGGGCAGGCCCTGCAGCGCATGCAGTCGTTCCTGCCAGTACTCGCCCAGCTCGATGGCGCGCTCGAACAGACGCTCCTCGGCATAGACCTCCAGCGTCGCCAGCGCCGCGGCGCAGGCCAGCGGGTGCCCCGAACAGGTATAGCCATGGAAAAGCTCGATGGCCTGTGGCGGTGCCTGCATCAGGGTTGCATGCACGGCGTCGCTGGCCAGCACGCCACCCAGCGGTACCGCGCCGTTGCTGACCGCCTTGGCGAAGGTCAGCAGGTCCGGGGTGACCCCGAAGCGCTGCGCGGCGAAGGGCATCCCAACCCGGCCGAAACCGGTGATGACCTCGTCGAACACCAGCAGGATGCCGTGCTGGTCGCACAGTTCGCGCAGGCGCTGCAGGTAACCCGGTGCGGGCAGGATCACCCCGGCTGAGCCGGCAATGGGTTCAACGAATACGGCGGCAATCGTCGAGGCATCATGCAGCGCGATCAGCCGTTCCAGGTCATCGGCCAGCTCCGCGCCCTGGCGCGGCAGGCCCCTGCTGAACGCATTGCGCGGAAGGTCCAGGGTGTGGCGCAGGTAGTCGACGCCGCCCAGCTGCAGGCCGAACGGCTTGCGGTTGTTGGGCAGCCCGCCCAGCGCCATGCCGCCGAAACCCACCCCGTGGTAGGCCTTCTCGCGGCTGATGAAGCGCGTGCGCTGGCCCTCGCCGCGCTGGCGGTGGTAGGCCAGCACGATCTTCATCGCGGTATCCACCGCCTCGGAACCGGAGCTGGTGAAGAACACATGGTTGAGCGGGCCCGGCGCCAGTGCGGCCAGCCGCTGCGCCAGGGCGAAGGCCGGCGGCGAGCCCATCTGGAAGGCCGGCGAATAGTCGAGCGTGCGCGCCTGCTCGACGATGGCCTCGACGATGCGCGGCCGTGCATGGCCCGCGTTGCAGCACCAGAGGCCGGCGGTGCCATCGAGGATCTGGCGGCCGTCGACATCCTCGTAGTGCATGTCCTCGGCACGCACCAGCACACGCGGCGCAGCCTTGAACTGGCGGTTGGCGGTGAACGGCATCCAGTACGCCTCCAATGACTCCGGGCGTTGGGTGGCCAGATCGTGCAGGTCGCTCGCGGAACGCTTCATGCCAGCTCCATCGGGTCCGATGGGGGAAATGTAGCGCAGCCACGTCACGGTGGAGTCGCGGCCGCGCCGGTATAACCGGGGAAACTGTTCCGAGGAGCCCGACATGGCCGACTTTCCCGACCGCAGCCACTGGCAGGCGCTGGCCCAGCAGCTTTCGATACCCGGACAGGCCTTTGTCGAGGGTCGTTACACCGACGCTGCCAGCGGCGCGCGCTTCGACTGCATCAGCCCGATTGATGGTCGCGTGCTGGGGGTGGTCGCCGACTGCGATGCACAGGACGTGGAGCGCGCAGTGGGCGCGGCGCGGCGTGCCTTCGATGCGGGCCACTGGTCACAGGCCAGCCCGGCCCATCGCAAGCGCGTGCTGCTGGCGTTGGCGGCGTTGGTGGAAAAACACGCGGACGAGCTGGCCCTGCTGGAAACCCTGGACATGGGCAAGCCGGTGCGTGATGCGCGTCGTATCGACCTGCCCGGCGCGGTGCGCTGCCTGCGCTGGACGGCCGAAGCGGTGGACAAGCTGTACGGTGAGGTCGCGCCCACCGGCCCGCATGAGCTGGGCCTGGTCACGCGCGAGCCCGCCGGCGTGGTGGCGGCGATCGTGCCGTGGAATTTCCCGTTGCTGATGGCGTGCTGGAAGATCGCGCCTGCATTGGCCATGGGCAACTCGGTGGTGCTCAAGCCTTCCGAGCGCTCGCCCCTGAGTGCGTTGCGGCTGGCGGCGCTGGCCACCGAAGCGGGCCTGCCGGAGGGCGTGCTGAACGTGCTGCCGGGCCACGGTGCGCGCGTCGGTGAGCCGTTGGCCCTGCACATGGATGTGGACGTGCTGGCGTTCACCGGCTCCACGGCCACCGGCGCGCGGCTGCTGCAGTATTCAGGGCGGTCCAACCTCAAGCGGGTCTGGCTGGAGTGTGGTGGCAAGAGCCCGCACGTGGTGTTTGCCGATGCCCCCGATCTGGATGCCGCTGCGAAGGCGGTGGCACGGGGCATCTTCTTCAACCAGGGCGAGGTCTGTACTGCCGGGTCACGGCTGCTGGTGCAGCGCTCGATCCGCGAGGATTTCGTGCACCAGGTGGTTGCCTACGGCCAGCACATGCAGCCGCGCCACCCGCTTGACGCCGACGCACCGATGGGCGCGCTGGTGGATGCCGCGCATCTGGACAAGGTGATGGGGGATATCGTGCGTGCCGAAAGCGAGGGCGCCCGCCTGCTGCTGGGCGGTCATCGCGCCGATGTCGAGGCGGGCGGTTGTTATGTGCAGCCCACGGTATTCGATCAAGTGAGCCCCGACCAGGCATTGGCGCGCGAGGAAGTATTCGGGCCGGTGCTGGCGGTGCTCGGCTTTGACGACGAAGCCGAAGCGGTGCGCCTGGCCAATGACAGCCGCTACGGCCTCGCCGCCGGCCTGTGGACGCGCGATCTGGGCCGCGCCCATCGCGTCGCACGCCAGCTGCGCGCCGGCAGCGTCTGGGTGAACGGCTGGGATGGCGGTGACATGACCGCCCCGTTCGGTGGCTACAAGCAGTCCGGCAATGGGCGCGACAAATCGCTGCATGCGTTCGACAAGTACAGCGAGATCAAGGCCACCTGGATCCAGCTGTAACAGCGCCGGGGCTTGCGCCCACATGTAGAGCCGAGCCGATGCTCGGCTGCATTTCGTGGAATGTGGTCGAGCAGGGGCGAGGACCTGCAGAACAATGGCGCCTGGCACCCTTATTGGCATCGGTGTCGGCTGAAACCATCGTCCCGTGCGGCCACCGGCCCGTGGCAGAATCGGGCGATCCGCCGTTACCCGTGTTGCCGATGTCGACGATCACCGCTGCCGCACCGCCCGTGAACTCTCCCCGCCGCGTCCTGTTGGCCAGCCTGATCGGCACCACCATCGAATTCTTCGATTTCTACATCTACGCCACGGCCGCGGTGCTGGTGTTCCCGCACCTGTTCTTCCCGGACAGCAGCGAACAGGCGGCGCTGTTGCAGTCACTGGCGACCTTCGCGGTGGCGTTCATCGCACGGCCGGTCGGCTCGGCGGTGTTCGGCCATTTCGGCGACCGCATCGGCCGCAAGGCCACCCTGGTCGCCGCGTTGCTGACCATGGGCCTGTCTACGGTGCTGATCGGTCTGCTGCCGACCCACGCGCAGATTGGCCTGTGGGCGCCCGCGCTGCTGGCGCTGTGCCGCTTCGGCCAGGGCCTGGGGCTGGGCGGCGAGTGGGGTGGGGCGGTGCTGCTGGCCACCGAGAACGCGCCGCCGGGCAAGCGCGCCTGGTACGGCATGTTCCCGCAGCTGGGCGCGCCGATCGGTTTCCTGTTGTCGGCGGGCATTTTCCTGGCGCTCGGCCGCTGCCTGAGCCAGGACGACTTCCTGCAGTGGGGCTGGCGTATTCCGTTCGTGGCCAGCGCGCTGCTGGTCGGCCTGGGCCTGTGGGTGCGCCTGAACATCCATGAGACGCCCGACTTCAAGCAGGCACTGGAGCGCAAGGCGCCGGTGCGGCTGCCGATGTGGACGGTGCTGCGTGACCATCCGGTGGCGATGCTGCTGGGCACGCTGGGGGCGTTCGCCACCTTCGTGCTGTTCTACCTGATGACCGTGTTCAGCCTCGGCCATGGCACCGCCGTGCTGGGCTACAGCCGCGAGCAGTTCCTGCTGATGCAGATGGCCGGCATGCTGTTCTTCGCGCTGGGCATCCCGTTGTCGGCGCGCTATGGCGACCGCTGGGGCACGCGTCGCACGATGATCGTGGCCAGCGTGCTGATCATCGGCTTCGGCGTGCTGTTCGCTCCGCTGTTCCAGCCGCACAGTCCCTGGCTGGTCACGGCGTTCCTGTGCCTGGGCCTGTTCCTGATGGGGCTGACCTACGGCCCCTGCGGCACCTTCCTGGCCGAGATCTACCCGGTGGAAGTGCGCTACACCGGCGCCTCGCTGTCATTCAACCTGGCCGGCATTCTGGGTGCGGCGCCGGCGCCGTACCTGGCCACCTGGCTGGCCGAACGCTTCGGCCTGGTCGCGGTCGGCTACTACCTGTGCCTGACTGCGGCAGCGACCCTGTGCGCGCTGGTGGCCCTGCACCGGCGCGCGCTGCGGCTCAGCCAAAGAAGCGCTTGAGCGTGCGCCCCAGCCAACCGCCGCCCTGGTGTTCGCGGGCGAACTGGTTCAAGTGCGCCTTGACCTGTTCGGCGTAGGCCTGGTCATCGCCGCGGATGTGGTTGAACAACCAGCGCGAGAGCATGGTGCGTAGTTCATCGCTGATGTCCTCGCCGGCCTGGAAGCGCATGCGGTACTCCGATACCCGCTTGATGAAGACTTCATGCACGCGCTTGTGCGCGGCACAGAACGGATAGCCCGCTTCCTCCATCAGTTCTTCCTCGAACGCGAAGTGCGACATGGTGTAGTCCACCACTTCGTCGATCACCTCGCCCACTGCCGCACGCTGCATGCTGGCCTGGGCCACGTGCAAATGGTTGAGCATCTCGATGATGCGGCGGTGTTGTTGGTCGATCACATCGATGCCGATGTTCAGATCGTCCTGCCAGACCAGTAGTGCCATCCCCGGCTCCCCTTCATGCGTATGTCGGGGCTGACTGTAGAGCTGCCGCGCTGGCGCGGCGTTGATCTGGATCAAGGCTGCCCGGTCAGGTCAGCGCGGGCTCGCGCGGGCGCAGCGGGCTGGCCACCGTGGTGCAGCTGACCCGGTTGCGGCCGCCGGCCTTGGCCAGGTACAGCTGGCGGTCGGCTTCGGAGATCAGCCGATGCAGTGCATCGCGCTGCGGGCGCAGGCAGCACAGGCCGATGCTCACCGTCATGCGCAGGCTGGCGGTGCCGATGTCCACTTCCAGCGCGGCGATGCGCTGGCGCAGTTCCTCGAAGTACAGCAGGGCCTCGTCCTGCTCCATGTCCGGCACCAGCAGGCAGAACTCCTCGCCGCCGAAGCGGGCGGTCAGGTCGTGGCTGCGGGCATGCGCGGCCACCGCACCGGCCACCGCGCGCAGCGCGTCATCGCCGGCTTCGTGACCGTAGGTGTCGTTGATGTGCTTGAAGTGGTCGATGTCGATCATTGCCACCGCCACGCACTGGCCATGCAGCTGCAGTTGCGGCAGCTGGCGCTGGCTCTGTTCCAGGAAGCAGCGACGGTTGGGCAGGCCGGTGAGGAAGTCGCGGGTGGCCAGGTCCTGCAGCGTGCCGATCAGCTCCAGCTGATCCACGTTCTGCGAGACCCGGCAGAAGAACTCCTCGCGCGAGAACGGCTTGCGCAGGAAGTCGTTGGCGCCGTTCTTCAGGAAGCGCGGGATCAGCGAGGCATCGGCATTGCCGGAAATGCCGATCACCGCCACCTTGTCGCGCGAGCGCAGGGTGCGCAGGCGGCGGGTGAACTCCACGCCCTGCATGCCCGGCATTTCCTGGTCGACCACGGCCAGGCGGATCGCAGGATGCGCCTCGATCGCGGCCAGGCCCTCGTTGCCGTCAGCGGCCTCGTGCACCTCGTGGCCATACATGCGCAGCAGGGCGGCGGCATAGCCGCGCGCGGACGGCGAGTCGTCCACCACCAGTGCCGCAATGCGCCGGTTGCGCTCCAGGCGCTGCACCAGCCACACCAGGTAGTCGATGCTGCCCGGCGTGTTCTTCAGCACGTAGTCGATGATCTGCTGCTGCAGTACGCGCTTGCGCAGATCCTCGTCGTAGACGCTGCTGACCACCACGGTGGGCAGGCCGCGCCTGAGGAAGAACTCGACCACCGCGTCGCGGTCGCCGTCGGCCAGCACCAGCCCGGTCAGTACCAGGAACCAGCCCCCATCCTCGCTCAGCAGGCGATCGGCCTCGGCCAGGGTGGAAGCGATCACCACCGGCAGTTCCAGGCGCTGCTCGATGGCCTCGCGCAGCATGCCGGTGAACGCACGGGAGTTTTCGACCAGCAGGATCCGTTGCGGCAGCGGATCGGCCAGGTCGCCATCGACGGCGGCCTGCGGCAGGACGGGCATGATGCGGTGGCTCACGAGGGAGGGACTCGGCACGGATAGCGGCGGTTTCGGGTGCAACTTTAGCCGGAGCAGCGTGCCCTGCGCGTCGTTCACCGATCAGGCAGGCGATGCGAATGCCGCCGCTGTACCCGCAAGCGATTCGTGCAGGACGAGCCGGAGCCGGTTGCCACGGCAATGCACCGTGCCGCCGTAGGCCATTATCCGGCCGGCCAGACGCTCGATGGCCTGCTGAACGGTCCGGTTCGACAGCGTGCGACCGCGGTCAAGCAGGCCAACGACCACCACGATGCCGCGCCGGTCGCCCGCCTGGCCGCTCCGGGCGCGCACGCTGACCTGTCCCGACTCCAGTTCCAGCAGCAGCGACACCGCCTCGATCAGCGAGCGATAGATGGCGAGCTGCAGGTCGACAGTCAGCAGGCAGGGGTTGCCCTCCAGCCGGGGCGGAATCACGCGATGGGAGTTGTCCCAGCTTTCGCATGCGCCGCTAACCCGCAGCGCGATATACAGCCCAACCTGCTCCAGCCCCGTGGGGTAGACCAGACTGGCCTGTTCACGGAACAGCCGCGAGTGCACGGATGAGGCGTGCTGCAGGCTGTTGGCCACCGCATGATGCCCCTGCGCCTTCAGCCAGCTGACCATCTCGCCGAGCGAGCTGTCCATGCCTTCGCCGAGTTGCTTGAGATGGGAGGCGCGCTCGCGAAGCTCACGCTCACGGGTCTGGTGCGAACTACGTGCCAGGCGCAACGTGGTTTCCTCTGCCAGTCCACGGCACCGTGCACGCTCATGGTGATAGCTGATGCTGGACCCCAGGGCGAGCAGTGCGACACTCATCACGGCCATGTTCTGCTGGGTGGCGAAGGTGCCCAGGTCGAACGAGGACGGTAGGCCGGTGCTGGGTGTGGCGAAATGGAGTGGAAGGTTCAACAGCGGAATCGCGATGGCAGCGCCACGCCACCCATGCATGAAGGTCAGGGCGATCGCTGGGAGGGAGGACAGCAGTACCAGGTGGGTGCGTGTGGTGTGGGCGCTGATGGCCGTAAGCTGCATGCACAGGCCCAGGACCAGCATCACCAGGATGGCCGTGACCGTAGGCGCAGCAAAGCGGCGCGTCCAATTGGGGGCCGCGTGTCGTCGCGACCAGAGGAATGCCAACGGCACGAGGGTGATGATGGCGGCGAAGTGGCCAAAGATCGTGCGATCAACTGCGCTAAGCAGGTTGCTCGGCGGTGGGTTCGACCACAGAGCAAATGAAATGCCCATATTGAGAGCCGGGACGAACAACGCCATGCAGAAGGTCAACGACAGCAACCAGAGGCCGGTGGCGGACTCCGATGGCATTCTAATGCGATGCAGGTAGACCACCAGCATCGCCACCGGCATCAGCAGCGTCGAGGCCAGGATGACCCAGGCCAGGCCGTAGCTGTCGATCATGGGAATGCGCAAGGTTGCGAAGTACGCGTACTCGCCAAGCAGCAGGTAGGGCCACAGGCGGGTCGGGACGATCAGTAGTGCCGCTGCCCGGATGCCCGCGGGCAGGAAGAACTGATCCAGCGAGAACTGACGCGAGGCAAGGCAGCCCAGGGCGTAGACGGCCGCGAGTGCGATTCCGACGGGTCGGATCCGGAAGCTCAGTTCAATTGCTTCTTTGAATCGGTCCAAGCCCGCGCCTCTCATCTCCTGGCCAATGATGACTGACCACTTCCGCAGACACTATCGACAGTTGGAGATGGGGGCAATCGATGTGTCTGGCCTCCCTTTGCGCTGCAATCGGCGGCTTCCCATGCTTCGAGGCCCTACATGCCCGGCAGTGCGGCGGCATAGCCACCAGAGAACGGTGAATCATCCACAATCAGTGCGCCCATGTGTCGATCGCGTTTCAGCCGTTGCACCCGCCACATTCGGCGGTTGATGCTGTCCGCTGTGTTCGCCGTCACACAATCGACGACATCCTGCTGTTGCACGCGCCTGTCCAGGGCCTTGTCGCAGATGCCGCTGACCCGCACCGTGCGCGGGTTTCGCCGCGGGTATTGGCGATTTCGGAGGCAGCTTCGGCGTGGCATGGGTTTGCATCGATCCAGTGGATTATCTCCGACAGGCACTGCGGAGTCCGCCCGGTATATGCTGATGCGATTGGCGGTAGCATCCTTCTTGATCCGTATTGCATCCAACCTGGAGGTCAGTGTGAGAAGTTTCCGAATTCATGCATTTGCTGGTGCATTGATGTTGGTGCCGGTATCCGTTTTTGCTTTTGCCCCGAGTGACGACCATGGAATCAAGTTGGCAGGCCAAGGACTCGGCCAGTCGATTCCGCAGGCACAAGACCTCAGCGTGGATCCCGGCTGGTTGGTCTATGGGTTCGAGCGCGATGGCATGGATTATTTCCAGGTAAACGATCTCGCAGGGCACGTGCACATCGTGATCGGCAATGCTGCCGGCACGTTCTGGGTGCTGCCGGCAGGTGACCCGTCTGCGAAGGTGTCGTTGCCGGAGCAGCGCCTGCCTGTTCCCGCCAAGGCCACCAGAACGGTTGTCTATCGGGCCCCCGCATTCACGCTGGTCAGATATGCAAGCGGAGCTGATGTGTTGTGGGCAGTAGAGGCACCCTGATACTGACAGTTGCCGGGATATCGGCCAGCTTCAGTATCAGACTGCATGGGCACCCGGTGTTCGCCGGGTGCCCATGACGCCCTGGGCCAGGGGGACGAGCGGGACGTTATGCGATTCTGCTGTGTTGGTTCGATCCGGTCGCTTGACTGTGAAATGCACTACTGCAGCGCAGAGGGTGCGGGGCAGCCGTACCGCGATGGAGTACTGGCTACTGCCTCCAGTCTGGTTTCGCGGTCGAGGAACAGAATCCTGACCCGGTTGCGATAGCAGTCAACGGTCCCGTCATAGGGGAGGGTTCGCCCGGTCAGTCGCTCGAACGCTGCCATCGTTGTCTGCTTGGAAAGGCGTCTGCGCTGTTCCAGCAGTGACACGACCATGAGGATTCCGCGCCTGGAGCCCATTCTGCCGCACCTTGCACGAATGCGAATCTGACCACCTTCATGCTTGAGAAGAATGGAGACCGCGTCAATCAGTGTCCGGTAAGCGGCCAATTGCAGTTCCACGCTCAGGTTGCAGGGGTCGCCTTTCAGATCCGGGCGGAGAACGCGCTCCGTCAGCTTCCACGACTCACGGATGCCACCCGCCTGCAGGGCCACGTAAAGCCCAAGATGCTCCAGGCCCGAGGGATAGACCATGCTTGTCTGTTCGCGAAAGAGCCGCGAATGTACATTCGAGGTATGCAGAAGGCTGTTGGCCACTGCGTGATGTCCCTGGGCCTTGAGCCATTCGGCCAGCTCAACCAGCGACGTATCAATGCCGTCGCCGAGCTTGCGAAGGTGCAGGGCACGTTCACGCAGCTCCATCTCGCTGGCCAATTGCGAGCTCCTCGCCAGATGGATGGCGTCCCTTTCCCCCATCTCGCGCAGCCTGTAACGGTGGTAGAAGTGGGTGATGCGTGATCCGAGCAGCAGCAATACGATGCCGCTGATCGCCATGATCTGCTGGGTGATGAAGGCCGCGGGATCGAATGCGGTGGGATGGGTGTTGGGCGTGGTCAGGCCGATGACCATGTTGAGCACCGGCACTGCAAGGGCAGCCCCCTTCCAGCCATACAGGCAGGTAAGCGCGGCCGCGGGGAGTGCCAACAGCAGCAGGAACGTTGCCTTCAATGCAATCCAGTCTGCGGGCAGTTGAGTCGCTGCTATCCCGATCAGCAGCATCGATGAAAGTGCTGCCAGCATCGGGGTCTTTCGTCGAGCGTTCCACTCCTGCCCCACGTCCTGCCGCGCCCACAGCATGGCGATGGGGGCCACCGTCAGAATGCCGATGAAATCACCCACGCTGAAGCGCGCGGCATTGGTCAGGAAGGGTGTGGAAGGAGGTGTTGGCCAGAGCAGATGGGAAAAGCTGAGGTTGAGCAGAGTAATAACGACGCTGGAAGCGGCGGCAATCAACAAGAGGCCGATCGTCTGCGACTCCGCCATCAGTCGCCGTTGCAGCTTCACAATCAGCATCACCGCTGGCATGAGGAATGCGGAGGCAACAATGACCCATGTCAGGCCGTACTTCTCGATCATCGGCACGCGGGACTGTGCAAAGTACGCATATTCGCCCAGCAGCAGGTAGGGCCACAGGCGCGGCGGGCACAACAGCACGGCTGCCACCCGGATGCCGGCTGGCAAATAGAACTGATCCAGCGACAGCTGTCGGGTTGCCCAATAGGCAACTGCATAAAGCAAGGCAATCATCAGGCCAGCCGGACGAATGCGCACCTTCAGCAACAATCCTTCTTTCCACCAGTCCAATCGCACGTCCCCCTCTCCTACGTGTCCCCTGTCAGCATCCATTCGCCGCGGGGCCCGGTTTCTCAGGACGGTATCGGTCTGCGAACGATTATGCAATTGCATAGCTGCGCATTTAGGAAATTGTCCAGCCATCCATCACAGATGTCGCGTGAAAATCTGTGACGTGTGCAGCACGATCAGCGCTGCGGTACGTTTGTCAGAACGTTCAATACAGGTGGAGATGCAGAATCTTCACCACAATGCATCCCGCAGCTTGTACCAGGACATCGCCGCCACCAGCAGCGGCGTGCGCAGCAGCCGGCCGCCGGGGAAGGGCGCATGCCGAAGGCGCTGGAACACGTCCAGGCGCTCGCTCTGGCCGGCAATGGCGGCCGCGATCACCTCGCCGGCCAGCCCGGCGGCGGCCACCCCATGGCCGGAGAAGCCCTGCGCGAAGTACAGGTCGCCGTCCAGCCGGCCCCAATGCGGGGCGCGGTTGCGGGTGATGTCGACGTAGCCGCCCCATACCTGGTCCAGTGCCACGTCGGCCAGCTGCGGGAACACCTGGTGCATGCGCCGTTGCATCACCCCACGCAGGCCGGGTGGGGGCAGCGCCGAGTAGCTGGCGCGCCCCCCGAACAGCAGGCGATGGTCGTGGCTGAGGCGGAAATAGTCCAATGCCCAGGCGGTGTCGGCCACGGCCATGTCGTTGCCGATCAGGGCGCGGGCGCGCTCGGCCCCCAGCGGCGCGCTGGCGCCGATATAGGTGCCGACCGGCATGATCCGCCGTTCCAGCTCGGGCAGCAGGCCCTGCAGCCAGGCATTTCCGGCCACCACCAGATGCGCGGCGCGTACGCTGCCGTGGGCGGTGTGCAGGGTCGGCTGCGGTCCGCGCTGCACGCGGGTTACCGCCGAATGCTCGTGGATCACCACGCCGGCCGCGCGCGCCGCATCGGCCAGACCGCGCGCATAGGCCAGCGGGTGCAGGTGCGCGCTGAGCGGATCGAACATCGCGGCACGATAGCGCGGGCTGTCCAGCTGCGCGCGCAGGGCGTCACGGTCCCACCACTGCATGGGGTAGTCGTAGTGGCGTTGCAGGTGCTCGCAGTGGACGCGCAGTTCCCGTTCATGGCGTTCGCGGATGGCGACGCTGGCGTGGCCTTCCACCCAATGGCAGTCAATGCCGTGGCGATTGATGCGGGCGCGCATCGCCTGCACCGCGTCGCGCGACCAGTCGAACAGGTGGCGCGCATCATCACGACCGAGCTGACGCTCCAGTTCGTCCACCTCGCAGCCATAGCCGACCAGCGCCTGCCCGCCGTTGCGGCCGGACGCGCCCCAGCCGATCCGCTGCGCTTCCAGCACTACCACGCGCCGGCCACGTGCGGCCAGTTCCAGGGCTGCGGTCAGGCCGGTATAGCCGGCGCCCAGCACCGCAACGTCGGCCTGCACATTACCCTGCAGCGGGGGCAGTGCGGGCGGTTCGGGCAGGCTGGCGGCGTACCAGCTGGGCGGAAAGGCGGCGCTCACTGCAGGCCTCGCGGGTGCAGGGCGGGAGGGCGGAGCGGGGCAGGTCGATCGGCGTTCACCCGGGTAGTTTCGCCGATGCGTGACGGCTGTGGTGTGACGGCACCGACTTGCCGCCTTCGCCGGGCGACGGGTAACGTGTTGGCACGCCAAGGAGTTTTCCCATGCGCCGCCTGCCCTGGGTGGGCCTGCCCACCGACAGCACCGTGCTCGGCCATCACCGTTTCGCGATGGCCGGCGAGAAGTACATTCGCGCGCTGGCCGAGGCGGCCGAGGTGACCCCGGTGGTGTTGCCCAGCCTGCAGCCACCGCTGCCGGCCGGTAACTGGCTGCAGGGGCTGGATGGGCTGCTGCTGACCGGCGCGGTCAGCAATATCGAACCGCAGCACTACGAAGGTGGCCGCAGCTGGCCAGGCAATCCACATGACCCGGCCCGCGATGCCAATGCCTTTGCGTTGCTGCACGAGGCACTGGCGCTGGACCTGCCGGTGCTGGCGATCTGCCGCGGCTTCCAGGAGTTGAACGTCGCGCTGGGCGGCAGCCTGCATCCGCAGGTGCACGCGGTGCCTGGCCTGGCCGACCATCGCGAAGAACCGCAGGCGCCGGTGGAGGTGCAGTATGGGCCGGCGCACGCGGTCACGCTGGCCGCCGATGGCTGGCTGGCGCAGTGGCACGGCAGTGGCCGCGCGCAGGTCAATTCGGTACACGGGCAGGGTGTCGCCCGCCTGGCGCAGGGGCTGCAGGTCGAGGCCGTGGCCGACGATGGGCTGGTCGAAGCGGCACGCAGCCTGCACCATCGTTTCGTGCTCGGCGTACAGTGGCACCCGGAGTGGCGTGTCATGCAGGCGCCGTTCTATCACGCTATTTTCCGTGCGTTCGGCCAGGCTTGCCGGCAGCACCAACAGAACCGACTGGATTCCCGATGAGTTCCCGAACGCGCCCGCGCAAGACGGCCACGCCCCCCGCACCGCAGGAAAGCACGCTGCTGCGCTGGCTGAAGGAGCGGCGCATCACCGAGGTGGAATGCCTGGTGCCGGACATCACCGGCAACGCGCGCGGCAAGATCATTCCCGCCGACAAGTTCTCGCACGACTACGGCACGCGCCTGCCTGAGGGCATCTTCGCCACCACCGTCACCGGCGAGTTCCCTGACGATTATTACGAGCTGACCTCGCCGTCGGACTCGGACATGATGCTGCGCCCCGATCCGGACACGGTGCGCATGGTGCCGTGGGCGGCCGACGCCACCGCGCAGGTCATCCACGATTGCTACACCAAGAGCGGTGAGCCGCACGAACTGGCGCCGCGCAACGTGCTGCGCCGCGTGCTGGCAGCCTACGCCGAGCTGGGCCTGCGCCCGGTGGTGGCGCCGGAACTGGAGTTCTTCCTGGTGCAGAAGAACACCGACCCGGACTTCCCGCTGCTGCCACCGGCCGGCCGCTCCGGGCGCCCGGAGACCGCGCGGCAATCGTACTCGATCGATGCGGTCAACGAGTTCGACCCGATCCTCGACCTGATGTACGACTACGCCGATGCGATGAAGCTGGATGTGGACACGCTGATCCACGAATCGGGCGCGGCGCAGCTGGAGGTCAACTTCACCCATGCTGATGCGATGGACCTGGCCGACCAGGTGTTCCTGTTCAAGCGCACCATGCGCGAAGCGGCGATGCGCCACGGGGTGTATGCCACGTTCCTGGCCAAGCCGATGGAAAACGAGCCGGGCAGTGCCATGCACATCCACCAGAGCCTGGTGCGGGTGAGCGATGGCAGCAACGTGTTCGCTGGCGAGACCGATGCCGAGGGCGAGTTCAGCCCGGTGTTCGGCCACTACCTGGGCGGCCTGCAGAAGTACGCACCGCAGGCGATGGCGTTCTTCGCGCCGAACGTGAACTCCTACCGCCGGCTGGTGTTCGGCGAAGTCTCGCCGAGCAACGTCCACTGGGGTTTCGACAACCGCACCTGCGGCCTGCGCGTGCCGCTGGACACGCCGGAGAACATGCGCGTGGAAAGCCGTTTCGCCGGGTCCGATGCCAATCCCTACCTGGCGATGGCCGCGACCCTGGCCTGCGGCCTGCTGGGCATCCGCGAGCGGCTGGCACCGGATGCGCCGGTGACCGGCAGCGCCAAGGAACTGGGCTACAACCTGCCGCGCTCGCTGGGCGAGGCGCTGGACGGGCTGGAGCGGTGCAGCGAGCTGCAGGCCCTGCTGGGTGAGCGCTTCTGCCGGGCCTACATCTCGGTCAAGCGCAAGGAATACGAGACCTTTTTCCGCGTCATCAGCTCGTGGGAGCGCGAGTTCCTGCTGCTGAACGTCTGAGCATCCGGAATAGAAAAATCCGCCGCCGGGGGGTAGGCTGGCACCCGTCGCCGGCCCCGCCGGCCCCCCCCTTCCCGCATTCTGGAGCACCCGATGAAGCTGCGTATCCTCACGCTCGGCCTGGCCTCCGCCATGCTCGCCGCCTGTGGCGGTGGCAATGGCGGCGCGCAGGACAGCCAGGTCCTGAACGTCTACAACTACAGCGATTACATCGCCGAGGACACCATTCCGACCTTCGAGAAGGAGAGCGGGATCAAGGTGACCTACGATGTGTTCGACAGTGACGAGATGGTCGAGACCAAACTGCTGGCCGGCAACAGCGGCTATGACGTGGTGGTGCCGACCCTGAACTTCTTCGGTCGCCAGATCCAGGCCGGTGTGTTCCTGCCGCTGGACAAGAGCAAGATCCCGAACCTGGCCAACCTCGATCCGGCGGTGATGAAGCGCATCGCCACCCAGGACCCGGGCAACCAGTACGGCGTGCCGTACATGATCGGCACCACCGGCATCGGCTACAACGTGGACATGCTGAAGCAGCGCTTCGGCGGCAGCGCCGACATCGCCAACAGCTGGGACCTGGTGTTCAAGCCGGAGAACATCAGCAAGATGAAGGACTGCGGCGTGACCATCCTGGACACGCCGGCGGACATGATCCCGATCGCACTGCATTACCTGGGCCTGGACCCGCACAGCGGCGACCCGGCCGAGCTGCAGAAGGCCGCCGACCTGCTGAAGTCGATCCGCCCGTACGTGCAGAACTTCCACTCCTCGCAGTACGTGGGTTCGCTGGCCAACGGCGGTACCTGCCTGGTGGTCGGCTGGTCGGGTGACATCATCCAGGCCCGCGACCGCGCCGAGGAAGCCAGCAATGGCGTGCACGTGGCCTATTCGATCCCGAAGGAAGGCGCACCGCAGTGGTTCGACATGCTGGCGATCCCGAAGGACGCCAAGCATCCGGAAGCCGCGTACGCCTTCATCAACTACCTGCTGCAGCCGAAGGTTGCCGCGGCCAACACCAACTTCATCCACTACGCCAATCCGGTGCCGACCGCGACCCCTCTGGTGGACGAGGCGATCCGTACCGACCCGACCATCTACCCGCCGGCCGACGTGGCCGAGAAGATGTTCACCTACTCGATCAACACGCCGGAGACCGACAAGCTCTACACCCGGCTGTGGACCGAGGTGAAGACCGGGCGCTAAGGGCTGGCTGGCAGGTGGGTGCCGACCGTTGGTCGGCATGCTTTTCCGGCAGGGCCGACCAACGGTCGGCCCCCACCAGATCTGCAGATCCCCCCCGGCCCGGTGGGTGCCACCCGTTGCCGTCATATCCCCTGCGGCCCCCGGCCGTTAGAATGGCGGCCGCTGTCCACCGCCCGCTCCCGGAGCCCCCATGCCCGTTGAAGCCCAGCCGATAGCCGCCGTCGTCGACACGACCGGTGCGCCCGGCTATCTCTCCATTCGTGATTTGCGCAAGGAATTCGACGGTTTCGTCGCCGTCGACGACGTCAATCTGGACGTGCGCAAGGGCGAGATCTTTGCCCTGCTCGGTGGCTCCGGCAGCGGCAAATCGACCCTGCTGCGCTGCCTGGGCGGCTTCGAGACGCCCACCAAGGGCAGCATCACCGTCGATGGCCAGCGCCTGGACGCGCTGCCGCCGTACCAGCGGCCGGTCAACATGATGTTCCAGTCCTATGCCCTGTTCCCGCACATGACGGTCGAACAGAACATTGCCTTCGGCCTGAAGCAGGATGGCCTGGGCAAGGACGCGATCAGCAAGCGCGTCGGCGAGATGCTCGACCTGGTGCAGATGGGCCACCTGGGCAAGCGCAGGCCGCACCAGCTGTCCGGTGGCCAGCAGCAGCGCGTGGCGCTGGCGCGGTCGCTGGCCAAGGGGCCGAAGCTGCTGCTGCTGGACGAGCCGATGGGCGCACTGGACAAGAAGCTGCGCTCGCAGATGCAGCTGGAACTGGTCAGCATCATCGAGTCGTCGGGCGTGACCTGCGTGATGGTCACCCACGACCAGGAAGAAGCGATGACCATGGCTACCCGCATCGCGGTGATGGATGCCGGCTGGATCCAGCAGGTCGGCAAGCCGGACGAGGTCTACGAGCAGCCGGCCAACCGCTTCGTCGCCGAGTTCATCGGTTCGGTCAACCTGTTTGACGGGGTGATCGACGAGGACCTGCCCGAGTACGTGACCGTGCGCTCGCCGCTGTTCCCGGCACCGATCTACATCGCCCATGGCATCACCTGCTACGAAGGGCAGCCGGTCGCATTCGCGCTGCGCCCGGAAAAGGTGATGATCGGCAAGGACGAGCCGGATGGGCACACCAACAAAGCGCAGGGCGTGATCGAGGACATCGCCTATTTCGGCAGCCATTCGGTCTACCACGTGCGCCTGCCCAGCGGCGCCAAGGTGCTGGCCAATTTCGCCAATTCGCAGCGCTGGGCCAGCGATGGCCTGACCTGGGGCGACAGCGTGTGGGTGCACTGGCGCGACAACGACGGCGTGGTGCTGACCTCATGAGCGTCGCCGGCCTGAAGCGCTGGCTGCCGGGGCTGCGTGCCACGGTGATCGGCATTCCGTACCTGTGGCTGCTGCTGTTCTTCGCAGTGCCGTTCCTGATCGTGCTGATGATCAGCTTCTCGCTCAGCCGGGTCGGCTCGCCGCCGTATACCTGGCTGCTGCAGTACGCCGACGGCGGCTTCTCGCTGAAGCTGAACCTGGAGAACTACCTGGCGCTGTTCCGCGATTCGATCTATGCGCAGGCGTTCCTGAGCTCGATCAAGATCGCGGCGATCTCCACCTTCTTCACCCTGCTGATCGGCTATCCGATGGCCTATGCCATCGCGCGCCTGTCGCCGGCCGCGCGCAACGTGGCGATGATGCTGGTGGTGCTGCCGTCGTGGACCTCGTTCCTGATCCGCGTGTACGCGTGGAAGGCGATCCTGGACCGCAATGGCCTGCTTGACCAGTTCCTGCAGTTCACCGGCCTGCAGACGCTGATGACGTCGATGGGGCTGCCGAAACTGCAGCTGATCGATACGCCGACCGCCGCCTATATCGGCATCGTCTACTGCTACCTGCCGTTCATGGTGCTGCCGCTGTACGCCAACCTGGTCAAGCATGACCACCGCCTGCTGGAAGCGGCCTACGACCTCGGCGCCAAGCCGTGGCAGGCGTTCCTGCGCATCACGTTGCCGCTGTCGAAGGCCGGCATCATCGCCGGCTGCATGCTGGTGATGATCCCGGCCGTGGGTGAATTCGTGATCCCGGAAATGCTCGGTGGTTCGGAGACGCTGATGGTCGGCCGCCAGCTGTGGAACGAGTTCTTCAACAATCGCAACTGGCCGGGCGCTTCGGCGATGGCGGTGGCGATGATCCTGTTGCTGCTGGTGCCGATCCTGCTGTTCAACCGTTCCCAGCAGCGCCTGCTGGAAGGGAAGCAGGCATGAGCCCGCGTACCGCCAAGGGCCTGGGGCTGGGCGTGCTGCTGCTCGGCTTCGCCTTCCTGTACCTGCCGATCCTGTTGTTGATGTTCTACTCGTTCAACAGCTCGCGGCTGGCGATGGTCTGGGCCGGGTTCTCCACCCGCGCCTACAGCGACCTGTTCGCCGACCGCGCGCTGATGGACGCGATGTGGACCAGCCTGGTGGTGGCGTTCTGGACCGCCTGTACCGCCACCGTGCTGGGTACGCTGGCGGCGATGGTGATGACCCGCTTCAAGCGATTCCGTGGCAAGCCACTGTTCGGCGCGCTGGTGACCGCGCCGCTGGTGATGCCGGACGTGATCCTGGGCTTCTCGCTGATGGCGCTGCTGGCATCGATGGGCGCGATTCCCGGCTTCCCGGCGCGTGGCCTGGCCACCATCTGGATCGCGCACGTGACCTTCACCCTCTGCTTCGTCACCGTAGTGGTGTCCTCGCGCCTGCAGGAAATGGACCTGTCGCTGGAAGAAGCGGCGATGGACCTGGGCGCCAGCCGGTTGACCGTGTTCACCCGCATCACCCTGCCCATCATCGCGCCTGCGCTGGTGGCGGGTTGGCTGCTGGCCTTCACCCTGTCGCTGGATGACGTGGTGGTGGCCAGCTTCGTGGCCACGCCGGGCTCGACCACGCTGCCGATGAAGGTGTTCGCTTCGGTGCGCATGGGCATCAGTCCGAAGATCAACGCGTTGGCCACGCTGCTGGTGTCGGCGGTGTCGATCGCTGCGGTGATCGGCTGGTACATCAACGCCCGCGCCGAGAAGCGGCGCCAGCGCGACCTGCAGCTGGCGCGGCAGGACAACGGCTGAGCACACGGCCTGTCGACAGCGCCGGCAACACCCGGCTCACGGACAGCGGCGCACAATGGGGGTCTTCCAGATGGAGATCCCCCATGACCGTCGAGATCATCGACCCGGCCACCGGCCAGGTGACCTACCGCCATGAACTGATGGGCGCTGCTGACATCGAGCAGCGCCTGCAGGCTGCCGCCGATGCCTTCCCCGGCTGGGCCGATCGCTCGCTGCAGGATCGCGGTGCCGTCCTTCGCCAGATCGCCGCGCAGCTGCGCACGCGTCGCGACGACCTGCAGCAGGCGATGACCCATGAGATGGGCAAGCTCAAGGCCGAGGCGCTGGCCGAGGTCGACAAGTGCGCTGCCGCCTGCGAGTACTACGCCGACCACGCAGCCGACTATCTCAAGCCGCAGCTGATCGACACCGAAGCCCAGCGCAGCTACGTGCGTTACGAGCCGATCGGCTGCGTGTTCGCGGTGATGCCATGGAATTTCCCGGTCTGGCAGGTGTTCCGTTTCCTGGCACCGGCGTTCATGGCCGGCAACGTGGCCCTGCTCAAGCACGCCAGCAACGTGCCGCAGTGCGCCGACCTGATCCTGGCGGTGTGTCGTGACGGAGGCCTGCCTGATGGCGTGTTCGACGTGCTGCACATCGACAACGACCAGGCTGCCGAGGTGCTGCGCGACGCACGGGTGAAGGCGGTGACGCTGACCGGCAGCGAACGGGCAGGGCGCTCGATCGCCTCCAATGCCGGCAGCCAGCTGAAGAAGTCGGTGATGGAGCTGGGTGGCAGCGATGCCTTCGTGGTACTCGACGATGCCGACCTCGACAAGGCCGTGGCGGCGGCGGTGAAGTCGCGTTTCGACAACAGCGGGCAGACCTGCATTGCGGCCAAGCGCTTCATCGTGGTCGATGCGGTGGCCGATGACTTCACCCGACGCTTCGTTGAAGCCGCGGGCCAGCGCCAGTATGGCGATCCCAGTGAGCGTGGCACCACGCTGGCGCCGATGGCCCGTGCCGATCTGCGCGACGAACTGCACAAGCAGGTGCAGGCCAGCGTCGCCAAGGGCGCGCGCGTTCTGGTCGGCGGCGAGCCCATTGCCGGCACCCATGCGGGCTATCCGGCGACCGTGCTCGATCAGGTCGGCCCAGGCATGCCTGCCTACGACGAGGAGCTGTTCGGGCCGGTGGCTGCGGTGATCCGGGTCAAGGATGAGGCCGAGGCGCTGCGCGTGGCCAACGACACCCGCTTCGGCCTGGGCGGCAGCGTGTGGACGCGCGACCCGGTGCGCGGCGAAGCCTTCGCGCAGCGCATGGAATGCGGCGCCGCGTTCGTCAACGCCATCGTCAAGAGCGACGCTCGGCTGCCGTTCGGTGGCAGCAAGCAGTCCGGCTTCGGCCGGGAGCTGGCCGACCACGGCATCCACGAGTTCATGAACATCAAGACCGTCTACGTGGCTTGATGCCGAACGGTAGTGCCGGCCACTGGCCGGCATTGCCCTGGTTGCCGGCCAGCGGCCGGCACTACCAGAAGCGGGGCATGTGCCACGACCAACGGTCGCGGCCTACCGGATTGCTGGGTATCGACACCCCCGTGCATGGTGGGTATCGACCGTTGGTCGATACGCGCTACAACCACTTCGCGCGCTTGAACAACCGGTACAGGCCTACGCACACACCGCCCACGCCGACAATCATCAGCGGATACGACCACGGCTGGCTCAGCTCGGGCATGTGGCTGAAGTTCATGCCATACCAGCTGGTGATCAGCGTCGGCGCTGCCAGCAGTGCGGCCCATGCACCCAGGCGCTTGACCGTCTCGCCCTGCGCCAGCGTCACCAGCGACAGGTTCACGCTCAGCGCGGTGCCCAGCATCTCGCGCAGGGTGTCGATCACATCGCTGATGCGTACCGCATGGTCATGCACGTCGCGCACGTAGAGCTTCACTTCATCGGGAATCAGGTCGCCCTGGTAGCGGCGCAGCTGCGCCAGCACATCCTGCAGCGGTGCCACCGCCATCCGCATCTTGTTCAGTTCGCGCTTGAGCTCGTAAAGCCGTACCACCGTGCTGCGCTTGTAGCTGTCGGCAAAGATGTCCTTTTCCAGCAGGTCCAGGGTGTCGCGGAAGCGGTGCACGATGGGCAGGTAGTTGTCGACCACGAAGTCGGTCACCGCGTACAGGCAGTACGACGGGCCCATCTTCAGCAGCTGCGGTTCACGCTCGACCCGTGCACGCACCGGAGCGTAGGACAGCGAGGCGCCGTGGCGCACCGTCACCAGGAAACGCGGGCCGAGGAAGGCGTGGGTTTCGCCGTACTGGATGCGCTCGTCCACCATCTGCGCGGTGGTCACCACCACGAACAGCGAATTGCCGTAGGTCTCGACCTTGGGCCGCTGGTGCGCATTGCGCGCGTCCTCGATGGCCAGGTCGTGCAGGCAGAACTCTTCCTGCAGTTTCAGCAGCACATCGTCGTTGGGGTCGTACAGGCCGACCCAGACGAAGCCGTTGCCACTGGCAATGACATCGCTGATGGCATCCAGGCTGATGTCGTGGCGTTTGCCGTCGTCATCGTAGTGGACGCAGTTGATGACGCAGGCGGGGTTGGCCGAGGCAGGGGCGGAAGCGGAGGCGGGCAATGACATGCCCGCCATCGTGCGTCAGTGCCGTGTTTCGGACAAGTGAGGACGGCGCCCCAGTACCCACGCCAGCGCGGCGTGGACGGGCAGCAGCAGCACGATCCACTGCACGTTGTACTGCGCCTGCAGGCTCAGCCAGTGCAGCACCAGCGCCGCCACGGCCTGCACCGCCAGCAGCCACAGCACGACCCTGAACATGCGGCCCGGCGCGCGCCGGCGCAGCAGCGCGATCGCGCCTGGCAGCAGCAGCACGGCCAGTGGCGAAAGCAGCAGCAGGTTGCGGTTGGCCCAGGCGGCGTAGTGGGTGCTGAAGCCCCACAGGAACACCAGCAGGCTGCCGGCGATGGCACACAGCAGCCAGAACGGCAGGGCCAGCCCGGCCAGCAGGCGCGGCCGGCTGCGCAGCGCCAGTATGCCGGCGGCGATCACCAGGCCACACAGCAGCCACGGCCACCAGCGGCGCGCGAACTCCTTCGGCTCCGGGTCGATGCGGTGCGGCAGCAGTTCCTGTTCGGACTGCACCAGCGGCCGGCCGTCGCTGTTGCGCGCCTGGCGCAGCGCGTCGGCCAGGCGCATCGGCACGAAGGCTTCCTGCCATCGCGACAGCGGCTGGTCGGCGAACGGACCGAGGCCGACATCGAAGCCCAGCCACATCCATGGTGCCGGCGAGGCCAGGCGCACCGATTCACTGCGGTAGGTATTGCCGCGCGAGCGCCCCGACAGCTGCGACTGCAGGCCGCCATCCAGCGCCTTGTCCACCGTGTCGCGTACCATCGTGGCGCAGTTGGCGGTGTAGTAGTCGTAGTGGTAGCGCGCGTTTTCCGGCTTGGCGCGCTCGGCTAGGTCGGCGGCCAGTGCACGTGCCTGCTCCGGGCGCAGGTCCAGCCACTGCACGCTGGCGCCGCGGCCGGTCTCGTCGTAGTACGACAGGTCCTGCTGCAGCGGCAGCGCCACCAGGTAATACATCATGTCGCCGCGCACGAAGCGGCTGATGAAGTCGTCCTCGGACGGATCGAAGTAGCCGAAGTTGTACGAGGTCGCTTCGCCACTGAGCGGATCGATCACGACGATGGCGTCATGGCCGAAGCGCTCGAAGAACACGGTGCCCGGCTGCATGGTCACCACCCCGATGCGCGGGGCGGGAGCCTCGGCGCTGGTGGCGGGTGCAGCAGGTTCGGGTGCCGCCGGCTGCGCGAAGGCGGCCAGCGGCAGGGCCGTGGCCAGCACGCACAGTGCCAGCCACAGCCTCAGGCGCAGTGCCAGGAGGGCGCCGCGCTTCAAGCGTCGTCCTGCGCGTCCGGCGGCAGCACGGTCACGTGGAAGGCCTGGACCCGGCGCGCATCGGCGCGGGCCACGCGGAACATGAAGCGGTCCAGCGCCAGCTCGTCACCGACTTCCGGCAGGTGGCCCACGGCCTCGGTGACCAGGCCACCGATGGTGTCGTAGTCCTCGTCGGAGAAGGTAGCGCCGAAGCGTTCGTTGAAGTCGCCGATCGGGGTCAGCGCGTCGACCACGTACTGGCCGTCGGACTGGATGGCGATCTGCGCCGACGGATCCTCGGCCTCGTCATGCTCGTCGTCGATCTCGCCGACGATCTGTTCCAGCACGTCCTCGATGGTGACCAGGCCGGCGACACCGCCGTACTCGTCGACCACGATGGCCATGTGGTTGCGTGACAGGCGGAATTCCTTCAGCAGCACGTTGAGCTTCTTCGCCTCCGGGATCAGCACTGCCGGGCGCAGCAGCTCGCGCACGTTGGCCGGGCCGTTGTCGGCGACCACGCCGCGCAGCAGGTCCTTGGCCAGCAGGATGCCAAGGATGTCGTCCTTGTTCTCGCCGTGCACCGGGAAGCGCGAATGGCCGGATTCGACCACCTGCTTCATCAGTTCCAGGAAGGGCGCTTCGACCGGCAGCGAAACCATCTGCGAGCGCGAGATCATCACGTCGCCCACGGTCAACTCGGCCACCGAAATGGCGCCTTCCATCATCTTCAGGGTATCGGCGGCGATCAGGCCCTCTTCCTGCGCGGTGTGCAGGACAGCGACCAGCTCGTCGCGGGTATGGGGTTCGCCGGAGAAGGCGGAGGTCAGGCGTTCAAGCCAGCCGCGCTTCTTTTCACTGGGCTCCTGTGCGGAGCTACTACTGTCGTCTTCTGACATCTCTGGAAAAAGGGCACCCGGCAAGCCGGGCGTTGGCCCAAGTCTAGCAGGATGTGGCGGCCTGTCAGTGACCGTCGCTGCCCGGTCCGGTGATCGGCGGCGGGGCCAGTTCAGGCCGGGCGGGGGCTTCTTCCTCGGGCAGGTCCAGGCTGTAGGTGCAGCCGGCCAGGGTTTTGCCGGGATGGGAGGCCACGGTGGAGACGCTGAGGATGATCGACTCGATCCGGGCCTCGCCGGTCTTCGGATCGGTCACGTCGCGGCTGACCAGCTCGCGGCCGGCCATGAACTTGCCGTCCTGATCGTAGCCGGTCTCCAGCCCCAGCTGCCTGGCCAGCGGCCGCGGATCGGCCTGGTCGAGGATCGCCATGACGCTGGACCCGGCCACGGCGACCCGTTCGGTGCGGGCGCCGAACACGCTGATCGGCTGGGCCAGCCGGTACTCGCTCATGAACTGGTTGCCCTGCGGCAGCGGCTGCAGGCCGTGGGCGACGGCTTTCAGCGGATCAGCCAGCAGGGGCGCCAGCGCGGCCTGCTCGGCCACGCCCTGGCGGCATTCAATCAGGGCCGGCAGGTCCAGGGCAGCGGCCGGGGCGGACACTGCGAGCAGCAGGGGCAGGGCAATACGCAGCACGGGCACGGGATCCGCAACGGGAGGCAGGCCGGTGATCGTACCGGTCCCGGCCAGCCATCGCGAGCGCCCCAAGGCAATCAGGGCGGATGCCTGCGCGTGGTCGCTGGGTACCAGCGCAGCCTGACCGGGTAGCCCAGTTGCACTTGCAAGTGGTCGCGCACGGCCGCCGCCGTCGCGCGGTTGGCCGGGGTATCCCGCAGCTCAACCTCCAGTTCCCCGGTCGTGACATCCAGGATATAGCCGAACAGGTCGGGCAGCTGGGCCAGCAGCCAGTCCCGCTGTGCGTGCAGGCGGCGCTGCATCTCCGCTTCGGTCATCGCGGCGCCGGTGATGTAGCGCACGCGTTGTGGGCCATCCGCCCCTGGATGTGTCTCATCGGCCGCGGGTGCTGGGCCAGTCAGTCGAACGACGACGTTCCAACCTGCCGCGTTGTCCACCCAGATTCCGGCGAGGCGTGCCGCGTGGCGCGCTTTCAAACGTTCCATCAATGCGTGCTGCTGCGCCTCGGCGACCGCCTGGCGGGCCGTCTGTTGGCTGACGTCAAAGAACGCCTGCACCTCGGCGACCTTGGCGGCAATGTCGGCGGCGCTGTCGCTGGCCGGGAACGGCGACGGTCGTTCCCGGCCGGGGTCGATGCCCGGGGCAGTGGTCACCTGCAGAAGAGCGGCGATGAGTGCGGGCAGCAGCGCGATGGGCGCGTCCTCCGTGAAGATCCCGGTGTGCGTGGGCCTCAGCGCTCGCCGGCGTAGGGGTCGGCGATGCCGAGCTCGGCCAGGATCTCGCGCTCCAGCTGTTCCATGGCGTCGGCTTCCTTGTCGTCCTCGTGGTCCCAGCCGAGCAGGTGCAGCACGCCGTGCACGGTCAGGTGTGCGTAGTGGGCGTTGAGCGCCTTGCCCTGTTCATCGGCCTCGCGGGCCACCACCGGTGCGCAGATCACCAGGTCGCCCAGCAGCGGAAACTTCACGCCCTTGGGCAGCCCTTCGGGCACTTCGGCCGGGAAGCTGAGCACGTTGGTCGCGTAATCCTTGCCGCGATAATGGCGGTTCAGTGACTGCCCTTCCTTGGCATCGACCACGCGGATGGCCAGGTCGGCTTCGCGGATGCGGCCTTTCAGCGCAGCAGCCACCCACTTGCGGAAGCTGACCGCCGCCGGCAGGCCGGTGCGCGGCAGGGCATAACTGACGGCGACGTCCAGTCGCACGGGACCACGGGTCATGGAGTTGCTCCAGGTTGGATCTGATGCAGGTCACGGCGATCGTAGGCGCTGACGATGCGCGCCACCAGCGGGTGGCGGACCACGTCGCGCGACTCGAAGAAGGTGAAGCTGACGCCCTCGACCTCGCGCAGCACGTCGATGGCATCGCGCAGGCCGGACTTCACGTGCTTGGGGAGATCGGTCTGGGTCAGGTCGCCGGTGACCACGGCGGTGGAACCGTAGCCGAGGCGGGTCAGGAACATCTTCATCTGCTCGATGGTGGTGTTCTGTGCTTCGTCCAGGATCACGAAGGCATCGTTGAGCGTGCGGCCACGCATGTAGGCCAGCGGCGCGATTTCGATGACGTTCTTTTCCAGCAGCTTGACCACCTTCTCCACGCCCATCATCTCGTAGAGGGCGTCGTACAGCGGTCGCAGGTAGGGGTCGACCTTCTGGCTCAGGTCACCGGGCAGGAAGCCCAGCTTCTCGCCGGCCTCCACCGCCGGGCGCACCAGGATCAGGCGCTGCACCCGTGATTCGTTCAGCGCTTCGACCGCGCTGGCCACGGCCAGGAAGGTCTTGCCGGTGCCGGCCGGGCCGATGCCGAAGTTGATGTCATGCGTGGCGATCTGGTGCAGGTAGCGGCCCTGGTTGGCACCGCGGCCGCGCACCGTGCCGCGCTTGACCTTGATCGCCACCTCCTGCGCTTCGTAGGAGCGTTCGGCGATCTGCTCGACGTTGGCCTGCGCCAGGCGCAGGTGGATGGCGTGGTTGTCGAAGGTGGTTTCGCCGGCTTCGGCGTACAGCGCTTCAACCAGCTTCTGCGCCTCGACGATGGCTTCGTTGGGCCCGCTGATGCGGAACACGAAAGCGCGGTTGGCGATCTCCACGCCGAGCTTCAGCTCGATCTGGCGCAGGTGCCCATCGAAGGGGCCGCACAGGTTGGCCAGCCGCTCGGTGTCTTCCGGCGACAGGGTGAAGTCTCGATGTTCGATGCTTTTCATTGCCTTGGGTGGGGCGGAAGCCTTCCACCGCAGTGTATTCAGGGAGGACAAGGGTAGCGCGCACAGCGGGCGCGCGGCCAGCACGGGGTCGATACATGCTTTTCCACACCCGGTGTGGACGGGGGCTGCGGAAACCTGTGGATAGACCTCTACAGTGCTTGTGCCACAAGCGTCATGAGGGGGTGGTGAAAAAATCGTCACGGACCCGGGCGTGCCGGCACCCGCAGGACGGGCGGACCGGGAGGGAGGGCACGTCGCAGCGCGTGGCCGAGAACTTCCAAGGCACGCCGGCGTTCTTCGTGATCGCAGCGCAGGTTCCGCTGCCAGGCGAGCAACAGGATCCCGTGTTGCCGGTTTTCCACACCGGTTGTGGAATGATGCCGAATCAACCTGTGGATAGGTGGCGCGGAGCCTTGCAGCCAAAGGCTCGCCAACGCATGGTGAAAAAACCGTCAGGGCTGATCGGAATCATTGAGGGTGCACGGGGCGGATGGCACCGTGGCGCCGTCGCAGGAGGGGATGGCATGGGCATCGGCAACGGGATGCGTGGAATCGGATTGGTGGGTATCGGCCTGCTGGCAGGGTGTGGGCAGGCGCCGCCTGCAGCGCTCGGCACGCTGGAGTGGGACCGGATCACGGTGCCGGCGCCGGCGGCCGAAGTGATCGCCACGGTGGAGGTGCGCGAGGGCCAGCAGGTCAAGGCCGGAGCAGTGCTGATGCAGCTCGACCCCGCCCGCGGCGACGCGC
This sequence comes from Stenotrophomonas sp. YJH_SMC_127, assembly GCF_059372445.1. NCBI lineage: Bacteria > Pseudomonadati > Pseudomonadota > Gammaproteobacteria > Lysobacterales > Lysobacteraceae > Stenotrophomonas > Stenotrophomonas sp. YJH_SMC_127. The sequence goes on along the minus strand of NZ_JCAFVO010000003.1, from coordinate 87,520 downwards.
AGTTCGCCGCGGCGCAGGCCGACACGGTGCGCGCGCAGGCCCAGCTGGAAGAACTGAAGATCGGTCCGCGCCAGGAACAGATCGCGCAGGCCCAGGCGCAGCTGGCCGCGTTGCGCGCGCAGTCTGCTGAAGCCACGGCCTACTACCGTCGGGTGCAACCGCTGGCACGCCAGCGCCTGATCGCCGCCGCCGAGCTGGACCGTGCACGGGCGGCTGCCGGCAATGCCGAGGCCAGCGTGCGGGCCGCCGAGCAGGTTTGGCTGGAGCGGGTGCACGGCAGTCGCGCGCAGGACATCACCCAGGGCCAGGCGGCCGCCGACGCCGCACAGGCGCAGCAGGTGGTGCAGGGCGTCAACCTGCAGAAGCTGCAGCTGCGCGCACCCCGCGATGGCGTGGTCGATGCCTTGCCCTACCGGCAGGGAGACCAGGCACCGATCGGGGCGCCGCTGGCGGTGATGCTGGTTGGCGAGCGCCCCTATGCACGCGTCTACCTGCCGCAGCCGCTGCGCCTGCAGGTCAAGGTCGGGCAGGCCGCGCAGGTACAGCTGGAAGGCGGCAGCACCGTGCTGAAGGGGCACGTGCGCTCAATCCGCAGCGAGCCCTCGTTCACCCCGTACTACGCACTGACCGGTGATGACGTCGAGCGCCAGAGCTATCTGGCCGAGATCGAAGTGGACACGGCCACCGACATGCAGAAGCTTCCGGCCGGACTGCCGGTGCAGGTGCGCTTCTGAACACCGGCGACGACATCGCGGTGCATGCGCAGGGCTTGACCCGCCGCTTCGGCGATCTTCTGGCCGTGGACAATGTCGACCTGACTGTGCCGCGCGGGCAGGTGTACGGCTTCCTGGGGCCGAATGGATCCGGAAAGTCGACCACCATCCGCATGCTGTGCGGCCTGCTGGAACCGAGCGCTGGGCAGATCGAGGTGCTGGGGCTGCAGGTTCCCGAGCAGGCCGAAGCACTGCGCCGGCGCATCGGCTACATGACCCAGCGCTTCTCGTTGTATGAGGACCTGTCGGTGCGCGAGAACCTGGAATTCCTCGCCGCCATCCAGGATCTGCCACGCGCGCAGGCCCGGCAGCGGGTCGACGAGCTGCTGCAGCAGTACCGTCTGCTGGACCGGCAGCCGCAGCTGGCCGGAACCCTCAGCGGTGGCCAGAAGCAGCGCCTCGCCCTGGCCGGCGCCGTCGTGCACGCGCCCGAGCTGCTGTTCCTGGACGAGCCGACCAGCGCGGTCGATCCGGAATCGCGCCGTGATTTCTGGGAAGCCCTGTTTGAACTTGCCGACGCCGGTACCACCGTGCTGGTGTCGACCCACTACATGGACGAGGCCGAGCGCTGCCACCGGCTGGCAATCCTGGACCGTGGTGCACTGGTTGCCGATGGCACGCCGTCTGAGCTGTGCGCACGGCTGGACGGCCGCACGTTGCAGGTCACGTCGTCGCAGCCGCGGCAGGCCAGCCGCGCACTGTCTGAGCTGCCCGGTGTGCTGAGCGTGGCGCAGATCGGCACCCAGCTGCGCGTGCTGTGCAATGAGGGCGCAGCGGACGTCGCAGTGCTGGCCCGTGCACTTGCCAACGCTGACCCGCAGGCCCGCATCGAGACAGTGGCGCCGAACCTGGAAGATGTGTTCGTGGCCGCCACCCGTGGCCGCGGCCGGGAGCCGGCGGCATGAACCTGCGCCGGCTGTGGGCGATCATGCTCAAGGAGCTGCGGCAGCTGCGCCGCGACCGCATCACGCTGGCGATGATCGTTGGCATTCCGGTGATGCAGCTGTTGCTGTTCGGCTATGCGATCAACCTCAACCTGCGTCATCTCGATGCGGGTGTCGCCGATCAGGCCAACAGCGCCGCTTCGCGCGCGCTGGTGCAGGACATGGTGGCCACCGGCGTGATCACGCCGCGCAGCGAAGCCTACACGCCTGCCCAGCTGATGCAGGCGCTGCGCCGTGGCGAGATCAGTGTCGGCATCGTGGTGCCGGCCGACTTCGAGCGTCGCCGCTTCGATGGACGCGAGGCGGTGCAGGTGCTGGTCGATGGCAGCGACACCGTGGTGCAGAGCGCGGCGATCCAGCTGGCGCAGGTGCCGCTGGACACGCGCCCGACCAGCAACACCCGTCCCCTGCGCGAAGGCAGCATCGCCAGTGGTCCGGTCAGCGTGACCAGCTTCTACAACCCGCAGCGGCGCTCGGCGGTGAACATCGTACCGGGCCTGATCGGGGTGATCCTGACCATGACCCTGGTGATGTTCACGGCGGTAGCGGTGGTGCGCGAACGCGAGCGCGGCAACATGGAACTGCTGATCGCCACGCCGGTGTCGCGCAGCGAGCTGATGGTCGGCAAGGTGCTGCCCTATGCGGCCATCGGCCTGCTGCAGACCACGCTGGTGCTGGTGCTGGGCACCTGGCTGTTCCAGGTACCCATTCGCGGCAGCCTGCTGGACATCTATCTGGCCGCGGTGCTGCTGGTGCTGGCCAACCTGGCGCTGGGCCTGCTGATCTCCACGCGTGCGCGCTCGCAGTTCCAGGCGATGCAGATGACCCTGTTCCTGTTCCTGCCGTCGATCCTGCTGTCGGGCTTCATGTTCCCGTTCGCCGGCATGCCGCGGCCGGTGCAGTGGCTGGCCGAGGTGCTGCCGCTGACCCACTTCCTGCGCCTGGTGCGCGGCATCATGCTGCGCGGCGCCTCATTGTGGGAGCTGTGGCACGACGCGCTGGCGCTGCTGGCCTTCATCGTGGTGATGATGACCCTGGCCATCCTGCGTTTCCGCAAGCGCCTGGATTGAAGGCAGGGGGTCGGATCCCCGCAGGGGCTCCGACCCGAAGATTCATTCCGCCACCACCCGCGCGCGCAGCGAATTGGTCAGCGCTTCGGTGATCACCACATCCACGAACTGGCCGATCAATCGCGCCGGCGCCGGGAAGTTCACCGAACGCATGTTCTCGGTCTTGCCGGTCAGCTCGTTCGGGTTCTTGCGCGAGGGCCCTTCCACCAGCACGGTCTGCACGGTGCCGACCATCTTCTCGGAAATGCCAGCGGCATGCGCATTGATGCGCTCCTGCAGGCGCGACAGGCGCGCGTGCTTTTCGGCATCGCTGATCGTGTCCTCCAGGTCCGCGGCTGGCGTGCCCGGGCGCCGCGAATAGATGAAGGAGAAGCTGTGGTCGAAGCCGATGTCCTCGATCAGCTTCATGGTCTTCTCGAAGTCGGCATCGGTCTCGCCGGGGAAGCCGACGATGAAGTCCGAGCTGATCGAGATGTCCGGGCGCACCGCACGCAGCTTGCGGATCTTCGACTTGAATTCCAGCGCGGTGTAGCCGCGCTTCATCGCTGACAGCACGCGGTCGCTGCCAGCCTGTACCGGCAGGTGCAGGAAGTTGGCCAGCTGTGGCACGTCACGGAACGCATCGATCAGCGAATCGCTGAACTCCAGCGGATGCGAGGTGGTGAAGCGGATGCGGCCGACGCCATCGATCTCGGCGATGGTGCGGATCAGCAGGCCGAGGTCGGCGAACTCACCGTCACCATAGGGCCCGCGATACGCGTTGACGTTCTGCCCGAGCAGGTTGATCTCGCGCACGCCCTGTGCGGCCAGCTGCGCCACCTCCACCACCACATCCTCGAACGGGCGGCTGACTTCGGTGCCGCGGGTGTAGGGCACCACGCAGAACGAACAGTACTTGGAACAGCCTTCCATGATCGACACGAATGCCGAGGGACCTTCGGCGCGCGGCTCGGGCAGGCGATCGAATTTCTCGATCTCGGGGAAGCTGATGTCGACCTGCGGGCGCTTCTGTTCGCGGCGTGCGCGGATCAGCTCCGGCAGCCGGTGCAGGGTCTGCGGGCCGAACACCAGGTCGACGAACGGCGCGCGCTTGATGATCGCTTCGCCTTCCTGCGAGGCGACGCAGCCGCCGACGCCAATGATGACTTCGCGGCCCTTCTTCTTCAGGCCCTTCCACACGCCCAGCTGGCTGAACACCTTCTCCTGCGCCTTCTCGCGGATGGAGCAGGTGTTGACCAGGATGACGTCGGCGTCGTCCGGGCTGTCGGTCAGTTCCAGGCCATCGCTGGCGGCAAGCACGTCGGCCATCTTGGCCGAGTCGTACTCGTTCATCTGGCAACCGTGGGTCTTGATGTACAGCTTGCCTTTCACCTGGTCGGGCTTGCGCGGACCAGCGGGCAGGGCAACGAGCGGGGTACCGCCCGGTGTGGTGGGCGGAAAGACGTCTGGCGTCCCGGTCATGGCGCTTAATCCATTCGGGTGGCGGGAAAGCGGGCAATTCTACCCGCATCCCGCGCCAGCCGCCGCGCCCGTGCAACCGAGCCCATGCCCAGCGTGGCCATCACCGTAGAGCCGAGCCCGTGCTCGGCTGCCTTTGCAAGGCGGAGGAGCAGCCGAGCGTGGGCTCGGCTCTACAAGGGGCCGCTGCTTACGCCGCCAGCTCCGCATCGATCTGCCGCGAACGGTCGAAGGCGGTCATCGCGCTCATCCGTGCGATGTAATCGGCCGTGGCCGGCGCGGGCTGCACCAGGCCGAAGGCCGTGGTCCAGGCCAGCGCATTGCCCCACAGCACGTCGGCGGCGCTCATCGTTTCGCCGAGCAGGTAGGGGCCCTGCGCCAGCTGGGCCTCGATCACCTGCAGCACGGTCTCGGCGTCGTTATACGGCGACATCAGGCGCGGCGGCGGCTCGCGGTGCATCGCCTTGTCGATCATCGCCGGCTCGAAACAGGCGCCATAGAAGGCCATCCAGCGCAGGTAGGGCCCGCGCAGGGCGTCGCCGATCGGCGGTGCCAGGCCGGCCTCTGGATACAGGTCGGCCAGGTACAGATAGATCGCCACCTGCTCGGTCACCAGCGCACCGTTGTGGACGATCGCCGGCACCTTGCCCATCGGGTTGATGGCCAGGTAGGCCGGGGCCAGGTTGGCGCCCGCCTTCAGGTCCAGCACCTGCATGCGGTAGTCGGCACCCAGTGCTTCGAGCAGGGCCACGGCGCCGCTCGAGCGGGAACGGGCGGCGTGGTACAGGGTGATCTGGCGTGAATTCATGGCATTGCTCCTTGCGGTGGGTGGTGAACTGGAGGCCATCCTGGGGCACTATTGCGGACGACTTCTGTCCTCGATCCTTCATGCGCCATACCGCCCATCGACTGCTTCGCCTGATCGCCCTGCTGCAGGCCCGCCGCCAGTGGTCCGGGGCCGAGCTCGCCGAGCGCATGGGCGTGGACCGGCGCAGCATCCGCCGTGACGTCGAGCGCCTGCGCGAGCTGGGTTATCCGGTCCGGGCCTCGTCCGGGGTTGGCGGCGGCTACCAGCTGGGGGCAGGGGCGCCGGTGCTGCCGATGCTGCTGGACGAGGAGGAGGCGACTACCCTGGCCATCGCCCTGCGCGCGGCCTCGGCGACCGTCGCCGGCATCGACGACACCGCGCGCGGCCTGTTGTCCAAGCTCGATCCGCTGGTGCCGACCCGTCGCCGCCAGCAGGCCGGCGAGGTGCATGCCGCCACCGCCACCCTGTCCGACCTTCCGTCCACCGACGCACGCCTGCTCGGGCAGCTGGCCCAGCACTGCCGGCAGGCGTCACGGCTGGCCTTCGAATACCGCAGTGCCCAGGAAGCGGTGACCCAGCGCGAGGTCGAGGCGCAGCACCTGGTCAACTACGGGCGGCGCTGGTACCTGCTGGCTTGGGACCTGGGCCGGCAGGACTGGCGCACCCTGCGCGTGGACCGGATGGGCGCGGTGCGCGAATGCGCCGAGCCAGGCATGCACCGCCGTACGCCCGCACCGCCGGATGTGATGGTGCGGCAGGCGGTCAGCCAGGCCCCGTTCGCCCTGCAGGCCATCGTCCGCCTGGCCGGCAGCCGCGCCGAGCTGGAAGGCCGCATCCCGCCCTGGTGTGGTGTGCTGGAGCACGATGGGCCCGACCATTGCCTGCTGCGCATGGGCGCCGAGAGCCGCGGCATGATGCTGGCGCAGATCCTCAGCCTGGACCGGGTGCCGGTGGCGGTGTGGACCACGCCGCCGGGGCTGCGCGATGAACTGGCACAGCGCCTGGCCGGATTGGGGCAGGTGCTGGCTGTGCCGCCGGTCACAGGCTGAGCCGCGTCGCTTGGCAAGCCCCGGCGAAGCTGGGACACTCGCCGGCATGAAGGGGATACTGGGGACAACGGCGATCATCATCGCTGCGCTGACCGCTGCGCCGGCCAGCGCGGGCACCCTGTTCAAGTGCCAGGGCGCCGACGGGGTCACCAGCTATGTCAGCAAGCGCCTGGCCGGGGCCCGCTGCAGCGCCATCAGCTACAGCCGCGACCTCCGCCCGGCACCGCGCCCGGTGGTGGCCGCGCCGAAGCCGGCGCCGACCACCGTGGCCAGCATCGAGCGCAACCCGGTGGCGGTGGCGGCCAGCGCTGCGGCACCGGCGGCTGCGCCAGCCGCCGTGCCCGCGCCCCCGGTCGCCTCGCGCAGCGGGCGCATGGTCAGCGGCCAGGTCTATTCCTTCATGAAGGACGGCGTGCGCCACTACACCAGTGCGCGCCCGACCCAGGTCGCCAACCTCGGCCCGGTGCGCACCATCCGCTACAGTTTCATGGAGCGCTGCTATGCCTGTGGCGTCAACCCGCGCGTGGACTTCGGTTCGGTGCGGTTGAACACCACCGCGTTCCAGACCGAGATCAGCTCGGCCGCGCGCGAGTTCGGCGTCGACGAAGCCGTGGTGCGCGCCATCATCCACGCCGAGTCGGCCTACAACCCGACCGCGCTCAGCCGCGCCGGCGCGCAGGGCCTGATGCAGCTGATGCCGCCAACCGCGGCCCGTTTCGGAGTCAGCGATTCCTACGATGCCGGGCAGAACATCCGCGGTGGCGTGCAGTATCTTGCGTGGTTGTTGAAGCGTTTCAATGGCGACCTGACCCTGGCCGCGGCTGGCTACAACGCGGGCGAAGGCGCGGTTGACCGCCACGGTGGCGTGCCGCCCTACAGCGAGACCCAGTACTACGTGCGCCGGGTCGGGCAGCTGGCCGAGCGTTACCGCACCGCATTGACGCACCAGTAGTGCCGGCCGCTGGCCGGCAACCTTGGGCAATGGCCGGTACCGACCGGCCACTGGCTGGCAGCCCCGTAATCAATGTTGTTGCAATGCGTTGTGTGGCGCTCGACGGTTCCGCTACACTCGCCCATGATTCAATGCGGCTCTGGCCCCCACCGGATCCGCTGGCAGCCTTAAAGCTACCTAATCAATATCGGAGTGCCGGATGGCCAACGATGGGGTACACGATCCAGTCAACACCGGACGTCGGCGTTTTCTTTCTGCCACCACAGCCGTGGTGGGCGCCGTCGGCGTCGGATTCACCGCTGTTCCTTTCATCAAATCCTGGAACCCCAGTGCCCGTGCCAAGCTTGCCGGCGCACCGGTGGTGGCCGACATCAGCGCCCTGCAGGAAGGCCAACGCCTGATCGTGGAATGGCGTGGCCAGCCGATCTGGATCGTCAAGCGGTCCAAGGCGATCCTCGATGCACTGCACGGGCTCGATGGCCGCCTCAAGGACCCCGAGTCCGGCGAGAAGGACCAGCAGCCGGACTACGTGCTGAAGCAGAACCCCGAGCTGCGCTCGATCAAGCCGGACATTTCCGTGCTGGTCGGCCTGTGCACGCACCTGGGCTGTTCGCCGGAAATGGTCGCCGAGATCCGGCCTGAACCCTATGACCCGCAGTGGAAGGGCGGCTACTTCTGCCCCTGCCACAAGTCGCGCTTCGACATGTCCGGCCGCGTCTTCAAGGACGTGCCGGCGCCGATCAACCTGAAGGTGCCCGCGCACCATTACCAGGACGACAACACCATCATCATCGGTGTCGATCCGCAGGGGGCAGCCTGATGGCCAATATCCTCGCTCGTACCGCCAGCGGCGTGGCCGACTGGGTCAATGCCCGCGCGCCGGGCCTGATGCCGGTCTATCGCAAGCATGTCACCGAGTACTACGCGCCGAAGAACTTCAACATCTGGTACTACTTCGGTTCGCTGGCGCTGCTGGTGCTGGTCAACCAGATCGTCACCGGCATCTTCCTGACGATGCACTACAAGACCAACGCCGCCGAGGCGTTCGGCTCCATCGAATACATCATGCGTGATGTGGAGTGGGGCTGGCTGATCCGCTACATGCACTCCACCGGGGCCTCGCTGTTCTTCATCGTGGTCTACCTGCACATGTTCCGCGGCCTGCTGTACGGCAGTTACCAGAAGCCGCGCGAGCTGGTGTGGATCCTGGGCATGCTGATCTACCTGGTGCTGATGGCCGAAGCCTTCATGGGCTACGTGCTGCCGTGGGGGCAGATGTCGTTCTGGGGCGCCAAGGTGATCATTTCGCTGTTCGGCGCGATACCGGTGATCGGCAACGGCCTGACCGAGTGGATCATGGGCGACTACCTGCCCAGTGACGCCACGCTCAACCGCTTCTTCGCGCTGCACGTCATCGCACTGCCGCTGGTGCTGCTGTTGCTGGTGGTGCTGCACTTGGGCGCGCTGCACGAGGTGGGGTCGAACAACCCCGATGGCGTGGAGATCAAGAAGGGGCCCAAGGGCAACCGCTGGTCGCCGAACGCCCCGGCCGACGGCATTCCGTTCCATCCGTACTACACGCTCAAGGATGGCGTCGGTGCCGGCTTCCTGCTGATCATCGCCGCCTTCATCATCTTCTTCGCCCCCGGTTTCGGCGGCCTGTTCCTGGAGCACGACAACTTCACCGAAGCCAACCGCCTGGTGACCCCGGAACACATCAAGCCGGTCTGGTACTACACGCCGTACTACGCGATGTTGCGCGTGGTGCCGAACAAGCTGGGCGGCGTGCTGGTGATGTTCTCGGCCATCGCGATCCTGTTCCTGGTGCCGTGGCTGGACAAGGCGAAGGTGAAATCGGTGCGCTACCGCGGCTGGATCTCGAAGGTGATGCTGGGCGTGCTGGCGGTGTGCTTCGTGTGGCTGGGCGTGATTGGTTCCGGCCCGGGCACCGATGTGCACGAGACCTACATCGGGCGGGTGTTGACCTTCCTGTACTTCGCGTTCTTCATCACCATGCCGCTATGGACAAGGTTGGACAGGACCAAGCCGGTACCGGAGAGGGTGACCACGCATGACTGAGCGCTGGATGGTCCGGCTGGCCCTGGCGGCCACCCTGATGCTGGGCAGTTTCCTGGCCTCCGCCGCCGAAGGCGGCACCCCGCTGCTGCAGGCCGGCAACGACCTCGGTGACCGCGCCTCGCTGCAGCGCGGCGCGCAGCTGTACATGAACTACTGCTCCGGCTGCCACGCATTGAAGTACCTGCGCTATTCGCGGATGGCGCAGGACCTCGGCCTGACCGAGGAAGATGTGATGAACAACCTCAACTTCACCGGCTCGGCGATCGGCGACCCGATCCCGGTGGCGATGCCCAAGGAGAACGCGGAGAAGTGGTTCGGCAAGATGCCGCCCGATCTCAGCCTGATCTCGCGCGTGCGGGGCAGTGACTGGGTCTACACCTATCTCAAGTCGTTCTATCTGGACAGCAGCCGCCCGCTGGGCTGGAACAACGCGCTGTTCGCCAATGCCTCCATGCCCAACCCGCTGTGGGAAATGCAGGGCCTGCAGCATGCGGTGCACGGCAAGGCGGAAGCGCCCGGCATGGACCCGCCGGTGACCGGCCTGAAAATCGAAACGCCCGGGTCGGTCGATGCCGGCCAGTACGATCAGGCCGTTCGGGACATCACCAACTTCCTCGAATACGCCGGTGAACCGGCCGCGCTTAAGCGCCAGCAGCTGGGCGTATGGGTGATCCTGTTCCTGGCCCTGCTGACTTTCCTGCTGTACCTGCTGAAGAAGGAATACTGGAAGGACGTCCACTGATTCTGCCGCCGGCCATCGCCCGGGCCTATTGGCTTTTGTGATGGTCGGTTGCACACTCGGGGTGGAGTCGACCGCTGGCACGGTGCCGGCGGCGCCGATGCGGCAGGCGGTCTCCTGTCGTGGGAGAGCCTTTGATGGCGGCGAGCGTACGCATGCGCAATACACTGACGCTGTTTTCCTCGAACGACGACGTACTGTGCCACCGGGTACGCCTGGTGCTGGCGGCCAAGGGGGTCACCTTCGACTTTGTCCCGGTCGATCCGCAGAACCCGCCTGAAGACCTGATCGATCTCAATCCGTACCACTCGGTGCCGACCCTGGTCGAGCGCGAGCTGGTGCTGTACGCCGCGTCGGTGGTCAGCGAATACTTGGACGAACGCTACCCGCATCCTCCGCTGATGCCGGTCGATCCGCTCTCGCGTGCGCGTATCCGCTTGGCCATGCTGCGCATCGAGCACGACTGGGTACCGCAGGTGCAGGCCATCCAGCTGGGCAACAAGACCCAGGCCGAGGCCGGCCGCAAGCGCCTGAAGGAACTGCTGACCGCGTCGCTGCCGCTGTTCAAGGCCAGCAAGTTCTTCCTCAATCCGGAAATGAGCCTGGCCGACTGCGCAATGGCACCGATCATCTGGCGCCTGCAGTCGCTGGACGTGCCGCTGCCGAAGGACGGCAAGGCGATCGAGGACTATGGCAACCGCATCTTCCGTCACCCGGGTTTCGTCCGCAGCCTGACCGACCAGGAAAAGAAGCTGCGCGATCTGCCGGTCTGATCCGACCTTGCGTAACCCGTCTGCACGCCGACCGGCGTGCAGGCGATCCGCCCCGGCGGGGCGCCGGGCGCGTACACTTCACGCATGACCGAAGACTTCTTCCACATGACCAGCCACCGCCCGTACCTGCTGCGGGCGCTGGTGGAATGGATCAACGACAACCAGCTGACCCCGCACATCCTGGTCGACGCCGGCGTCCCCGGCGTGCAGGTGCCGCCTTCGGCGGTCAAGGATGGCCGGGTCGTGCTCAACATCGCCGAACGCGCCGTCGTGCGGCTGATGATCGACAACGAAATGGTGAGCTTCTCGGCCCGCTTCTCCGGCACCAGCTACCCGGTGCAGGTACCGATCAGCGCCGTGCTGGCGGTCTATGCCCGCGAGACCGGGCAGGGCATGGCGCTGCCGGATGACATTCCGGGCAGCGAGACCGCGCCGACCAGTGACGAACTGCTGCACGAGGACGGCACGCCGCCGGACGATACGCCACCGGCCAGTCCGCCGCCCAAGGGCCGCCCGAACCTGCGCGTGGTCAAGTAACCATTCCGACGCCGCCCCGCTGGGCGGCGTCTTCCTTTGCAGGTTTTACCGGTGGGTGCCGGAATTGTGTGGGTGCCGACCGTTGGTCGGCACACCTTCAGTTCTTACACATCCTCGGCATCCTCCACATCCGGCCGGATCTGGCTGATCCGCGCGGCACCGGGGCCGGTGAACGAGATCAGCTGGTCGCCGCGCAGCACCATGCGGCCCACGTGGCGATCGATGCCATCGTAGGAATACTCGAACTTGAAGGTGCGCTCGAAACCGAGCCGTCCGTCCTCGCCACGCGACAGTCGCAGGCCGGTGGCATGTACCGCCTGATCCAGCCACTGCACGTCGGCAGCGCGGCAGGCATTGCGGCCCAGCTCGACCGCGCGCTCGGCGGCCGAACGCGCCGCATTCCAGAAGAAATAGATGATTCCGCCGGCAATCAGCAACAACAGCAGGGTGGGCATGGCGTCAGCCGTCAGAGGTCGATCCCGCAAAGATGGCGGCGAACGCGCGCTGGATCAAGCGCTGCACTCACCGCCGTGGCTGCGGTTCGCTGGACGCCGGTGATGCGGGCGCGGTAGACGGCGCCGTCGCCGGCACCGTCTGCATCGGCGCGGCGGAGGGCGAAGGCATCACCAATGGCGCGGTCGCCGTCAGCTGCAGCAGCGCTGCCCAGTCCTGGCGGTTGAAGCTGCATTCGTCCTCGCGGCCCGGCGTGCAGCTGGGCTCGATGCCGGTGCTGTTGCGTTCGCGCGCCGGCGGCAGCTTGATCAACCCGGTGCGGTCCAGCGGCAGCAGTCGCATCGCCACCGTGTTCATCACGTTGCCGCCCACCAGGTACAGGGTCTGGTCGCCCCCCAGGTTGGCGGCCACCACTACTTCGCAATGTGATTTCCAGTGGCCCACCGAACCGTTGCCCAGTGCCTGCATCAGCCCACTGTAGCTGAGCGTGGTGCTGCGATCGCGCAGGAAGCACAGCAGGTCGCCCGGTGCGGGCTTTGCGGTCGCGGGATCGACCAGCCGGTACGGCACGCCCGAGGGTCCGCCCTGGTACGCGGCACGGATGTAGTCGATGTGGCGTGGCGACGCGTTGAAGCCGGGGACGCCGGACTGCACCATCACCCAGGAAATGAACGCGGCCGACCACGGGTTGTCGATCAGGAAGGTGCGGCAGTCGCTGTCGGTGTAGCGCGTGCCCAGTGGTGCCACACAGCTGCTGGCGCCGGCGATGCTGCCCATCGCGTTGAGCGTGCCGCTGTTGCGCCAGTAGCCGGCCACGCGCTGCCAGGCAATCAGCCCGTTGTCGGCGAGATGTTCGTTCTCGGCCTCGGTGACACTCAGGCTCGCCGCGCGGCCATCGCGATCGATGAAGGGCCGGAACCAGAGCCGGTGTTCATTGCAGGCAGTAGTGCGGATGGCCACCGCCAATGGGCTCAGGCCGAAACGCGGTGGCACATCGCAGGCTTCGGCCGCCGCTGCGGACAGGGGGGCCGCGGCCAGCAGCAGACAGGCAGGCAAGAGCATCCGGCGCATGCGCGGCTCCTGTGGGGGATGCCCGCAGCGTCGCAGCGCTGTCGTGAACGCCGGGTGTGAGAACGGGGTCGGATCCCTTTTCCCATGAAAAAGGGATCGGACCCCAAGCCAGGCCTCAGCCCGGCGGTGGGCCGAGCTTCAACGACAGATCGATGGCCTGCACGTGCTTGGTCAGGCCGCCGATGGAGATGCAGTCGACGCCATCCTCGGCGATCGAGCGCAGGCCACCCAGGCCGACGCTGCCGGACACTTCCAGCGGAATGCGGCCGGCCGTGATGCGTACCGCCTCGCGGCGCAGGTCGGGGCTGAAGTCGTCCAGCAGGATGCGTTCGCAACCAGCGTCGAGCGCCTGGCGCAGCTGCGCCAGATCCTCGACCTCGACCACCAGCGGCAGCGCAGGCCACTGCCGGCGTGCGCCCGCCACGGCGTCGGCCAGTGAACCGGCAGCGCGGATGTGGTTTTCCTTCAGCATCACCGTGTCGTACAGGCCGAAACGATGGTTCTCGCCACCGCCGCAGCGCACCGCGTACTTCTGCGCCAGGCGCAGGCCGGGCAGGGTCTTGCGGGTGTCAAGGATGCGCGTGCCGGTACCGGCCACCGCCGCCACGTAGCGGGCGGTGGTGGTTGCCGTACCGGACAGCGTCTGCAGGAAGTTGAGCGAGGTGCGTTCGGCGCTGACCAGGCTGCGGCTGCGCCCGTGCAGCAGGGCCAGCACGGTGCCTGCGGTGACCGCGTCGCCGTCGGAAACCTGCCATTCGATGCGTACGTCCGGGTCGAGCGCGCGGTGGGTGGCGTCGAACCAGGGGCGGCCGGCGATCACCCCGTCCTGCTTGCACAGCAGGTAGGCGCTGTCGGCCTGGTCGGGCAGCAGGGCGGCGGTGACATCACCGCTGCCCAGGTCCTCGGCCAGTGCACGCGCGACATCGGCGGCGACAACGGCCGCATCCGGCGTCGGCAGCGTGCTCATGCGGTCGGGAAATCGGCGATCTGGGCGGTCGGGATGGCTTCCTCGGCCAGCAGCACCGGGATGCCGTCGTCGACGCGGAAGACCTGCTTGCGGTCGCGGGTGACCAGCGCTTCGCGCAGCGGCTGCGCCAGCGGGTTGCCATCGGCCTTGTTCACCGCGCCGGCGGAAATGGCCTTGTTGAGGGCTTCCAGGCCCTTGCCATCCAGCAGGGACAGGGGCTGGCGGGTGTCAGGCGACACCAGCAGGTCGAGCAGCTTGCGATCCATGGTTCTTCGTCTTGCGTGGAAGATGGCTAGAATACGTCTTTAAGGCAGGTGACGGCCAATGACCCCCAACCCGATCGCGCCGCTTGTCGGCATCGTCATGGGTTCCCGTTCCGACTGGGAAACCATGCAGCACGCCGCCCAGAAGCTTGAAGCCCTGGGTGTTCCGTTCGAAGTGAAGGTGGTGTCCGCGCATCGGACGCCGGATGTGTTGTTCAGTTACGCCGAGCAGGCGGGCCCGCGTGGCCTGCGCGCGATCATCGCCGGTGCCGGCGGGGCCGCCCACCTGCCGGGCATGATCGCCGCCAAGACCGCCGTGCCGGTGCTGGGCGTGCCGGTGCAGTCCAAGGCCCTCAACGGCATGGATTCGCTGCTGTCGATCGTGCAGATGCCGGCCGGTATCCCGGTCGCCACCTTCGCCATCGGCAATGCCGGCGCGTCTAACGCGGCGCTGTTCGCCGCCGCGATGCTGGCCAGCGACCAGCCGGCGATCGGCCAGGCGCTCGACGCCTTCCGTGCACGCCAGACCGAAGACGTGATGGCCCACGACGATCCGCGCCAATGAGCCTGACCGTCGGCATCCTGGGCGGCGGCCAGCTCGCCCGCATGATGGTCCTGGCCGGTGCGCCGCTGGGGCTGCGCTTCGAACTGTATGACCCGGCGGCCGACGCCTGCAGCGGCCCGCTGGCGCCGCTCACCGTCGGTGCCTTCGACGACCGCCAGGCGCTGGCGGACTTCGCTGCCAAGGTCGATGTGGTCACCTTCGATTTCGAGAATGTGCCCGCCGACAGTGCACAGTTCCTGGCCGACCGCGTGCCGGTCTACCCGCCGCCGGCCGCGCTGGCGGTGGCCCAGGACCGGTTGAGCGAGAAGACCCTGTTCCAGCAGCTGGGTATTCCGCTGCCGGCCTTCGCTGATATCCGCAGCCGTGACGAGCTGGCGGCGAAAGCCGTCGAATTCGGCCTGCCGTGCATCCTCAAGACCCGCCGCCTGGGCTACGACGGCAAGGGCCAGTTCCGCCTGCGCAGCGAAGCCGACATTGATGCCGCCTGGGATGCGCTGGGTGCACAGGTCGAGCGCACCGGACTGATCCTGGAGGGCTTCGTGGCCTTCCAGCGCGAGGTCAGCGTGGTGGCCGTGCGTGGCCGCGATGGCAGTTTCGAAGCCTGGCCGATCACCGGCAACTGGCATGTCGACGGTGTGCTGTCGGCCAGCGTGGCCCCGGCCGTGCTGTCCGCCGCCGAGCAGCAGGCAGCCATCGGCTATGCACGCCGTGTCGCCGAACACCTGCAGTACGTCGGCGTGTTCGCGCTGGAACTGTTCTGCCGCGATGGCGAGCTGCTGGCCAACGAGATGGCGCCACGCGTGCACAACTCCGGGCACTGGACCATCGAAGGCAGCGAGACCTCGCAGTTCGAGAACCACCTGCGCGCCGTGCTGGGCCTGCCGCTGGGCAGCACCCGCATGCTCGGCCATGCCTGCATGCTGAATTGGCTGGGCCGGATGCCCGACCCGTTGCCGGTGCTGGCCCAGGCCAGTGGCCACTGGCATGACTATGGCAAGGAGTCGCGCGAAGGCCGCAAGGTCGGCCATGCCACGTTGCGCGATGACGATGCCGCAGCACTGGCCGACGCGTTGGACCAGGTGGGCCTGGAACTGGACCGCCAGGCCCAGGTGGCACCGGCGGTGCACGCGCTGCGCAACCGCTGAGTCCGGTAGTGCCGGCCGCAGGCCAGCAGTGCAACGGTGTGGCGCACCGGTGCAGCCATCGGCGCAACATTCCCGGTGGTAGCGTGGAGCTCCTTTCACAGGAGTCACGACCATGCTCGACTGGAATGCCTACCGCAAGGAACTGAAGGGCCGCATCGGCGAGATCGGCAAGCTCTCGCCGGATACGGTCAAGGGCTACGCCACCCTGGCCAATGCCGGTGCCCAGACCAACCACCTGGATGCCAAGACCCGGGAGCTGATCGCGCTGGCGGTGGCGGTGACCACCCGTTGTGACGGCTGCATCACCGTGCACGTGGACGCGGCGCTGAAGCATGGCGCCAGTCGCGAGGAAATCGCCGAGGCGCTGGGCGTGGCGGTCTCGCTCAACGCCGGCGCCGCGCTGGTGTACTCGGCGCGGGTGATGGATGCGGTGGCCGCGCACGAGAGCGCGTGAAGCCACGCTCTGCTGCCCGGTAGTGCCGGCCGCTGGCCGGCAACCCCGGCATCCTTGTACGTCCAGTGGGTTGCCGTCCAGCGGCCGGCACTACCCGGTGACAGAGCCGCTGCCTCAGCGCAGCTGGCTCTCGGCGAATTCCCAGTTGACCATCTGCCAGAACGCGTCCAGGTAACGCGCGCGGTCATTCTGGTAGTCGGTGTAGTACGCGTGCTCCCACACGTCGCAGCACAGCAGCGGGGTGCTGTCGCCGGTCAGGGGCGTGCCGGCGTTGCGGGTGGCCTGGATGCCCAGCTGGCCGCCCGGGTGCTGCACCAGCCACACCCAGCCCGAGCCGAACAGGCCCAGTGCAGCGCGGTTGAATTCCTCGCGCAGGCGCTGCGCGTCACCGAACTGGCGCTTGACCAGCTCGCCCAGCCGGCCCTGCGGTTCGCCGCCGCCGCGCGGGCGCAGGCACTGCCAGTAGAAGCCGTGGTTCCAGGCCTGGGCGGCCGCATCGAACAGCGTGCCCTGGGCATGGCGCACGATCTCTTCCAGCGACGCCTCCTCCCACTCGGTGCCGAGGGTGCCGGCGTTGACCGCGTCGACATAGGCGCGGTGGTGGCGGCCGTGATGCAGTTCCACGGTCTGCGCGGACAGGTGGGGCTGCAGGGAGCCGGAGAGGTAGGGCAGGGCGGGCAATTCGACGGGCATGTGCAGGTTCGTGGCCAGGGGACGGCGGCAGCCTGTTCCATCCGCTTACAATGGCGGCTACCGTGGGCAGTCTAGCCGACCATCACGGTCGGGTTGTCCGGCGAAGCAAGGAGTGTGGTTGTGGCGGTAATGCAGCAAATCCAGGCCGAGGTCGATCGTTACCCGCTCGTGCTGTTCATGAAGGGCACCCCGCAGTACCCGATGTGCGGCTTTTCCAGCCGCGCCGTGCAGGCGTTGATGGCTGCCGGCGCCGTCACCCTGCGCAACGTCAACGTGCTCGAAGAACCGGAGATCCGCGCCAACCTGCCGCGCTTCTCCAACCTGCCGACCTTCCCGCAGCTGTTCATCAACGGCGAGTTGATCGGCGGCTGCGACATCGTCATGGAACTGTTTGAATCCGGCGAGCTCAAGCGCATCGTCGAAGAGGCGACCCAGGGATGAGTGCCTGGCCGTCGACGTCACCGACTGACGGGGCGCTCGATGGCCGCCCGTTGCAGGACCGCGTGGTGCTGGTTGCCGGTGCCGGCGGCGGGCTGGGCAGTGCGGCGGCGATTGCCGCTGCGGCGGCCGGGGCTACGGTGGTCCTGCTGGGGCGCAAGCCGCGCCGGCTGGACCGGGTCTATGCCCAGGTCCAGGCGGTCGGCCCGGAACCTCTGCTGTACCCGATGGACCTGGAGGGTGCCGGCCCCGATGACTATGCCGAACTGGCCCAGGCCCTGCAGCGTGAGCTGGGGCGGCTGGATGGCCTGCTGGTCTGCGCCGCGCATTTCCCCGGCCTGACCCCGTTCGAGCTGGCCGACCCGGCCAGTTTCGCCCGCGCGGTCCATGTCACCCTGACCGCCCCGGCCTGGTTGGCCCAGGCCTGCCTGCCGCTGCTGCGGCAGCGCGAGGATGCCGCCCTGGTCTTCGCGGTCGATGCCCCCGAACGGGTGGGGCAGGCCTACTGGGGCGGGTATGGCGTGGCCCAGCACGGCCTGCGTGGCCTGATCGGCAGCCTGCACGATGAGCTGGGTCGCGGCCCGGTCCGGGTCAGTGGCCTGTACCCGGGGCCCCTGCGCACGGCACTGCGCGCCCGCGCCTATTCCGTCGACCAGGACCCGGCCGCGCAAGGGCCCGAAGCGGCCGCCGCTGCGGCCGTCACCCTGTTGTCCCGGGCCGGCCATGCCTGGCGGGGGACGATTCTCGATGCCAGCGAGGCAGTTCCCCGCGAGTGAGCCCCGGGGAAAGCCGGAGTGAAGAACCCGTCACGATTGCGTTGCGAACCGGTGCCGTTTGTCGCACAACCGTCACATTGATGGCGTAGCGTGTTAATCTAGTGTTAACCGTTATGGCTGCCTTCAGCCAAGCGGTAGGGAACCCCAGATAACTCTCCGACCAGCCACCCGCAGGGCTGTTTGGATGCGCTTTTTTTCCGCCATCGCCAACTCGCATCGAGGCTACCGAAAAATGACCCACCCACTCCGGATGTCCAAGCTTACCCTTGGTCTCGTGGCTGCACTTGCTGCCGCTCCCGCCTTCGCCCAGACCACCACTGCCGGTGTCGGCGGCCAGGTCGTGACCAGCGGCGGCCAGCCCGTCGCCGGTGCTGAAGTCACCATCACCCACACCGAGTCGGGCACGGTTTCGCGCGCTACTACCGACGCGGCGGGTCGCTACAACGCGCGCGGCCTGCGCGTGGGTGGTCCCTACACCATCACCATCACCAAGCCGGGTGAAGGCACCAAGACCGAAGATGGTGTCTACCTGGGCGTGAACCAGACCGGCACCATCAATGCCATCCTGACCGGTGACGTGGCCAAGGCCACCAACCTGGACACCGTGCAGGTCACCGCCGTCGGCGGCGGCTCGGAGGTGTTCAGTGCCACCAAGATGGGCTCGGGCACCAACATCAGCCAGGAGCAGATCGAGATTGCGCCGTCCATCGGCGGCAACATCCAGGATCTGATGCGCCTGGATCCGCGCGTCACCTTCATCGATCGCGCCTCGGGCTCGATCTCGGCCGGTGGCCAGAACCCGCGCTACAACTCGATCAACATCGACGGCGTCTCGGCCAGCGACACCTTCGGCCTGGAAGGCAACAACATGCCGACCCGCCGCCAGCCGGTCGCGATGGAAGCCATCGAAGCGCTGGACATCAACCTGTCCAACTACGACGTCAGCATCGCTGGCGCTGCCGGTGCCACCGTCAATGCGGTGACCAAGTCCGGTACCAATGAATTCCACGGTTCGGTGTACGGCACCTACCGTGACGGTGACTGGTTCGGCAAGAACCCGGAAGGCAAGAAGTTCAACGGCTTCAATGACGAAAAGACCTACGGCATGACCCTGGGCGGCCCGATCGTCAAGGACAAGCTGTTCTTCTTCGCCAACTACGAGAAGTTCAAGCAGTCCGCGCCGGGCGCCGATCTGTCCAGCACCGCGCTGGGCAAGGCCAATGCCGACTACAGCATGGCTGACGTGACCCGTGCCCAGGAAATCGCCAAGGGTTATGGCTTCGATGCCGGCGGTATCGAAAGCAACGGCAACACGGATCTGGAAGAGTACGCGCTGAAGCTCGACTGGAACATCAACGAGAACCACCGCGCCAACATCCGTTACAGCAAGCTCGAGCAGAGCAAGCTGCGCATCAACGGCATGGGCTCGACCTCGCAGGCTTCGCTGAGCTCTTACTGGTACCAGCACGTCAAGACCAACGAGAGCTACGTCGCCCAGGTCTTCAGCGACTGGACCGACACCTTCTCGACCGAGTTGAAGGCTTCGTACCGCGAGTACTCGGCCGTCCGCGAGGTGCCGACCAATGCCCCGAGCATCCGCATCTACTTCCCGCGCGGTGGCGATGTGACCACGCCGGAAGGCGACTCGCTGTTCCTGGGTACCGAGACCAACTCGCAGAACAACGTGCTGGAAACCAAGGCGTGGAACTACTACGCCGCCGGTACGCTGACCTTGGGTGACCACGACCTGAAGTTCGGTGGTTCGTACGACACCAACGATGTCTACAACTACTTTGGCGCTGGCTCGTGGGGTGCTTACACCTTCTATGGCCTGGACAATTTCGCCAAGGGGCAGTGGCAGACCTACCAGCTGAACAAGGAAAAGAGCGCGAACTCGATCGCGGCTGACTACAAGTACAGCAACCTGGCCCTGTTCGTGCAGGACACCTGGTACGTCAACAGCAACCTGACCCTGACCATGGGTCTGCGTGGCGACCGGCCGAAGGTGAGCCCGGCGCCGGCGTACAACCAGAAGGCGCAGACTGTCTTCGGTTATGACAATAGTGCGGTGTTCCCGAGCAAGTTCCTGATCCAGCCGCGCTTCGGCTTCAACTACACCTTCGACACCGAGCGCCCGACACAGCTGCGCGGCGGCATCGGCCTGTTCCAGGGTGATGCACCGCAGGTGTGGATCAGCAACAGCTACTCCACCACCGGCTTCAACTACGACTCGTACAACATCAGCCGCTACAACGGCCAGAAGTTCAATCCGGACAAGGACAACCAGCCGGTCCCGACCACTCCGGGCAGCGCGCTGCAGAACGTCAACTTCGTCGGCCGCGACTTCAAGCTGCCGTCGCTGTACAAGGCCAACCTGGCCTTCGATCACGAGCTGCCTTGGTACGGCATGGTCGCCTCGGCCGAGCTGCTGGTCACCAAGGTCAAGGATGGCCTGTACTACCAGCACCTGAACCTGGGCAAGGGCCGTCAGGTCGGTGCCGATGGTCGCGTGAACTACTACGTGCCTTCGGCTGACGGCAGGGCGTGGGGCACCAACGATGCGCGTAATGGTTATGCCGCACAGGGCTTCAACAACGTCTACCTGATCGACAACACCGATCAGGGCCGCACCTCGCAGTTCACCGTCTCGCTGAGCAAGCCGTGGAGCGCGAGCAGCGACTGGTCCTGGAACCTGGGCTACACCTACACCGATGCCAAGGAAGTGGGTAGCCTGACCAGCTCCACCGCCAGCTCGGGCTGGGGCTACCAGTACGCCTTCAATGCCAACGAGGAAATGCTGAACACCTCGCGCTACCAGATCCGAGACCGCCTGTCGGGCTCGCTGAACTGGAAGCACAAGTTCTTCGGCGACTACGAGACCAAGGTGGGTCTGGTGTACGAAGGCCGCAGCGGCCGCCCGTACAGCTACATCTATGTGAACGACGCCAACGGCGACGGCCGTTCGGGCAACGACCTGTTCTACGTGCCGCGTCGCGGCGAGGTCCTGTTCGGTACCCTGTCCAACAACGGCAAGTTCACCGCCGATGCGGCGATGGAGAAGTCGTTCTTCGACTGGCTGGCGGCCAACCCGCAGCTGGCCAAGTACGAAGGCCAAGTGGCTCCGGCCAACCAGTTCCGTACCGGCTGGATCAACACCTTCGACATCCGTATCAGCCAGCAGCTGCCGGGCTTCATGAAGGGCCACAAGTCGGAGATCTGGCTGGACATCCAGAACGTCGGCAACATGCTCAACAAGAAGTGGGGCAACATCTACGACTACGGCTTCTACGCCAACGCTCGTGTTGCCAGCCTGCAGGGCCTGTACAACGGCAAGTACGTCTACAACTACCGTGGCGCGGACCTGCCGAGCGTCGCCAACTCCGATGCTGACGGCTTCGACGTCGGTGTCTCGCAGTGGTCGATGCAGCTGGGCTTCCGCTACCAGTTCTGATGCACTGACGTAGCGCTGCTGTAAACGGAAACGGCCGGGGAAACCCGGCCGTTTCCCGTTCAGGCGAAAGTCCTTGCGGGGCGCTGGGCAACGGCGTAGCATCTGGAAATGTGCGCGGCGTCAACGCCGCCCAGGCGGTCCCGGACAGGCGAACGCGGGCAGCACACATCCAACGGTCGGGCTTCCCGGCCGTTTTGCTTTTTAAGGGGGCGGCAGTACAGTCGGAAACCTTGAAGGAAGCGAAAAATTGGATATGACCACGAACGAAAAATCAGCCCGTGCACTGCCGGTGCAGGATGCGCGGATCTACCCGCGCGGTGGGCTGGATGTGCTGTCGCGGGCCGAGGTCGCACGCCTGCGCGATGCCTCCGCCGGCGGCATGCATGAGCTGCTGCGCCGCTGCGCGCTGGCTGTGCTGACCAGCGGCAGCGCTTCGGACGATCCGCGCGCGGCGCGCGACCTCTACCCTGATTTCGACATCCAGGTGGCGCAGCAGGATCGCGGCGTGCGCATCGACCTGGTCAACGCACCGGCGATGGCCTTCGTCGACGGCGAGATCATCCGCGGTGTCGCCGAACTGCTGTTCGCCGTCGTGCGCGACCTGGCCTACATGGCCATCGAGATGGGCCCGGCCTACGCGGCCGAGCTGGAGTCGTCCGAGGGCATCACCAACGCGGTGTTCGGCCTGCTGCGCAATGCGCGCATCCTCAACCCGGGCGATCCGAACCTGGTGGTGTGCTGGGGCGGCCATTCGATCTCGCGCGACGAGTACCTGTACACCAAGCAGGTGGGTTACGAGCTGGGCCTGCGCGGCCTGGACATCTGCACCGGCTGCGGTCCGGGTGCGATGAAGGGCCCGATGAAGGGCGCCACCATCGCCCATGCCAAGCAGCGCCGTACCGTGACGCGCTACATCGGCCTCACCGAGCCGGGCATCATCGCGGCCGAGTCGCCGAACCCGATCGTCAACCACCTGGTGATCATGCCGGACATCGAGAAGCGCCTTGAGGCCTTCGTCCGCATCGGCCACGGCATCATCGTGTTCGCCGGTGGCGTCGGCACTGCCGAAGAGATCCTGTACCTGCTCGGCATCCTGCTGCGCGAGGAGAACAAGGACCTGCCGTTCCCGCTGATCCTTACCGGCCCGACCGTGGCGGCGCCGTACTTCGAGCAGATCGACCGCTTCATCCGCCTGACCCTGGGTGATGAGGCTGCCGAGCGCTACGAGATCATCATCGGTGACCCGGTCGCGGTGGCCAAGAAGATGGCCAACGGCATCAAGCGCGTGCGCGAGCACCGCCTGGCGCAGAAGGACTCGTTCTTCTTCAACTGGTCGATCGAGATCCCGTGGGAGTACCAGCAGCCGTTCGTGCCGACCCACGAGGCGATGGCGGCGCTGGACCTGCACCACGGGCGTGCGCCGCACGCGCTGGCGGCCGATCTGCGCCGGGCGTTCTCGGGCATCGTCGCCGGCAACGTGAAGGAGGACGGCATGCGCCGCATCGAGCAGTTCGGGCCGTTCCAGATCCACGGGGATCCGGACATGATGCAGGCGCTGGATGCGCTGCTGCGCGCCTTCGTCGAGCAGCGCCGGATGAAGATCTCCGGCGAATACCAGCCCTGCTACCAGGTGCTGGCCTGAACCCGTGCCGGCGCGATGGGGATCGCGCCGGCACGGGCAGGGGAGGGCGGGTCGTCAAGCCTTTGACGCCCGTCGCCCCGGATTGACCGTTCATCCTGCCGCCGCTTGCCGGTGGCGGGACGATGGCCCATCGTGGCCACCAACACGCTGGGGAGCGTCCAATGTCTTTGCGCCGGCAAAACGGTTTCACGCTGGTTGAACTGATGGTCACGCTGGCCGTCTTCGTGATCCTGGCGTCGATCGCCTATCCGAGCTTCCGCGGGATGATCCGCTCGAACCGGCTGGCGACCGCCAACAATGAACTGATCGCGCTGGCCAACCTGGCCCGCAGCGAAGGCATCCGCAACAGCAACGGTGGCGGTGTCTGTGGCAGCGCCGATGGCAAGGCCTGTGATGGCGACTGGTCCAAGGGTGTGCTGGCCTGGTCGGACCTGGATGGCGACGGCCAGATGGGCAGCAATGACGTCGCGCTGCGCTTTTCTCAGGGCAATCCGCAGCTGAGCGTAGTCGGCCCACCGGGCGCGGTCATCGCCTTCGACGGGCGCGGCCGGCGCAGGGCGGTCGCTGATCAGACCCTGGTGCTGTCGCCGGATGCGTGCAAGGCCGGTGAATCGAAAAGCACGTTGACGATCAACCAATCCGGCCAGGTCCGGGTGACCAAGGGAGCCTGCTCATGAGCCGCCGCAACCTGGCCCGCCCGCGCTCGTCGCAGGGTGGCTTCAGCCTGATCGAAGTGATGGTGGCGGTGCTGATCCTGGCGTTCGGGCTGCTGGGCTTTGCCTTGCTGCAGACCACCAACGTCCGCTTCGTGCAGAGCGCAAACTACCGCACCCAGGCGACCAACCTGGCCAACGACCTGATCGAACTGATGCGCGCCCAGCGCACCGATACCCTGGCCGGTGGCGCCTACTCCTCGGCCTCGTTCTCGGCCGGCTCGGTGAAGCCCAGCGGCGTCTGCGCCTGGCCGACCGGCGCTGCCGTGACGCCGAAGACGAACGTGGCGCGCTGGCAGTGCGAGGTCGCGCGCACGCTGGGCGAGAAGGCCAGCGCGCAGGTGACCTTCGTGCAGAGCACCGGCCAGGTCACCGTGGCCATCAGCTGGGGTGACCAGCGCTGGGATCCGAAGGATCCCGACAGCCTTACCACCTTCGGCCTGACGACCTTCCTGTGAACGCGCCCATGAGTCCAATTTCGCGAGCCCGAGGCCTGTCGCTGATCGAACTGATGATCGCCATGGTCATCGGCCTGGTCCTGATGCTGGGCGTCACCCAGATCTTCATCGCCTCGCGTGCGGCGTCGCGGCTGTCCGAAGGCGCGGCCCGTACCCAGGAGAACGCGCGCTTCGCGCTGGATTTCCTGCAGCGTGACCTGCGCATGGCCGGCCACTTCGGCTGCGTCAACGACCAGGCCCACGTGGTCAAGAACACCGGCGATATCGGCTATCACCTGGGCATCAGCTCGGGCAGTGGCGACCCGCAGGATTTCTCGGTTCCGGTGCAGGGGTATGAGGCAGCAGGTACGGCGCCGGGCGCCACGCTGACGCTGGGCCGTGCGTGGAGCGCGGCGCAGTCGGTACCGAAGAGCATCACCAACCTCAAGCCGGCGCCGTTGCCTGGCAGCGACATCCTTGTGCTGCGCCTGATGAGTCCGGAAGGGGCCGTGGTGACCGGCATCTCCGTGGCCGCGGGTGCGACCACGCTGACCGTCTCCAGTGATGGCATGGCCCGACTGAAGGCCAACGCCGCAGGTACGCCGACGGTCTTCGGCATAGCCGACTGCACCCGTGCCGACGTCTTCCCCGCCACCATCAGCGGTTCGACCTTGAAGGTGGACAAGGTCGACCTGAGCAACTATTCGATCAACAACGCGATGACCATGCTGTATCGCGCCGATGGCATGGCGTACTACATCGCGACCAATCCCAATGGCGAGCCGGCGCTTTACCGGGCACGCGCGAATGGCGCCGGCGGCTACGCCGATGGCGAGGAGCTGGTGGAAGGCATCGAGAACATGCAGTTCCTGTACGGACTGGATGCCACCCCGGATATCGCCCTGCCCACGCCGCCGACCGGTCGCATCGTCGACCAGCGCGTGGCCAGTGCGGTCAGTACCGGTACCGATGCCACCGCCGCAGGGCAGTGGCGCCGCGTCGGCATGGTGCAGGTCGGCCTGCTGGCGCGCAGTCCGCAGCGTGCGTCGGCCGAAGCGCCGGGCAGTGCGGCCACGTATCCGGCCATCCTCGGGGTGGGCTTTGCCCCGGCCGATCCTTACGACCAGCGCCATCGTGGCGCCTATGAAGCGTCCGTTGCGCTGCGCAACCGCTTGTTCGGGAACTGACGACCATGCGCATTCATCCTTCCTCCCGACGCCGTCCCTTCGTTGCCCAGGCACGACAGCAGGGTGCCGTTCTCTATGTCGCGCTGATCATGCTGGTGCTGCTGGCCCTGCTGGGCGTGATCGGCATGCAGGTGGCCGGCATGCAGGAACGCATGGCGGCCGGCTACCGGGCGACCAACATGGCGCTCCAGAACGCGGAAGGCGCGGCACGCAGCGCCGAGAACGCCGTGGAGAACATCGCCAACCGCAAGGATGCCGGCGCCAATCCGGCCGTGGCCTCCTCCGACATCAACCAGCAGTGCGATGACGGCTTCGACCCCTCGGCCTGGGTCGCGAAAACCAAGCTGGGCAGCAAGCCGGCCATCTATGTCCGTGAGATCCAGGGCTGCATCCAGGGGGAGGGTGCGCTGGACATGGGCAAGTCGGTGGAGAAGCCGACGCCGGTCTACCAGATCACGACCTATGCCGGTGATACCACCAGTGATGCGACGTCGCGTGCGGCGATCGATACCGTATTCAAGCTGTGAGGGTGGGGAGCCCATGAACACTCGCAACCGCAGGATCCTGGCAGGCGTTGGCCTTGCCGTCTTGGCCGCTGGCGGCTATCTGGCGCATACCTTGTTTGCCGCACAGGCGCAGGGCGTGCTGGCACAGGAGCCGATGAACGTGCAGACGCGCGCGACACCGGCGTTCATCATGGCGGTGGACGATTCGGGTTCGATGAACTTCGAACGCATGTTCCCCGGTGGTGACGGCCGCATGCGCTGGAACAGCAACACCAACAGCTTCTTCAACAACGATGGAAGCTTCTTCAGCGTGGGCTCGGCGTGCGCCAGCAACTCGGTGGACTGTTACCTCTACCTGTATCCGCACGCGGAGTTCAACAAGGAATACTCGCCAGGCCGCGCCATTCCGCCGCTGGATATCTACGGCTTCGCGCGTTCGCATGTCTACAACGCCAGTTACTTCAACCCGGCAGTGACCTATCGGCCGTGGACCAATGCCGATGGCACGCTGTGGGCAGATGCCTCCATCACCCAGACCCGCGCCGATCCCCGGTCCGGCCAGCGCGGCTACAACGCCGTGTACAACATGACCGTCAATCGGGCCGACACGTCGGAAAAGTTCCAGTTCGTCAACGGTATGCGGATTCCCGACCTTTCCGGTACCGGCAATGAATACTATGTCGACAGCTGGTGGGATGGTGGATGGAAGACCGCCGCGATCAGCAACACCGGCAATACCACATACTCCATCAGTTATTTTCCGGCGACATTCTACCTGCCGGCTGCAGCGCCTGCACCGGACGGATACAAGACCGACGACGCCAGTCGCCCGGTGATTACCGGTGCCTGTGGTCCGGGCTGCAACCTGCGTCGCTACCAGATCAAGCCGGGCAATTACTCGAGTCCGGCCGCCTACAACGCCGCGATCCAGAATTTCGCCAACTGGTTCCAGTATCACCGCAACCGCGTGCTGGCCATCGTCGGTTCGTCGACCGCCGCCCTGGTGAGCGTGGATACGATGCGGGTGGGCTACTTCACCATCAACAAGCTCAGCAACGCGACCATGTATGACATGGTCACCAACCGAGCTGACCTCTACAAGCAGATTTATGCGCTGACGGCCAACGGCGGCACGCCCAACCGTCGCGCGGTGGAGTATCTGGTCGACCAGTTCCGTCGTACCGACGCCGATGCCCCCGTGCAGCTGGCCTGCCAGCGTAATGGCGGCATGCTGTTCACCGATGGCTACACCAACTCCGGCAATGCACCGAGCGCGTCCTTCGGTGACGCCGACTCGGTGAACTCGACCCACCTGCCGTCCATTCCGTTCTCCGACGGCTACAGCAATACCATCGCCGACATCGCCGCGGCGGCTTATGCAGGCGCCCGGACCCCCCTGCGCACCGGGACCAGCTTCCCGGCGGGGCAGGTGCCGGTCAGTGACAAGTGCAGCTCCCTGGACAAGAGCAGCCCGGACTGGAAGCGCCTGGACTGCCAGACCGACCTGCACATGAACTTCTACGGCGTGACCCTGGGCGCGCAGGGCAAGATCTACGGCGTCAACCAGGCCGCAACCGCCGATCCGTACAAGACGGCGCCGAACTGGGCCGGCAATGGCAATCCGCTGGACGTCGATGACGGTACCGTCATCGATGAGCTGTGGCATGCGGCCGTCAACAGCCGTGGCGAATTCATCAACGCGCAGACCCCGGCGGACGTCACCGAGGCCATGCGTCGGGTGCTGTCCTCGATCAGTGGTGGTGCGTCGCCTTCAGGCACGATCGGTATCAGTGGTGCGCGCATCGGCACCGGCTCACTGGCGGTCACCCCACGCTATGACATCACCAACAGCGGCACCGACTGGTCGAGCAAGCTGACTGCGGCCAGCGTCAAGGTCAACGCCGACCAGGTCGCGGAGCTCACCGAGGTGTGGGAAGCCTCCAGCCGCCTGACGTCGTCCGGCCGCCGGATCGTGGCCAACAAGCTGGGTTCGCCGGTGGACTTCAACAGTGCCCGTATCAGCCTGCAGGATCTGTGCAGCAAACCCGACGGCAAGTACGCGTCGATGCTGGTCTGCTCCACCGACAAGCTGACGACGATCAAGGCCGATCTGGCCAGTGCCATCAACTATCTCAGTGCCGACAGCTCCACCGAGGTCCGCAACGGCGGCAAGTATCGTGACCGGACCACGCCGCTGGGTGACATCGTCAATTCGGCGCCGGTGGTCAGCTCGCCGCTGGACGACTACGGGTACCGCCAGCTCGGCGGCACCTACGCCAAGAGCTACACCGACTACCTGGCGACCAAGGCCAAGTCCCAGCGGTACATGGTCTATGTCGGTGCCAATGACGGCATGCTGCACGCCTTCGATGGCGGCATGAAGGCCGATGCCAAGCAGGACGGCACCGGCGGCACGGAGAGCTTTGCCTACATCCCGGCCACCGCGCTGGGGCACATGGCCAACCTGCTGTTCCCCTACAAGTCCGATACGGCCGACCAGACCTTCCGCCACCGCTATTACGTCGATGGCCCGATTGCCGTGGCCGATACCTACAACGGCACCGCGTGGCAGACCAGCCTGGTGGGCACCACGGGTGCAGGTGGCCGTTCGGTGTTCGCGCTGGACGTCACCACGCCGGGCAGCTTCGGCACCGGCAACGTGCTGTGGGAAATCAGCGACATCAACGCGTCGCTGAGGGACGAGGTGCGCAACAACATCGGATTCGTGCTGGGCAAGCCGGTGATCGTGCCGGTGAAGAGCGGCACCGGCGTCGCCTGGAAGGCGATCTTCGGCAATGGGTACGGCAGCGCCAATGGCAAGGCGGTGCTGTTCGTGGTCGACATGGCCAGTGGCGACATCCGGATGATCGAAGCCGTCGAGGGTACGTCAGGCGCCGGCATCTCCGGGAGTAACGGACTGGGCAATGTTGTGGTTGTCGATCGCTGGACCGGTACCAACCAGGATGCGCGCGGCCGTGATGGACTGGCCGACACCGTCTATGCCGCCGATCAGCGTGGCGCCGTGTGGAAGTTCGACCTGACCAGCAGTGCGAACACCACGCTGACCGTGCCGATGTTCACCAGCCAGGTTGCCCAGGACTCCTCCACCAAGACCTACCGCCAGCCGATCACCGGTGGCATGACTGCTGCCACCGGTCCTTCGGGCGGCGTGATGCTCTATTTCGGCACCGGCAGCTTCTCCTTCACCAGCGACAAGGATGACAAGGCGCAGCAGGCGCTGTACGCCGTGAACGATCTGTCGGGGAAGACGGTGACCTCGACGGTGACCGCTGCCAACCTGGTTCCGTACACGGCCGCGGCCGCCACTGCAGGCGTTGATGAACGCAAGATCACGGCGGGGACGGCCCCGGCAAATGCCCGGGGCTGGATGATCCAGCTGCCTGCCGGCAATGGCGAGCGTGCGGTGGGCAACCCGATCCTGGTCAGTGGCATCGTCTTCATGCCGACCTACGTGCCCAACATGCAGTCGGTAGGCTGTTCGACCAGCGGTTCGAACTGGCTGTTCGGGCTGTCGTCGATCAGCGGCTTGCCGATGTTGGAGAACGTGCGCTATGGCTCGCCGACCGGCAGCCGGCCCGGGGCAGCGACCGCCGCCATCGCGTTGAAGACCGGAGGAACTGCGCCGGTCCGTGACGTTTCGCTGTCGGTGCTGCCGCGTCCGACGGACAACAAGGCGCCGCCCGGAGGCAGCTCCTGCTGGATGGCCGTCGGCGCGGCGGGCAGCCAGTCGCTGTATCTGCCTTACCCTTGCGGTCGCCAGTCCTGGCGCCAGCTCCAGTAACCCCAGTGCGAGGATCCACGCTCATGTTGCACACTCACATGCCTCGCCGCGCGGCTGGCTTTACGCTGATCGAATTGATGATCGTGGTGATCGTCATCGGCATCCTGGCGGCGATCGCCATTCCGTCCTATCAGGAATACGTGCGCCGATCGCATCGTGCCGTGGTGAAGGCGGACCTGGCTGAGTACGCACAGCGCGCCGAGCGCTACCACACCAGCAACAACTCCTACACCGGCTACGCGCTGCCGACCAAGGTGTCGCCCCGTGATGGCGGTACCGTGCGCTACAACCTGGACTACAAGGGGGATGGCACCAGCTTCACCATCACCGCCACCCCGCAGGGCACGCAGGCCAAGGACAGCTGCGGCACGATGAGCGTGGACCAGGCCAACCGCAAGACGGCCGACGGTGGCGTTGCCAGCTGCTGGTGAAACAGGTGTTGATCTTCCTGTAATCGACCAGTACAATGCGCCTCCCCGCCCGAATAGCTCAGCCGGTTAGAGCACTTGACTGTTAATCAGGGGGTCGTTGGTTCGAGTCCAACTTCGGGCGCCAGACACTGCAAAAGCCGCGAGAAATCGCGGCTTTTGCTTTTCTGCGCAGGCAGTCAGCAGGGCGTATCGCGGTCCACGCGTTCACTTCGCACGCGGCCGCCATTGTTGACGATCAACGCACCGTGCAGCCGGTTGCCCGCGCAGATGCGCAGGGTCAGGTTGGCCCCTGGGCTGCGTCCGTCTGCCTGGAAGAACAGCTGGGGCCGCCCGCTGCTGGCCTGGGCAAGGATCGATATGTCCGAGCGCCCGGTGTGATGGTTCAGGATCGCCTCCCGCGACGTTGGCTCCCCGCGCTGGTCGCCACTGCGGTAGATGATCCAGCCGGCGCTCCAGTCGTCGCTGCAGTGCAGGCCGTCGATACTGGCGCAGAGGCCGATCAGCTCGCGTCTGCGCAATGCCTCGCTGCGCGCGCCGGCCAGGCTGGCGTGCAGGGTCAGTTGTAGTGCATCGGCGCGTTGCCGCAGCAGCAAAGGCTGCAGCGCCGGCCAGGACGCCGCCAGCAGCACCGCCAGCACGGCGATGACCACCAGCAGTTCGGTCAGGTGCACGCCCCGCGCAGAGCGGGGGCCGAGGGGGCAGGGGGCATGGGTCGGGTGCATGCATCCAGCCTCCGCGCCCGGCTGCGCGGCCGCCATCGGGAATCCCCGTGGCGGGCTGCCCGGCCACCCCTCAGCCAGCCGTCACCCCTAGCCCCGTATACTCATCCTTCCCGGGAACTGGCAACACCATGAGCGACAGTTTTGAACTTGTCTCGCCGTATTCGCCGGCGGGCGACCAGCCCGATGCCATCGCGAAGCTGACCAGCAACTTCGAGGCCGGCATCGCCAAGCAGACCCTGCTGGGCGTGACCGGCTCGGGCAAGACCTACACCATCGCCAACGTCATCCAGAACATTCAGAAGCCGACGCTGATCATGGCGCCGAACAAGACGCTGGCGGCGCAGCTGTATGGCGAATTCAAGGCGTTCTTCCCGCACAACGCGGTGGAGTATTTCGTCAGCTATTACGACTACTACCAGCCCGAAGCCTATGTGCCGTCGTCGGACACCTTCATCGAGAAGGACAGTTCGATCAATGAACATATCGAGCAGATGCGGCTGGCCGCGACCAAGACCCTGCTGTCGCGCCCGGACGCGATCGTGGTGGCGACGGTGTCGGCGATCTATGGCCTGGGCGCGCCGGAAGACTACCTGTCGCTGCGCCTGATCCTGTCCAAGGGCGAGCGCATCGACCAGCGCGACCTGATCAACCACCTGACCCAGCTGCAGTACACGCGCAATGAGTACGAACTGCAGCGCGGCACCTTCCGCGTGCGCGGCGAAGTGATCGACGTGTTCCCGGCCGAGTCGGACAGTGAAGCGCTGCGCCTCGAGCTGTTCGATGGCGAGGTCGAGAAGATCACCCTGTTCGATCCGCTGACCGGCGAGACGCTGCGCAACATGCAGCGCTTCACCGTGTATCCGAAGACCCACTATGCGACCACGCGCGAACGCGTGCTGGCGGCGATCGAGACGATCAAGGTGGAGCTGAAGGAGCGGCTGGAGCAGCTGTACGCGCAGAACAAGCTGGTGGAGGCGCAGCGTTTGGCGCAGCGCACCCAGTTCGACCTGGAGATGATGGCCGAGGTCGGTTACTGCAACGGCATCGAGAACTACTCCCGGCACCTGACCGGCAAGGCCGCCGGCGAGCCGCCGCCGACCCTGTTCGACTACCTGCCGGCCGATGCGCTGCTGGTCATCGACGAATCGCATGTGACCATTCCGCAGATCGGCGCCATGTTCAAGGGCGATCGCTCGCGCAAGGAAACCCTGGTCGAGTTCGGCTTCCGCCTGCCGTCCGCGCTGGACAATCGTCCGCTGCGTTTCGAGGAATGGGAGGAGCGTTGCCCGCGCAGCATCTACGTGTCGGCCACGCCGGGTCCGTATGAATACCGCGAGGCCGGAGACGAGATCACCGAACTGGTGGTGCGCCCGACCGGCCTGATCGACCCGGTGGTGGAGATCCGGCCGGTGGGTACCCAGGTCGACGACCTGATGAGCGAGGCCAACGCGCGCATCAAGGCGGGCGACCGCGTGCTGGTCACCACGCTGACCAAGCGCATGGCTGAAAACCTCACTGAATACCTCACCGAGCATGGCATCCGCGTGCGTTACCTGCACTCGGACGTGGACACGGTCGAGCGTGTGGAGATCATCCGCGACCTGCGCCTGGGCAAGTTCGACGTGCTGGTCGGCATCAACCTGCTGCGCGAAGGCCTGGACATGCCCGAGGTATCGCTGGTGGCGATCCTGGACGCCGACAAGGAAGGCTTCCTGCGTTCCACCGGCTCGCTGATCCAGACCATCGGCCGCGCCGCCCGCAACGTGCGCGGCAAGGCGATCCTGTATGCCGACCGGATCACCCGTTCGATGCAGGCGGCGATCGATGAAACCGACCGCCGCCGCGCCAAGCAGGTCGAGTACAACGAAGAACATGGCATCGTGCCGCGTTCGGTGGCGCGCCCGATCGTCGACGTCCTCGAGGGCGCGCGTTCGGATGCCGCGGAGAAGGAAGCCAAGAAGGGCAAGGGCAAGGGCCGGGCGGGCGTGGCCGAAGAGGCGACCGACTATCGTTCGCTGTCGCCGGCGCAGCTGGCTGTCCGTCTGAAGGCGCTGGAACAGCAGATGTACCAGCACGCCAAGGATCTGGAATTCGAGGATGCCGCGCGCGTGCGTGACCAGATCCGCCAGCTGAAGGAAGCCAGCCTGGGCTGAACGCGGCAGTGCAGCATCATCTTCACAAAAGTGTTGCGCTTCCCTGCCGGCATCCGTAATATACGCGGCCTGCACCGACGCAATCGCGGAAATGCAGAAGCAAAACGGGCGGTTAGCTCAGCGGTAGAGCACTACCTTGACATGGTAGGGGTCACAGGTTCGAACCCTGTACCGCCCACCACGAAGTCCTCGCAAAAGGGCTCTCGTGAACTGCAAAGCCCGGCCCTGGCGCCGGGTTTTTACGTAACAAGGCCAGCCTTCGGGCGGCAAGAACAAGATGGGCGGTTAGCTCAGCGGTAGAGCACTACCTTGACATGGTAGGGGTCACAGGTTCGAACCCTGTACCGCCCACCACCTGTTCCCGGCGTTGCCGGTGAAGCGGTGGAAACGATAAAAGCCGGCCCTGGGGCCGGCTTTCTTCGTTCCAGGGGGCAGGACCCCGGCGTTTCCGCGAAGCCACATTCCTGCAGGTTCAGTGGCGTGAAATCAGTGGGTGATGGTGATCGAACGCTGGATCCGCCAGTGGCCATCGACGCGTTCCCACAACTGCGCTACACCTGCCCGGGCCAGCGCAGCATGCGGGCTGCCGCCATGGTCGCCTGCCAGTTGCTGGCTGCCCAGGCGCAGCACGCGGTCCTGGCGCAGGTGATAGAGCTGCAGGGGCAGCGCTTCATGCGTGTCCTGCGGTCCTTCGGTGCGCAGGATCTGGCTGCGCAGGGCAGCCTCGGTGGGCCCGCTGCCGTCGCCGAACAGGCTGGAGAACAGCAGGACCAGGGCAAGCATCGGCATGGCACGGTGCTCCAGCGGGAAAGTGCGTGCAGGCTGGCATGGCCGGCCGGGCGCCGCAGCCGGCCTGCGACGAAGGCGGGGATTGCGCCGCCAAAGGCAGGCAGGCGGCGATGAATCCGGGACGCGCAGGCGTAGACTCGGCGCTACCGCGCAACCGCGCCGTCACTTCAACGAGCTGCCGCATGAGCGATCACGTCCCGGTGTCCAGGCCCAATCCGTTCCTGGAACGCCTGTTCGGCGGCAACATGCTGGAAGGCACGTTCAAGGCAGTGATCTGGGTGGCGATCCTGTGCGCGCTGCTGGCGTGGACCACGCTGCGCTGAGCGACGCTACCGCGTGGGCTTGGCTGCTGATGCAGTGAATACGGGTGCCGCGGCAAGGGTGCGGCGGCAGTGTCCGTGCATGTGCCGTCAGGCGCTGAAGGCCTGGCGCAGGCTGCGCAGGGTTGCCTGGCGGTGCTCCCTGGCCGTCGGCTCGCCCATCTCCAGTTCCTGCAGGCGCAGTCCAACCAGGGTCATCGACAACGCATAGCCGCGTGCCGCGTCCGCAACGCGGGACAGGCCCACTGCACGGCGTGCCAGTGCATTCACATGTTCGAGGTCGGGCATCAGTCCCAGATAGACGCGCTCGGCGCTGTCCAGGTCGGGCGCGCGCAGGATCGCGTGGGCTTCGGTGGCGGAGGAGACGGAGGCCATGGGGGTCCTTGTCCGTAGGGGGCGCTCGCTCAGAACGAGCGCATCAGGGAAACGAAGGCCGACGTCTGCGTGCCACGTCGTGCCATCGGGCTGTCCTTCACTGCATCACCGAACCACTGGTTGGCCACCACGCCGGTGGCGCGCCATTTGGTGCCCAGTGGCGTGCTGACCGCGATCTGCAGGCTCGGTGACGTGGTGCTGCCGGGGCGGTAGGCGGCAAGGCCCGAGCGCAGGGCTTCTTCATCGCTGATGCCGTAGTAGTAGTCGAGCAGCCGTGCACTGGAGTGCACCACGCCCGCCCGCGGCACCCAGGTGAAGCGACCCGCCTGGATCGGGTAGCTGTAATGCAGGCGCGACTCGAAACCGCCGCCATGGCCGGTCACTTCGCGCATCACGCTGGCCTCGACCATGCCCCAGTCGGCGCCGTACTCGCCGTTGATGCCGGCCATGGCCGACATCTGCCGGCTGTGCAGGCGGCGCAGCTGAGCATCGTTCACGTCGTCGGTCTTGAAGCGCAGCGTGTAGGGCGTGACCGCCGCCGACAGGCGCAGTCCCTGGCCCTTGTAGAGGTACATGCCCAGCGAGCCGGGGCTGGCGAAGAAGCGCTCGCCCTGCCAGGCAATGGCCGGTACCACCAGCGGTTTGACGTCGTAGTGCGCGTACGCACCGGAGGTCGCGCCAGCGCTGATGCCGGCCTGTACGCCCGGGTTCTGCTCGGCAGCGTGGGCGAACAACGGCACGCCGAGGGCAGCGGTGAACAGCAGCGGGCGCAGCAGGGTCGGGGACAGCGACGGCATCGATCAGCCACGTTGCGGAGGATGGCTGCGCATGGTGAGGGGGCAACATTGTCAGAACATTGCGCCCGCGTGATCGGCACGCATGGGCGCAAAACCCTGGCGCCAGGCACTATGATCGGCAGCGTTTCCGGCAGACGAGTTCCTGATGCGCATCCTCCTGGTCGAAGACGATCCTGATCTGTCCCGCGCCCTGCAATCGGGCCTGGAGCGGCAGGGCGTGGTCGCCGACGTGGTCGGCAGCCTGGCCGAGGCCGCGCTCGCGTTGCGCGAACCGGTGCACCAGCTGCTGCTGCTCGATCGCCAGCTGCCCGATGGCGATGGCGCCGGATTCGTCGCGACGGCGCGTGCGCTGCGGCCGAACCTGGCGGTGATCATGCTGACCGCCAAGGGCACGCTGTCGGACAAGGTCGAAGGCCTGGACGTCGGTGCCGATGACTATCTGGTCAAGCCGGTGGCGATCGAGGAACTGATGGCGCGCATCCGCGCGGTATCGCGCAGGCCTTCGGCGATGGTGACACCGAGCCTGCGGCTGGGGCGGCTCGAGTTCGATTTCGAATCGCTGCAGGCGCAGGTGGAGGGCCAGCCTCTGGCGCTGCCACGTCGGCAGGTACTGGTGCTGCAGGCATTGGCGATGCGGCAGGGGCGCACGGTCACCCGCAGTGCGTTGGAGGCTGCGGTGTACGGTTTCGACGATGAGATCCAGTCCAATGCGCTCGACGCGCACATCTCCAAGCTGCGCAAGGCACTGCAGCAGGCCGGTGCCGGCGTCGAGATCCACGTGATACGGGGCGTCGGCTACCTGCTGGCGGAGGCCTGAGATGGCCCGTCCGATCCGTTCGATCACCCTTGGCCTGGCCTGGCGCCTGTTCCTGGCGCAGGCCTTCACCGTACTGTTCGCGGTGGTCGCGCTGATCCTGACCTGTGGTGACAAGGACTCCTGGGGCATGGACATGTTCGTTGCCGAGGCGGTGGCCAAGGCGGTGCACAGCGAAGACGGCCGCCTGGTGCTGGACCAGGCGCGCTGGGACAAGCTCGATGCCAACGCCGGGGGAAATCTCTGGTTCGCCGCGGTGGATGACAAGGGCATGTGGCTGGAGCGCGGCACCATCCCCGCGATCCACGCGCCGATGCTCGCGCGGCTGCCGACCGTGGGTGCCACCGAGCTGGGTTCGCTGGTACCGCCCTACCTGGACGTGGCGCGGGTGATGATCCGCAACGAGGATGGGCGCCGCATCACCGTGATGGTCGGTGGAGCACCCAAGGGCGGGCTGCTGGACGGTGCGCTGATGGTGCTGCGCCTGATCGGCCTGTGGTTCTTCCTGCCACTGATCGTGGTCACCCTGCTGGTGATGCCGACCGTGATCCACCGTGCCATGCGCGGTGTGCGCCGTTCCGCGCAGCAGGCCAAGGAGCTGGACATCGGCCAGCCCGGTGCGCGGCTGGATGCGCGGCTGGTCTCCACGGAAGTGGCGCCGCTGGTGGAAGCGTTCAACGATGCCATCGACAAGGTGCAGCAGGGCTACGCCGCGCGCGACAAGTTCCTTGCCGACGCAGCGCACGAGCTGCGCGTGCCGATCGCCGTGGTGCAGGCGCGCCTGTCGCAGCTGCCGCAGGGCGAGCTGAAATCGCAGTTGCTGACCGACGTGGCGCGGCTGGGCAATGTTGCCGAGCACCTGCTTGATCTGCAGCGGCTTGACCGCAATGTCGGCGCATTGCAGCGGCTGGACCTGGCCCTGCTGGTGCGTGATGCAGCCGCGGACCTGGCGCCGTTGGTGGTGGGCGCCGGCTATGGATTCGAAGTGGACGCGCCGGAAGCGCCGGTGTGGATCCACGGTGACAGCCTGGCGCTGGGGCGGGTGATTGCCAATCTGGTACACAACGCGATCGTGCATGGTGGTGGCCGTGGCACCATCTGTGTGCGGTTGGACACGCGCGGGTTGCTGGAAGTCAGCGACCAGGGCGCGGGCATTCCAGTAGGCGACCGCGAGGCGATCTTCGAGCCGTTCCATCGCCTGCGCGCGGCGGGCAGCGGCAGTGGCCTTGGCCTGCACCTGGTGAAGGAGATCGTGCAGCACCATGGCGGCTCGGTCAGTGTCGGTGAGGCCGCGGGCGGCGGCGCAAGCTTCCGGGTCAATTTCCATCGCGGCAGCGTGCGGCGCTGACGCGTTTGCGGGGCAAGTCCCGATAGGCAACCTGCCGCCGGCAGCGGCAGGCTGGCCTCATGGCCATCGAGCGCTCCCCGTCTCCCTTGCTGGGCAGTGGCACCGCTGGGGCGCTGACACTGGGGGCGTTGGGCTGCGTGCAGCTGCCGCAGCTGCCGCCGCTGTGGGTCTGCACGGTGATGATCGTGCTTGGCATGGCCGGGTGGGGCCTGCGATGGCGGGGGCGCCTGCCGGCGGTCATGCTGCTCGGTGCCGGATGGACGTCGATGCACGGGCACTGGGCAATGCAGGACCAGCTGCCACCGGGCCAACCGGCTCGGGATGTAGTGGTCAGTGGCCGGGTCATCGATCTGCCGGATCATCGGGCCGCGCACACCCGCTTCCTGCTGCAGGTCAGCGAGAGCCGCGAACTGCCATCGCTGCGCGGCAAGCGCCTGCAGGTCACCTGGAACGACGGCTGGCAATGCAGGTCCAGCGCCGCTGCCGAGGGGCGGCGCAGGCAGGTCCTGGCCGGTGCGCAGTGGCAGCTGGCGCTGCGTGTGCGGGCCCCTCGCTCGCGGATCAATCCCGGGGGGTTTGACAGTGAGCGTCATGCGCTGCTGCGTGGCGTAGCCGGCACTGGAACGGTGAGGGCGCCGGCCAGCGCGCGTGAGCTGCAGGCCGGACATGGCCTGCCGGCATGGCGTGAGCGCACCAGCGCCGCCATCGCGATGCAAGTGGCCCATCCGGCCGCACGCTTCGTGCAGGCGCTCGCCCTGGGCGACACGCGTGGCCTGTCCGACACCGATTGGGATCAGCTGCGGGCGCTGGGGCTGACCCATCTGGTGGCCATTTCCGGATTTCATGTCGGGGTGGTGGCGGGGCTGGGGGCGTTGCTGTGCCGAGGGCTGTGGTGGCTGTGCCCCCTGCTGGCCCGGCATTGGCCACGTCCACAGGCGGCGGCCTGCGCCGCGGCGCTGTCCGCAGCGGGCTATGCGGTGCTGGCCGGCGGTGAATTGCCGACCGTGCGCACGGCACTGATGATCGGGCTGGTGGCCCTGGCGCGCAGCGGGCGGCGCCCGCTCGGTCTCGTGCAGGGGCTTGCGCTGGCGGCGCTCGCGCTGCTGCTGCCGGCGCCCCTGTCGGTGCTGTCAGCGGGCTTCTGGCTCAGCTTCGGCGGCGTACTGTGGCTGGTGTGGTGCTTGCCGCAGGGACGTCCGCGCGGGGTGGCCGCCAACCTGCGCGGGTTCCTGGCCGCACAAGGGGTGGCCAGCGTCGGCCTGTTGCCGCTGGGCATCGCCTTGTTCGGTGGCACCGCCTGGCTGGGGCCGCTGGTGAACCTGCCGGTCATCCCGTGGTGGACACTGCTGGTGGTGCCCCTGTCGCTGCTGGGCACCGCCCTGCAGGCGCTGCACGACGGCGCTGGGCGCTGGGCGTGGCGCGCGGCCGCGTGGCTGTTCGAGATCAGCTGGCAGGCCCTGCAGCCACTGGCGGCGCACCCGCAGGCGATGTGGTGGCTGGCCGAGGCGCCGGCCTGGGCGGTGCCGGCGGCGCTGCTGGGGGTGTTCTGGTGGCTGCTGCCACGGGGTGCCGGGGGCTGGCTGGCTGGCCTGCTGCTGTGCCTGCCGCTGCTGTGGCCGGCGCGTGAGCGCCCGGCCGAGGGGGAGCTGGAGCTGCTGGTGCATGACGTCGGCCAGGGCACGGCGGTGTTGCTGCGTACTGCGCAGCATGCCCTCTGGTACGACGTGGGGCCGCCGAACGGGGGCGAGGGCAGCGAGCGGGTCCTGGTTCCGTCACTGCGGGCCCTGGGCCAGGCGCCGCCCGAGCGGGTGCTGCTCAGCCACGACGATCTCGATCATGCCGGCAACCTGCCGAGCCTGCGTCTTCAGCTGCCGGGGCTGCCATTGCTGGCGCCGCCGGGAAGTACGATCGCCGGGGCCGGCCGTTGCCAGCGCGGCCTGCGCTGGCACTGGGATGGCGTCGATTTCCAGGTGCTGCACCCGGATGCCGGCAGCCAGCGGGCCGAAAACGAAGACAGCTGCGTGCTGCGCGTGGCCGGTGCCCATGGCGTGGTCCTGTTGCCAGGGGACATCGGCCGTCCGGCCGAACAGGCGCTGTTGCGGGCGTCTGCGCCGGCGCTGAAGGCGGATGTGGTGCTGGTGCCGCACCATGGCAGCGGCGGCAGTTCCAGCGCGCCCTGGGTGGCGGCGGTGTCAGCCCGGCTGGCACTGGTCTCGGCCGGCCACCAGAACCGTTTCGGCCACCCGCGCCAGGACGTGGTCCGGCGCTGGCAGGCGCAGGGCGCCGAGGTGGTGTCCACTGCTGAGTCCGGGGCGATCCGCGTATGGCTTGGCGCACAAGGGCTGCAGCTGCGTGAACAGCGCATCCATGCATCCCGGTGGTGGGATGCCGCTGGGCGGGCGCGGTCGGCTGCTATCCTATCGCCGATCGAACAAGCGGCCGTTGGGCCGGAGGGTTGAAACGTGTGGGAACTGGTCAAGGCCGGTGGCTGGCCGATGGTGCCGCTGCTGCTGTTGGGCGTACTGGCTTTGGCGATCATCCTGGAGCGTTTCTGGTCCCTGCGGCGAACGGAGGTGCTGCCGCCCGGCCTCGGCCAGGAAGTGCGCAACTGGGCCGCGCGCGGCAAGCTTGACCCGGCGCACCTGCAGACCCTGCGTGCCAACTCGCCGTTGGGCGCGCTGCTGGCGGCCGCGCTGGAAGCCCGCAACCGCCCGCGCGACCAGATCCGCGAGCGCATCGAGGATACCGGCCGTCACCTGGTGCACCGCATGGAGCGGTTCCTCAACGCGCTGGGCACCATCGCTTCGGCCGGCCCGCTGCTGGGCCTGCTCGGCACCGTGATCGGCATGATCCAGATGTTCCTGGGCATCCTCGACCATGGCGTGGGTGATGTGAACCAGCTGGCCGGTGGCATCGGCAAGGCCCTGGTGTGCACCGCCACCGGCATGATCGTGGCCATCCCGGCACTGATGTTCCATCGCTACTTCAAGGGCCGCATCCACGGCTACGTGGTGGAGATGGAACAGGAGGCCAGCGCCCTGCTGGATACGCTCGACGGCCGCCCGGGGGTGATGAACCCGTCCCCGTCGGCGCGCCCGGCCAACGCCGCTGCGGCGAAGGCCTGATCGATGCGTATCGGCAATGACCGATCCCAGGATGAGCCGCATATCGATCTGGTCCCGCTGATCGACGTCATCCTGGTGCTGATCATCTTCTTCGTGGTCACCACCACCTTCGATGCGCGCTCGACGTTGCAGGTGCAGCTGCCCACCGCCAGCCAGCAGCCCAACAACGAGCCGCCGCGTTCGCTCAGCGTGCTGATCAACGCCGAAGGCCGTTATTTCATCAATGACCAGGAAGTGCTGCGCAGCGATGTCGAGTCCGTCAAGCAGACCATCGCCGCCGTAGCCGGCAGTGATCGCAGCCAGCCCGTGCTGCTGCGCGCCGATGCGCGTACTCCCTACCAGGCCGTGGTGACTGCGCAGGACGCGCTCGGTCAGCTCGGTTTCCGTCGTATCGCCATTGCAACTGCGCCAGAGGTGCGTCCATGAGTTCCCATCACGCGCCGGTGTGGCCGATCTACAAACGTCTGCTGGGCTACACCCGCACCTACTGGGTGTTCATGGTGGGCGCGGTCATCGCCATGGTGGTCGAAGCTCTTGCCGGCTACCACTTCACCAAGCTGATGGAGCCGCTGGTCAACGAAGGTTTCGTCGATCCGCAGCCGCGCGCGGCCGTGGTGCTGCCGCTGACCATCCTCGGCCTGTTCCTGATGCGCAGCCTGGCCACCTGGGTCAGCGACTACACGCTGGCCAAGACCGGCCGCAGCGTGGTCCGCGACCTGCGTGAGCAGGTGCTGCAGAAGTACCTGCACCTGCCGTCGTCGCACTTCGATACCGAAGCGACGCCGGTAATGGTCAGCCGTCTCAACTTCGATACGGAACAGGTCACCCAGGCCAGTGCCGACGCGCTGAAGACCGTGGTCGCCGATACCCTCACCATCATCGCGATGCTGGCGGTGATGCTGCAGATGAGCG
Source organism: Stenotrophomonas sp. YJH_SMC_127 (assembly GCF_059372445.1). NCBI lineage: Bacteria > Pseudomonadati > Pseudomonadota > Gammaproteobacteria > Lysobacterales > Lysobacteraceae > Stenotrophomonas > Stenotrophomonas sp. YJH_SMC_127. The sequence goes on along the minus strand of NZ_JCAFVO010000003.1, from coordinate 45,989 downwards.
TCAAGGTGACCCTGGCGATGCTGCTGGTGGTGCCGCTGATCGGCGGCATCGTGTCCTACGTGGGCAAGCGCTACCGTCGCATCAGCCGCGGCATCCAGGACGGCATGGGCACGATGGCGCAGACTGCCGAGCAGTCGCTGGCCGCGCAGCAGGAAGTGAAGGTGCACGGCACCCAGCAGCATGAGATCTCGCGCTACTCGCGCCTGGCCAACCGCATGCTGGCGCTGAACATGAAGGTCGAGGTCACCCGCGCCGCCGCGTCCAGCGTGGTGCAGTTCCTGGCCGCACTGGCGCTGGCGGTGATCGTCTGGGTGTCGACCCGCGAAGCCCTGGCCGGCCGCCTCAATGCCGGCCAGTTCATGGGCCTGATGACCTCGATGATGGCCATCATTCCCTCGCTGCGCCGACTGACCAGCGTACAGACCTCGATTTCGCGCGGCGTCTCCGCCGCCGAGCGCCTGTTCGGCATCCTCGACATGCCGGTGGAGCGTGATGAGGGCCAGCACCGCGTGCAGCGCGTGCGCGGCGAACTGGCGTTCGACCACGTCATGCTGCGCTACCGCGAAGACAGCGGCATTGCCCTGGACGACATCAGTTTCGTTGCCAGGCCGGGCACGGTGACGGCCATCGTCGGCCGTTCCGGCAGCGGCAAGACCAGCCTGATCCGGCTGGTTCCGCGCTTCTACGAGCCCAGTGGCGGCGTCATCACCCTCGATGGCGTGGCCCTGGATGACTATCCGCTGGCCGACCTGCGCCGGCAGGTGGCGATCGTCGGGCAGAAGGTGATGCTGTTCGATGACACCATCGCGGCCAACATCGCCTACGGCATGGAGGCGACCGATGAGCAGATCCGTGCGGCGGCCGAAGCGGCCAATGCCTGGGAGTTCATCGCACGCATGCCGCAGCAGCTGCAGACCCCGGTCGGCGAGAATGGCGCGCTGCTGTCCGGTGGCCAGCGCCAGCGCCTGGCGATTGCCCGCGCGATCCTGCGCGACGCGCCGATCCTGATCCTCGACGAAGCCACTGCGGCGCTGGACAACGAATCCGAGCGCCTGGTGCAGGATGCGCTGCAGCGCCTGATGCCGGAACGCACCACGCTGGTCATCGCGCACCGCCTGTCGACCATCGAGCATGCCGACCAGGTGCTGGTGATGGACCATGGCCGCATCGTTGAACGTGGCACCCACAAGGAGCTGCTCGAACTGGGCGGCCTTTACCAGCATCTGCACAGCATGCAGTTCCGCGAAAGGCAGGACTGATGGCCGGCAAGGGTACCCAGACCCCGGCGTACTGGTACGACGGCAGCCCCGTTCCGTGGACGATGCGCCTGCTGGCGCCGCTGTACGCAGGTGTCACCGCACTGCGCCGGCGCGCCTATCGGCGTGGCTGGCGCAAGCGCCACTCGCTGCCGGTGCCGGTCATCGTGGTCGGCAACATCACCGCCGGTGGTACCGGCAAGACGCCGCTGACCATTGCCCTGGTCGAGCGCCTGCGCGCGGCCGGCTGGAAGCCGGGCGTGGCCAGCCGTGGTTATGGTCGCGAAGACGCCGACAAGCCGCTGTGGGTGCAGGCCGATACGCCAACTGCCAAGGGCGGTGACGAGCCGGTGCTGATCGCCTGGAAGACCGGTGTGCCGGTGCGCGTGGACCGCGACCGTGTCGCCGCCGGCAAGGCGCTGATCGAGGCCGGCTGCGATGTGATCGTCTGCGACGATGGCCTGCAGCACTACCGCCTGGCGCGCGACATCGAGATCGAAGTGGTCGATGCGCAGCGTCGCTACGGCAATGGCCGGATGATTCCGGCCGGGCCGTTGCGCGAGCCGGTCAGCCGCGCCAGCGAATGCGATTTCCGGGTGGTCAACCTCGGCCAGGCCGATGAGGAAACCGCAGCGCAGGCCTGTGGCTTCGGCCAGTGGCCGATGGCGCTGCACATCGACAGTGCGCAGCCGCTGGCCGGCGGCCGCGCTCGCCCGCTGGCGTACTTCAAGGGCCAGCGCGTGCATGCGGTGGCCGGCATTGCCCATCCCCAGCGCTTCTTCGACATGTTGCGCGCGCGCGGGATCGGCGTGGTGCCGCATGCGTTCGCCGACCACCAGGCCTACCAGCCGCAGGACCTGTCCTTCGGTAGCCAGCTGCCGGTATTGATGACCGAGAAGGACGCGGTGAAATGCCGTGCGTTCGGCAACGACTGGCACTACGCGGTTCCGCTGCGCGCCGAGCTGCCCGCGGCGTTCTGGGTGGCGCTGACCGATCGCCTGGACAAGCTGCGGCCGAACTGAGTGGCGCGGCGGCGCTTGCATTCACGCGCTGCTGCCCGCATTCCCGTTGTAACGAGCCTGCCGAGTACCGCCTGCATGACTGAATTCGTCGTCGCCATTCCGGCCCGCCATGCCGCCTCGCGGCTGCCGGGCAAGCCGTTGCGCCCGCTGGGCGGCGAGCCGCTGGTGCTGCATGTGGCGCGCCGCGCGCTGCAGGCCGGTGCCCGTGAAGTCTGGGTAGCGACCGACGATCAGCGCATTGCCGATGCGCTGTCCGGGCTGGCCGAAGTGAAGGTGGCGATGACCGCGACCACGCACGCCTCCGGCACTGATCGCCTGGCCGAATGCGCACGCATTGCCGGCTGGGCCGATGACACGGTGGTGGTCAACCTGCAGGGCGACGAACCGTTCGCACCGGCGGCCGGTATCCGTGCGGTGGCCGATGCGCTGGTCGCAGGCACTGCGCCGATGTCGACTCTCGCCACGACCGTCGAGGACGCGCACACCCTGTTCGACCCGAACGTGGTGAAGCTGGTGCGCAACGTGCGCAACGAGGCGATGTACTTCAGCCGCGCGCCGATCGCCTGGCACCGCGACGGCTTCGCACGCAGCCGCGACACGCTGCCGGACGGCCACCACTGGTTGCGCCACATCGGCATCTACGGCTATCGCGCCGGCTTCCTGCAGCAGTTCGCGGCGATGCCGCCGGGCCAGCTGGAGCAGGTCGAATCGCTGGAGCAGCTGCGCGTGCTGGAAGCGGGCTATCCGATCAGCGTGGCGATCTCGCCCGAGCCGTTCCCGCCGGGCATCGACACGCCCGAGGACCTGGAGCGCGCCGAGGGGCTGCTGCAGGCGATGGCGCCGCGATGAGGCTGCTGGTCGTCTGCCTCGGCAACATCTGCCGTTCGCCGATGGCCGAAGGCGCGCTGCGCGCACGCCTGGATGCCTCGCCGCTGGCCGGGCGGGTGCAGGTTGATTCGGCTGGCACCGGCGACTGGCATGTGGGCGAGCCGCCGGACCGCCGCGCGATCGCCTGCGCAGCCGGGCACGGCGTGGACATCGGCGGCCTGCGCGCACGCCAGCTGCAGGCCGTGGATTTCGACCGTTTCGACTGGATCCTGTGTGCCGACGAGGCCAACCTGCGTGATGCAGGGCGCCTGGCGTCGGCGGCCCAGCGTGAACGGCTGGCGTTGTACCTGCCCTGGTCGGGCGGGCAGGGGCGGGTAGCCATCCCCGACCCCTACACCGGCGGCAGCGATCATTTCGAACAGGTCTGGTCGCTGGTCGACGATGCTGCAAAACGTGCGGTGGCACGACTGTTGCATGACGCCGACTCCGGCATAATCGGGTCATGAACGTCCAGCCCGTCCCGGACCTGCCCGAGTTCGCCACCTGGCTCAATGCCACCCCCTGCACCCTGACCGAACTGCGCGGCCGGCCGGTCGCGCTGCTGTTCGTCAATGCGGCCTCCGCCTGGAGTGCGCAACGCCTGGCCGAGTTCGGCCAATGGCTGTCGCGCCACCCCGGCAAGCTGCAGCCGCTGGTGCTGCAGGTGCCGCGCTTCGATTTCGAGCGCGACGCCAGTGCCGCACTGAAGCTGCTGCGCCGCCAGGGCCTGGCCATGCCCGTACTGCTCGATGCCGATTGGGATGGCTGGCGCCGCTTCGGCGTTACCGCCTGGCCGACCGTGGTGCTGCTGGACGCGCAGGGTCGCGAGCAGCAGCGGCTGGTCGGGCAGGGAGCACCCGGTGAACTGGAGCGCGCCCTGAACACGCTGTGCCAGGGCGCGCCTTCGGCGCCGCCGCGCGGCGGCAGCGAACTGCATCCGGAACCACGCCAGGCGCTGCGGTTCCCGCTGGGCCTGGCGGTCAGCACCGAACGCCTGTACATCGCCGACAGTGGCCATCACCGCATTCTCGAATGCAGCCATGGCGGCCGCATCCTGCGCCAGTTCGGCCTCGGTACCGCCGATTTCATGGACGGCAACCTGGCCGAAGCGGCGTTTCACCGCCCGCAGGCGCTGGTGCTGGAGCGCGATTCGCTGTACGTCGCCGACACCGGCAACCATGCGGTGCGCCGCATCAACCTGCTGACCGGCATCGTCGACACGCTGTGTGGCAACGGACGTCCCGGTGCGCCGGTGGAAGGTCCGGTGGCGCAGGCGCGGCAGGTCTCGCTGGACCATCCTGTCGGCCTGGCCATCGCCGACAACCAGCTGCACATCGCGATGGCCGGCGACAACCGCATCTGGAGCTACCACCTGGGCCAGCGCAGCCTGCAATGGCGCGCCGGCAGTGGTTCCATCGACGAGCGTGACGGCAGCGGCCACCTGGCTGCCTTTGCCCAACCGACTGCGCTGGCCGTGGTGCAGCAGGTGTTGTACGTCGCCGACGCCCTGGGATCCTCGATCCGTGCACTGCAACTGCGCGGCGACCTGGTGCAGACGCTGGTCGGGCAGGGGCCCTGGCGCTTTGGCAGCGAAGACGGCCCGCGTGCGCAGGCCAGCCTGCAGTATCCGCAGGCGATCGCATTGAGCGCGGACGCTCCGCTGCTGTGGATTGCCGATACCGGCAACGGTCGCCTGCGCACGCTGCGCCTGGGCGGCGGTGAACTGACCACCCAGCCGCTGCCTCGCCGCCTGCATGGCCCGGCCGGATTGGCGGTGGGCGCCGGTGCGGTGTGGATCGCCGAGACTGACGCCCATGCCGTGCTGCGATTCGACCCCGACAGCGGCGTGCTCAGCGAAGTCCCGATCAGCGAATGACCGACGTTCCCGCCCCGGCCTTCGACGGCAAGGCCTTCGCGGCCCAGCTCAGCACCGCCCCTGGCGTGTACCGCATGTACGCCGCCGACGACACCCTGCTGTACGTGGGCAAGGCGCGCGCGCTGCGCAACCGTGTCGGCAGCTATTTCAACGGCAGCCCGAAGAACGCGCGGATCATGTCGATGATCTCGCAGATCACGCGCATGGACGTGACCGTGACGCGCTCGGAAGCCGAGGCGTTGCTGCTGGAAAACCAGCTGATCAAATCGCTGTCGCCGCGCTACAACGTCTCGCTGCGCGACGACAAGACCTATCCGCATGTGCTGCTGACCCGCGAGGACTGGCCGCGCATCGCGCTGCATCGTGGCCCGCGTGCCATTCCCGGGCGCTACTTCGGGCCGTATCCCGGCGTCACCGCCGTGCGCGAGACGCTGAACCTGATGCACAAGCTGTTCAAGCTGCGCAGCTGCGAGGACAGCGTGTTCCGCAACCGCTCGCGGCCGTGCCTGCAATACCAGATCGGGCGTTGCAGCGCGCCGTGCGTGGAGCTGGTCCCGGCGCCGGAGTACGCCGAGTCGGTGCGCCGCGCCGCCCTGTTCCTGGAAGGCAAGAGTGACGAGCTGACCCGCGAACTGGGCGAGCAGATGCAGGCCGCCAGCGAGGCGCTGGAGTTCGAGCAGGCCGCGCGCCTGCGCGACCTGATCTCCTCGCTGCGCAGCATGCAGACCCGCCAGTACGTGGATGGCCGCGCCGCGGACCTCGATGTGCTGGCCGTGGCCATGCAGGGCTCGCAGGCCTGCGTGCTGCTGCTGGCCTTCCGTGATGGCCGCAACCTCGGTACCCGCCCGTTCTTCCCGCGCACCAATGGCGAGGAAAGCCCGGAGGAAGTGCTTGCCGCCTTCGTCTCGCAGTACTACATCGAATTCGAGCCGCCGCGCGAGATCCTGCTGGACCGCGAGATTCCCGACGCCGACCTGCTGGTCGCCGCGCTGTCGGCCTCGGCCGAGCGCAAGGTGCAGCTGAAGTGGAACGTGCGCGGCGAGCGCGCCGGCTATGTGGAATTGGCCAGCCGCAACGCGCAGCTGACCCTGGCCACCGAACTCAACAGCCGCAATGCGCAGCACGCGCGCAGCGATGCGCTGCGCGAGATGCTGGGCCTGGCCGAGCCGGTCAAGCGTGTCGAGTGTTTTGATATCAGCCACACCCTGGGCGAGGCCACCGTAGCCTCGTGCGTGGTGTTCGACGCCGCCGGCCCGGTGCGCGCGCAGTACCGCCGCTTCAACATCAGCGGCATCGAGCCGGGCGACGACTACGCCGCCATGCGCCAGGCCATCGACCGCCGTTTCCGCCGCGCAGTGGAAGAGCAGGGCGTGCTGCCGGACGTGCTGCTGATCGACGGTGGCGCCGGCCAGTTGGCACAGGCGCAAGCTGCACTGGCCGATCTGGGCGTGGAAGGCGTGCTGCTGGTGGGCGTGGCCAAGGGCGTGGAGCGCCGTGCCGGCCACGAAGCGCTGGTGATGCCCGATGGCCGCGAGCTGCGCCCGGGCGCGGCCAGCCCGGCGCTGCAGTTCATCCAGCAGGTGCGCGACGAGGCGCATCGCTTCGCCATCACCGGCCACAGGGGGCGCCGCCAGAAGGCGCGGATGACCAGCAAGCTGGAGGATATCCCCGGCATCGGGCCGCGCCGCCGCGCCAGCCTGCTCAAGCATTTCGGCGGCCTGGTGGGCCTGAAAGCCGCTGGCGAAGCGGAAATCGCCAAGGTGGAAGGCATCAATGACGCCCTCGCGGCACGTATCTACGCTAACCTGCACGGGTTGGCCACGCCTGATGCGGCCGAGTAGAGAGAGAAGCACGCAAGCATGAAGTTGACCCTGCCCACCTGGCTGACGTTGTTGCGGATCGTGATGATCCCGGTGCTGGTGCTGGTGTTCTACCTGCCCTACACCTGGACCAACTTCGCTTCGGCGGCGATCTTCGGCCTGGCCGCGATCACCGACTGGCTCGATGGCTGGATCGCACGCCGTTACCAGCTGGAGTCGGCCTTCGGCGCCTTCCTCGACCCGGTCGCGGACAAGCTGATGGTGGCAGTGGCGCTGTTCCTGATCGTGCAGGGCCACCCGACGCCGTGGATGGCGTTCTGGGCGGCGGTCATCGTCGGCCGTGAGATCGCGGTATCGGCGCTGCGCGAATGGATGGCCGAGCTGGGCCAGCGCGCGAAGGTGCGCGTGGCGATGATCGGCAAGGTCAAGACCACCGCGCAGATGGTCGCGCTGTTGTGCCTGCTGTACTCGGTGGCCCCGAACGTGCCGGTGGAAGACATCTGGATGGGCTGGCCGGTGTTCCATATCGGCGACTGGACTCTGGCCATTGCCGCCGTGCTGACCCTGTGGTCGGGCTTGCAGTACCTGCACGCCGCGTGGCCGAGCCTGCGCGACGATGAGCGCGCGGCGCGCGAGCGTGCGCGGCAGAAGAAGCTGGGCAACTGAGCCCGGGGTCTGAGCCCCGGGGTCGGATCCCTTTCCGAAGGAAAGGGCTCTGACCCCATCGATGCGCCTATCCCCGCACGGCGTGGATCTACTGGAAATGCCGCATCCACGGAGGGGGCGGATCCATCGGTTTGCGGGGATGCCGTGGTAGATCCACGCCATGCATGGATACGCGGTGCAAGGCGCCTCGCAGGCCCCGGAAAAACCGCTTGACGCCATCCTTGGAACAGGTAGAATTTCGCCTCCCAAGCGGGAATAGCTCAGTTGGTAGAGCGCAACCTTGCCAAGGTTGAGGTCGCGAGTTCGAGTCTCGTTTCCCGCTCCAGATTCAAGAAGAACGCTCCCGGAAGGGAGCGTTCTTCGTTTGTGTGCAGGGCACTTCATCCCTGCTTCACCGCCACCCCATCGCCTCACCACGCGTGCTCGCGAAGCTGTATCTCCGTTCCAGCCCGGCGATGCCGCGATGCCTCATCAATCCTCTGCTTACGACCACGATGTGGTCATCGTCGGCGCCAGTTTCGCCGGTGCCGCCTGCGCCTTGGCCGCCGCGCAGTACGGTCTGCGCGTCTGCGTGCTGGAACGCAAGGTCGACCCCGGCGAGCGCCTGCACACCACCGGTATCGTGGTGAAAGAAGCGATGGAGGAGACCTGGCTGGGGCGCATGCCCGAACATCTGGTGGACCGGGTCGCAAACGTGCGCCTGTATGCGCCGAACCTTCGCAGCGTGTTGCTGGCCGCACCGGGCTATTACTTCCTCACCACCGATACGCCGAACCTGATGCGCTGGCTGGCCAGCGAGCTGCATGCGAACGGCGTCGACCTGCGCCTGCAGCAGTCCTTTACCGACGCCCATCGCAGTGGTGACGGCTGGCAGGTGGATGGGGCAGGGCGATGCGCCTATCTGGTTGGCGCTGACGGCGCACGCTCACGCGTGGCACAACGCACCGGGCTTGGCCAGGTGCGTGACAACCTCTACGGCGTCGAGCGTGAGTTCGCCGGCCTGCAAGTGTCGCAGGGCGATGCACTGCATTGCTTCGTCAGCAAGCGCTACGCACCGGGCTACATCGGCTGGGTCGCGCAGAATCCGACCGGGCTGCAGGTGGGATTGGCGCTGCGTCATGACCCGCAACAGGTACGGCCGCCGGATATCGATGGCTTCCTCGACCACGTGCGCAATGTGGTCGGCATTCCGCCTTCGGCGCGTCCCTCGGCCACCCGCGCCGGCTTGGTCCCGTGCGGCCGGCCGGATGGGCCCTTCACCGGCCAACGCGTGATCCTGACCGGCGACGCGGCAGGCATCGTCTCGCCGCTGTCCGCCGGCGGCATCCACTCCTCGTGGCGGCACGGCTGGGCGGTCGGCGAGGCGATCGCCCGGCATCTGCGCGGCCAGGGGCCGGACGCCGAGCGGGTGGCGCGGCAGGTGGCGCCGGCATTCCACGGCAAGCGCCTGCTGCGCTGGGCGATGGACCATCTGCAGGCCGACTGGCCGCTCAACGCACTGCTGCACACGGGGGCCACGCGGCGCATCGCCGAGCAGGTCTACTTCCACCGCCGTGGCCTGCGCACGTAAAGCGAGCAGGCAGGGGGCGCCTGAACGCCGTCCTTCGGTTCACGTGAAAATTCCTGTTGACGCCGTGCAGCAATATCGACACAATAGCGCTCCTTCGACGCAGGTCGAACGGAATCTGCGGGAATAGCTCAGTTGGTAGAGCGCAACCTTGCCAAGGTTGAGGTCGCGAGTTCGAGTCTCGTTTCCCGCTCCAGATTCAAGAAAAACGCTCCCGCAAGGGGGCGTTTTTCGTTTGTCATGACGTTGGCCAGGCGGGTCGCTACAGGCGGGCCACGACATTTTCATGGTGGGCGTGGTAAGTCTGCAGCTGGGGGGCGATTCCGACATTGGTGTCGCAATCGGCATGACGGGGGCGCAGCGATCGTGGGGACGATCGGAAGCACCTGGCACGAGGGGCTGCAACAGACGCAATGACCTGGAATCCGCACCAGTGTTCCGCCTGCTGCAGGCACTGAAAGGCTGGCGAAAGGCCTGCGCCGGCGTTGCCTGAACCGCACGCGTGCTGTGACCTTTTTCGGACCATTTCTCCATGTTCGCTCCACAATCGCACGGTAGCCTTCATGCTCCTTCTACACGTTGGCGGGCTGGTGGTCAGGCGTATCACTCCAGTGGCGGTGCCCAGGACCGGGCGCGGACTCTCCCTGCAGGCAGTGCTGCGACCCGGCGCGCTGCTCGCAAGCCTCGCATTGGCGGGCTGCATGTCGGTGCCGGTTCCGGATCTGCCTGACCGCACGCCCAGTACCTGGACCCAGGTGCCGCAGGGCCAGGGCGTGGCGGTGGACGCCAAACAGTGGTGGAAAGTGTTGTCCGACCCGGCGCTGGATGGACTGGTCGATCAGGCCATCGCCGGCAACCTCGACCTGCAGCAGGCCACGCTGCGCCTGCAGGCCGTGCGGATTGTCGCCGGCACGTCCGATTCGCGCTTCCTGCCGGAAATCACGGCCAGCGCCAAGCAGGTGCAGGATGCCGCTGCGGTCGACACCTACTTCCACGCGGGTATCGAAGCGATCTGGGACCTGGGCCTGTTCGGCGCCGCCGAGAGCGCGCAGTTGAGCGCGCAGGCGTCGGCCGGCAACGCCGAGGCGCTGCGTGGTGCCGCGCAGGTCGCGGTGATCGCCGACGTGGTGCGCAGCTATCTGGATCTGACCGTGGCGCAGGCCCAGCAGGACCTGTTGGCCCGCCAGCAGGCGGTGGACGATCGCGGCGAACAGTTGGCCCTGGTACGCCAGCGCCTGCGCCTTGATGAGCCCGGCGAACTTGATCGCCTGCGTGCACGCCAGGCCGCCACCCGCGCGGCCACGGCGCAGGCACGGGAAAACGCGGACAACGCTGCCCGTGCGTTGGCTTTGCTGCTGGGACGCGATGGCCCGGACCCGGCCTGGCGTGCCTATCGCACGCCGCCGACGCTGGGTGCGTTCTCGCTGCAGCAGGTCCCGGCCGATCTGCTGCGCCATCGGCCGCAGATCCTGCTGGCCGAATCGGAGGTGATGCAGGCTGCTGCCAGCAAGGGTTCGGCACGCGCCGCGATGTATCCGCGTGTCAGCCTCGGTGGCTCCATCCTGTACGCCTACAACCTCACCCAGAACGCCCGCTCCAATTCCGATTCGAGCCCGTCCATCGGCCCGTACATCGATATTCCGCTGTGGGACTGGGGCCAGCGCCGCGCACGCTTCCATGCTGACGAAAGGCAACTGGATGCCGCGCTGCTCGGCTACCGCAAGGCAGTCCTTGAAGGTGTGAGTGAAGTGGAAGGCGCGCTCGGCAGCCTGGCGCGCCAGGACAGCAGCATCCAGTCGCTGCGCGCGGCCGATGATGCCGCCGGGCAACAGGTCAAGCGGCAGGCGCGGCAGGTGCAGTTGGGCCTGTCCAGCGAATTCGACGGGCTTGACGGGCGGCGTGCGGCACTCGCCGCGCAGGCCGACCTGATCGGTGCACAGGGTGCGCGCGTGCTGGCCTTCGCATCGCTTTACCGCGCCCTCGGTGGTGCTCCGTTGCCTGTCGAGGGTGAGGGCGAATCGCAATGATCGCGCTGGCACGCAAGACCCTGGCCTATGAATGGCGCCGGTTCCTGCCGGTGGTGCTGGCGATGTGCTTCGCCGGTGTGCTGTTGATCGTGCAGGCGGCACTGGTGCTGGGCATCTTCGGTACCGCTGCGATCTACGTGAAAGCGTCCTCGGCCGACATCTGGGCCGGCTTCCCCGGCACCCAGAGCGTCAACTACGGCCATGCGATCAGCGCCGACGTCGAAAGCCACCTGCGCATGGACCCGGATGTCACCCGCGTCGAGCCCTACGAGTGGGTCGATGGCGAATGGCGCTCGGGTGCGCAGGGTACCGGCAACGTGTCGGTGTACCTGTCCGGCATCTCCACCGGCGATGACGCAATGATGTTCGCGCGCATCCTGCCTGCCGACCTGCGCGCGCAGCTGCGCGAGCCGGGGGCGGTGATCGTCGACAGCGCCGACCTGGATACGCTCGGCGTGGACCTGCAGAGCAACCGTGCATGGATCAATGGCAAGGCGGTGCGTGTGGTCGCCGCGCAACCGGGCCTGCGTGGCCTCGGTGGCGTCAACGTGCTGGCCTCGCTGGATACCGCGCGTGCCATCGCCGGTACCGATCCGCACGAGGGCAGCACCTATTTCGTGGCGGGCCTGCGCTCGCCGGACCTGGTCGACCGCGTGCGCGACCGCCTCGCTGCGTCGATGGGCCAGGCCACGCCGGTCGAGTTCTGGACCGCGCCGGCGTTCGCCAGCCGTTCGCAGCAGTACTGGTTGTTCGACACCGGCGCCGGCATCGCGGTGCTGTTCATGGCGGTCATCGTCTGCTTCGTCGGCGCGGTGATCACCAACCAGTCGTTCGCCTCGGTGGTGGCTGGTTCGGTGCGCGAGTACGCCACGCTCAACGCGCTCGGCGCAGGTCGCTACGCGCTGGCACGGGTGGTATTCGAGCAGGCATTGCTGATCGGTGGCGTGGGCATGTTGCTGGCGGCGGCGTTCAGTACCGTCGTGCTGTTGATCGCACAGTCCCAGCGCGTGCCGGTGCAGCTGACGCCGATGGTCATCATCGGCTGCGTGGCGCTGGTCGCGGTGATGGCCATGCTGTCGAGCATCATGGCGGTACGCAGTGTGGTCCGCTCCGATCCATCGTTGCTGCTGCGTTGAGGACCGGCCGATGACCTCCAAACATGCCGTCGCTCCCACGTTGCAGGCCGACGCACTGGAAAAAGCCTTCATGTCCGGCGATGTACAGGTGCCGGTGCTGCGCGGCCTGTCGCTGGACATCTATCCGGGCGAGTTGACCCTGGTCTCGGGCCCTTCGGGGTGCGGCAAGAGCACGCTGCTGTCGCTGCTGTCGGGCCTGTCCGCGCCGGATGGCGGTCGCGTGCACGCGCTGGGTCAGGACGTGGGGCACATGACCCGCGGCGAGGTGGAGCGCTTCCGCCTGCACCATGTTGGCTTCGTGTTCCAGGGCTTCAACCTGTTCCCTGCACTGACTGCGCTGGAGCAGGTGCAGCTGCCGCTGGGCTACCGCGGCATGCGCAATCGCGAAAGCGAGCCGCTGGCGCGCAAGGCGCTGGAAGAAGTGGGCCTCAGCCACCGCAGCCAAATGCGCCCGGCGCAGTTGTCCGGCGGTGAGAAGCAGCGTGTGGCCGTCGCCCGTGCCTTCGCCAAGTCGCCGACACTGATCTTCGCCGACGAACCCACCAGCGCGCTGGACGCCGAGAATGGCCAGCGCGTGATCGACATCCTGCACCGCTACGCACGTGCGCATGGCGCCACCGTGCTGTGCGTGAGCCACGATCCGCGCCTGATCCGGCATGCCGATCGGGTGATCGCCATGGAAGACGGCATGGTCCGTGATGACCGCCGCCAGAACGAAACCGTAGAGTCCGCCCTATGACCAAGACGTCGCACCTGCTTCCCCTCAGCCTGGTACTGTCCGCGGCACTGCTGCTTTGCGCCTGTTCCAGGGACGCGCCCGCCCAGGCACCTGCAGGTAAAGCCAGCACTGCCACCGCCGGCAAGGTTGCGGTGGCGCGCGGCATCATCGATGTCGAGGGTGGCCTGATCGCGCTGGCGCCGCCGGTGGATGGTTCGATCACCGCCGCGCTGGTGAAGGAGGGCGCCACGGTGAAGAAGGGGCAGCTTCTGCTGTCGCTGGACGGTGCGCTGCTGCAGCAGGAAGTGGCGATGGCCACCGCTGATCTCGCACTGGCCAATGACCGCCTGAAGGGCAGCCAGGCGCAGCTGCGCGAACTGGAGCGCAATGCCACCCGCCTGTCCACGGGTGCGAGCGAAGGCGTGTCGTCCAACCAGCAGGCCGATGCGGCCAAGCAGCAGCTGGCTGGCGTACGCGCCGATGTCGACGTGGCCGGTGCGCAGGTCGACATGGCCCAGCACAAGCTGGAACACGCCAGGCTGAAACTGCAGCAGATGTCGCTGAGCGCGCCGGAAGCCGGCACCGTGGTCGGCCAGGTGCCGGGCCTCGGCGCCTTCGTGCAGGCCGGCAAGCCGGCGATATCACTGCTGCCGGCGCGCCCGCTGCAGGTACGTGCCGAACTCAGCGCGGCCTACGCCGATGCCGTGCAGGTGGGCATGAGGGCCACCGTGGTGCCAGACAGCGATGGTGCCGAGAACGCCAGCACGCTGCCGCCCGCACGCGTGGTACGCATCAGCCCGGTGTTCGCGCAGGCTCGCCTGCCTGAAGACGCGGGGCGTGGCGTGGCCAAGGTGGTGGAGTGCGTGCTGGAGTTCGATGGCGAGGCCAAGGCGCGCTTCGGCCAGCATGTGCGGGTGGAGTTCCGGAAGTAGGCCTAGTGCTGCAACGGGGGCGCATCCGCGCGCCCTCGACGCCTGAACGCCCGCCACGCGCTCACCGCCGACACCATGCACAGCGCCAGCAGCAGGCCCACGTCCAACAGCAGCAGCCACAGCAGATGCATGCCTTGTACCGGCGGCTGATGCATCGCCGACAGCATCCACGGCACCGACCACAGCAGCAGAAGGGCGAAGGCGATCAGCAGGCGCAGCCACAGGCGTTTCAGTCTCCACGGCCGCACGATCAAGGCGGCTACCACCAGTTCGACGGTGCCCAGCAACGCGAAGACGATGACGGTGCTGGTCGGGTAGGGCAGTTCGGCGCCTTCCAGGTGGTGCAGCAGCCAGTAGTCCGGAGTGAAGCCGGCATTGACCAGTGCGGCGATCAGCGCCAGCCAGGTCAGCGCGACCAGCAGCCAGAACAGGCGGATGTAACGTCTAGGCATCGGTGGTGTCCGTGGTGTAGCGGGAGGTTGCCCGCGACGAATAGCGCAGGCTTGCGGCGATTGCGGCCAGTGCCAGCAGGCCAGGTCCAACGGTGAAGTACACCAGGCGCAGCGGATGGTCGTGCATCAGCGTCCAGCTGGCGAACGCCAGCGGCGCCGCCAGCACCAGCAGCTTGGCGAACAATGGCCGCAACACTGCGATCAGCAGTTGGGCGCCAATGAACATCCAGAACAGATGGAACTGGGCGATGCCCAGGCCGATGTCGCGATGGGCGGTGAAGCCGAAATGGTCGCGATACCAGTTCATTCCCAGCGGAATCAGTGCCCAGTACAGCAGCGCCACCAGCAGATGCAGCAGCAGGGCGATCAACAAGGGTTTGCCGCGAAGGAACATGGGCGCATGGGGCTGGGCGGGGCAGCGTACCCCAGTGCGGACGCCCGTGACCGCATGATGTGAAGACTGTTGACGGCGTGAAGGAATTTGGACACAATAGCGCTCCTTCGACGCAGGTCGAACGGAATCTGCGGGAATAGCTCAGTTGGTAGAGCGCAACCTTGCCAAGGTTGAGGTCGCGAGTTCGAGTCTCGTTTCCCGCTCCAGATTCTACAGGGCCCCGGCAGGGGCCTTGTTTTTCTCCCGCCACGGCAAGGCGGGGCACGTTGGGCCACAAGGCTTTACGCGCAGTCAGAAAGGTGAAATCGCTGGTGTGTGTTCCGGATTTCCGGTACCATGGCGGCTTATGCGGGAATAGCTCAGTTGGTAGAGCGCAACCTTGCCAAGGTTGAGGTCGCGAGTTCGAGTCTCGTTTCCCGCTCCATGTTCCGACAGGCCCCATCATGGGGTTTTGTCTTGTCAGGGTTCCGTTCCTGGCGCGCAGTACGTTGGCCTCATGGCAGAGTGGCTATGCACCGGATTGCAAATCCGTTTACAGCGGTTCGATTCCGCTTGAGGCCTCCAATTGAAAAGCCCTGACTCCGGTCAGGGCTTTTTTGTTGGCTACGATTGCGTTCCCGCTTGCGCGATCGTTGCGCGGCCTGGCGGCCAGTCATGGCGGATCCGGTGGCGCTACACTGGTCTGATGAACCAGATTGATCACTTCCGCGGCGCCTTGCTCGGCCTCGCGTGCGGCGATGCCGTCGGTACCACGCTGGAGTTCAAGCCTCGTGGCAGCTTCACCCCGATCACCGACATGGTGGGTGGTGGGCCGTTCCAGCTGCAGCCGGGGCAATGGACCGACGATACCTCCATGGCGATGTGCCTGGCCGAGAGCCTGGTGCGTTGTGACACCTTCGATGTGCACGATCAGATGAACCGCTACGCCAACTGGTACCGGCATGGGTACTGGAGTGCGACCGGCGAGTGCTTCGATATCGGTATGGCAACGCGGGCTGCGATCGACCGGTTCCTGCAGGATGGCCATCCGCTGGCGGGTAGTGACGACCCACGCAGCGCTGGCAATGGCTCGATCATGCGTTTGGCGCCGGTGGCATTGCGCTACGCCGGGACCCCCGACCTGCAGGCAATGGCCGAGCTGAGTTCGCGAACGACGCACGCTGCGCAGGAGTGCCTGGAGGCGTGCCGCTTGCTGGCGGTCGCGCTGGAGCGGGCGTTGGCAGGTGGCACCCGTGACGCGGTGCTGGATCTCAGCAATGTCCCCGTCGAGAGCGCGCGGCTGCAGCAGATCGCGGCGGGCGGCTACCGCGGTGCCGCGCGTGAGCAGATCCGTGGCAATGGCTATGTTGTCGACAGTGTCGAAGCTGCACTCTGGTGCTTTGATCGCCACGACACCTTTGAAGCCGTCGTACTCGAGGCGTCCAATCTTGGCGAGGACGCCGACACCACGGCCGCCATCGCGGGGCAGCTGGCGGGCGCATTCCATGGTGCGCGCGGAATCCCCGGGCGGTGGTTGCAGCGGCTGGCCCTGCGTGCCGAAATCCAGGCGCTGGCCGATGCGCTGCACGCCTTGAACCAGGGCAGCGACCGCGCTGGGTGAGTCGGGTTCCCTGCCTGTGAACTGCGCCGGCAGGACGCTCCCTGCCGGCGCCATTTCCGACGCCGCGAGGGAACCCGTGCGGCAGCTCGCATGCCGCGGCCGCCAGTCTCAGCCGGCCACGACATGGAAAGGCGCTATGGTCAGGTTCCACGTCTCAGGGAGCCGCAATGGCGAGCAAGGACATCACGCGTCGCTTCAGCCACGGAGCGAAACGGAAATGAGCAAAGTCATGGCAGATGTGCGTTGGCTGACCTTTCGGTTGAAGAACGGGCAATCCATCGGGCCGGAGCGGCTGAAGGACGGATGGGTGATTGCCTCGGAAACCGCCCGCTGTGAGGTCCGCCGCGAGCATATCGAGGGATCGGGCCTGGTGTATGCCTTGTATGCGCCGGCCAGCCTGGCCTCACCGCGGCGCGCGGAAATGCGCATGCGCGAATTCCTGATGAGCTCGGGCTACACCTTCACGATGGGCACGCTGGGCGGCTGACTGGGCCCGTCATGGTTGCGCTCGCACGGTCAGCGCCTGGCCCTGCATGCCGATCGGGCGGCGTGCATCGTGCAGCACCATGCCGGTCAGGCCGAGGCCTTGGCGGCTGAACGACACACGCCACCCGAGCAGCCCCTTCCGGCACGGTGGTGATGCGTTGCGGCACGCGATGGACTCAGCGTTGCACGGCCTTCAAGGCGTCGACCACCTGTGCCCCAGAAAAACCACAGTGTCCTTCGCCCACCGGCGGCAACACGCGTGGCAGCGGGCGTGCGCCAGCCCGTACGGCCAATTGCGGATACACCGTCTGCATGTGCGGCACGATGGTCGGGTCGTTGTGGTTGAACTGGATCACCAGCGGTCGCTTCAGTGCGCCGGTGATTGCCAGCGAGTTGCGGACATGCGCCTGCGCCGCGGGAACAGCGCTGACACGCTGCACGCCGGCATTGAACGCGGTGTCATCGCCAAAGCCGCTGTAGACCACGCCGATGTTGCCCATCGGCATGCCGCCGCTCCGTGCAGCCAGTTCATGCAGGACCAGCGCGTGCAGGCTGATCGTGCCGGCCAGTGCATCAGCGGAGACCTGCAGCCGCCGTGCCAGCACTGCGGCGTGCGACGGATCACGTTGCAGTGCATTGGCGATGCCCTGGTACAACTCGCCCTGCGGCAGCGCCGCCGCTTCGCGCGATAGCAGGCCGGTGGGCGGCAGCCCATCAGCCTGGGGGAACAAGTAATCGAACGCGACCAGCGTGGTCAGCAGATCGGTCGCGATCTGTTCGCCACCGAGATTGGCGCCGCACAGCGACACGCCACCTGCGTAGTGCTGCGGGAAGCGTTCGAGGCTGCCGATGGTCACGGCGCCGCCCATCGAGAATCCCAGCATCCAGGTGTGGCGGACATGCTTGAGTTCACCCACTGCCTGCTGGCGCAGGCGTTCTGTATCGGTGATCGCATCGGCCACCGCCCAGCCCTGGCTGGCATAGGCGCTCTGCGCGACGGCGTAACCTGCTGCCAGCAGTGGCGCGGTGCTGTCATTGGCCGCCATGGGTGCGGTGCGTGGCATGCCGACCGGTTCATAGCCATGGGCCAGCATCACCAGGTCGCCGTTCCAGCTGGCCGGTACATCCAGCCGCCACGGTGCGCCCTGCAGCTCGCCGCTGAGCGTGCGCGGTGCCGGCGGTGGTGCAGCCAGCGATGCCATCCAAGGCAGCAGGCAGAGGGCAAGCGCACATCGAAACAAGGTTCGCATCGGGGTCATTCCATGCGGGAATGGCGCCGAGCATAGATCCCTGCACAACCTTGCGCGCGCTGCAGTGCCGCAGGGCATTGCCGGTCGGCGGTGCTGCGCTCTACGCTGGCGGCATGGCCCTGCACAGCATCGCGTCGATTATCCGCATTCCCCACGGGAAGGCGGGGTAGCGCGCGGTCATCTCGGCCAAGCAACCTGCCCGGGAAGGCGGGTTGCATGCAGCGCTCTCCCGGGTAATGAATCCACCAAGGAGAATGCAGATGCACGACCTTTCATCGAACGACGCTGCGCCGACCCTGCACCTGTTGTGCGGCAAGATCGGTGCCGGCAAATCCACCCTGTCGCAGCAGCTGGCGTTGAAGCCGCGCCACGTATTGATCAGCGAAGACACTTGGCTGGCGGCGCTGTATCCGGGCGAAATCCATTCCATTGCCGACTATCTGCAGCGTGCAGCCACGTTGCGCAATGTGCTGGCCGATCATCTGCGCACATTGCTGCGCATGGGCGTCTCGGTGGTGCTCGATTTCCCTTTCAACACGCCGGCCGCGCGGGCATGGGCGCGCGAGCTGTTCGAGCCGGAGGGAGCCGCGCACCAGCTGCATTTCCTGGATGTTGCCGACGAGGTCTGCAAGGCGCGGCTGCGTGCGCGCAATGCGCGCGGTGAGCATCCGTTCCAGGCCAGCGATGAGGAGTTCGCACAGATCACCCGCCACTTCGTTGCACCGGCCGCGGAAGAGGGCTTTGCGGTGATGCGCTACACCGAGGCAGGCCCGGCATAGCGCGGTCAGTTCAGTCGACGAAGGCCGGCTTGCCCTCGGTTGCGGTCTGCACCAGCGTCCTGCGGAAGGTCTCGACCAGCGGGCGCAGGTTGATGCGGTGCCAGGCCGCCCACAGCGGTGTGCGGTAGCTGAACCACGGCAGCTCGCGCAGTACCACGCCCTGCGGTGCCTGGTGGTCCAGGCTGCGCTGCAGGTTGGTCAGGCCCAGCCCAGCAGCGACCAGACCGAGTGCGGCCAGCGGCTCGGTCGCCTCCATGGCGATGGTCGGGGTGAAGCCGGCCTTCGCGCAGGCGGCGATGAAGGTGTCATGGCGCAGCGCGCTTTCCTTGTGCATCACGCCGATCCATTGCTGGCTGGCCAGATCCTCTGGCGTGATGGTCTCTGCGCTGGCCAATGGGTGGCCGGCCGGCAGCGCCAGCAGCATTGGATCGTTCAGCACCTGCGTGGCCTCCAGGTCCGGATCGTCGAACGCGGGGGGGTCGCAGACCAGGGCGATGTCCAGGCTGCGTTGCCGCAGGCCTTCCAGCTGCGTGTCCGACTGCTGGTTGTACAGCGCGATGTGTACGGCAGGACGGTCGCCACGCAGTTCGCGCAGGGCGGCGGGCAATACGCCGGAGTGCATCGCGTACTCCAGGTAGCCGATGCACAGGCCGCCCTCGTCGCCGCGGCCGAGCCGGCGTGCCAGCGATTCCAGCCGGTTGGCGTGGGTCAACAGGGCGCGTGCCTCGGCCAGGAAGGTGCGGCCATCGGCGGTCAGCCGGATGCGCTGCTGCGAGCGTTCGAACAGCTGCAGTTCCAGCCGTTCCTCCAGCTGCGCGATCTGCCGGCTGAGCGGGGATTGGGAGATGTGAAGGCGCTCGGCAGCGCGGCCGACGTGTTCATCCTCGGCGACGGCCACGAAATAGCGCAGTTGGCGGAGATCGAGCATAAGACCGTCCGGGACTCAAGATGGACAAATTATGTCTTGGACAGTCTTATTGGGCAAGCCTAGCCTATGCCTCAACCTCAACAACGTCCCCAAGGGGAACCCCATGAGCATCAACACTCTGCTGGCTGGCAAGGCCCTCGGCTTCGGTACCGCGCCGCTGGGCAACATGTTCCGTGACATCCCGGAAGCCGAGGCCCAGGCCACCGTGGACGCGGCCTGGGAACAGGGCACCCGCTACTTCGATACCGCCCCGTTCTACGGCGCCGGCCTGGCCGAGATCCGGCTCGGCGACGCGCTGGCCAAGCGCAACCGCGACGACTTCGTGCTCAGCACCAAGGTCGGCCGCCTGATCCTGGACGAAGTGGAAGACACCAGCGCCCGCGATCTTGGCGAGAAGGGCGGCCTGTTCG
The DNA here is from genome assembly GCF_059372445.1 of Stenotrophomonas sp. YJH_SMC_127. NCBI lineage: Bacteria > Pseudomonadati > Pseudomonadota > Gammaproteobacteria > Lysobacterales > Lysobacteraceae > Stenotrophomonas > Stenotrophomonas sp. YJH_SMC_127. The sequence goes on along the minus strand of NZ_JCAFVO010000003.1, from coordinate 25,803 downwards.
TCGCCGGCCGCCCCAACAAGCTGGTCAATGACTACTCGGCCGATGCCACCCTGCGTTCGATCGATGACAGCCTCACGCGCCTGAAGACCGACCGTCTCGATATCGTCTGGGTGCACGACATCGCCCAGGATTTCTACGGCGATGAGTGGCTGTCGTACTTCGAGACCGCACGCCGCGGCGCCTTCAAGGTGCTGACCCGCCTGCGCGAGGAGGGCGTGATCAAGGCCTGGGGCCTGGGCGTCAACCGTGTCGAGCCGATCGAGCTGACCCTGGATCTGGACGAAGCCCGTCCGGACGGCTTCCTGCTGGCCGGCCGCTACTCGCTGCTCGACCACGAGCGTGCGCTGCAGCGGGTGATGCCGAAGGCGGCCGAACGCAACACCGGCATCGTGGTCGGCGGTCCGTACAGCTCCGGCGTGCTGGCCGGTGGCAGCCACTTCGAGTACCAGAAGGCGTCGCCTGAGATCCTTGCCAGGGTCGAGCGCATCAAGGCCATCGCGGCCGAGTACGGCATCAGCATCAAGGCGGCCGCCCTGCAGTTCTCGCTGGCCAACCCGGCAGTGGCAGCGGTGATTCCGGGCGCCAGCCGTCCCGAGCGCATCGCCGAAGACGACGCCGCACTGAAGGAAATCACCCCGGCCGGGTTCTGGCAGGAACTGCGCGCCCAGGGCCTGGTTGCGGCCAACGCCCCGCTGCCGATCGACAACATCTGAGTCACGAAGGAGACCTTCCCATGGCAACTGCTTCTGTATCCATCACCGTGCCGACCCCGGCCGACCAGGTCTGGGACCTCATCGGCGGCTTCGATTCGCTGCCCGACTGGCTTCCGTACATTCCCCAGAGCACGCTCAGCGATGGCGGTCGCGTGCGCCACCTGGCCAATCCCGACGGCGATGCCATCGTCGAGCGCCTGGAAGCCTTCGACCAGGCCGATCGCAGCTACACCTACTCGATCCTGCAGGCGCCGTTCCCGGTTACCGGCTATCGCTCCACGCTGCGTGTGGTCGAGCAGGGCGGCGGTTCGCGGATCGACTGGTCCGGTGAGTTCACTCCGATGGGCGTCAGCAACGAAGAAGCGTCCGCGCTGTTCGAGGGTATCTACCGCGATGGCCTGAAGGCGCTGGAAACCACGCTGGCCGGGTGAATGTCCGTGTGGTGTTGACCGTATGCAGGCGCCCCGGCCAGTCCGGGGCGCTTGTATTTCAGTGGGTGGGTGATGGTCCACCGCAGGCAACGCGATGCATCGGGAAGTCCAGGGCCTGTTTCGGGTTGTCCTGCGCGACCTCGATGCGCGCATGCGCGCGCTGTTCATCGAGGCGTCGATAGCGGATGCGCTGCGGGAAGTCGTTGGCCGGGTTCTCGAATACTGCCTCGTTGGCATCGACGCGGGTGGCGTTGAAGTCCGTGGCGTTCTGGCCGGAGGGCAGGGCGGTCAGCACCAGGCGGCCGTCGTCATGCTGGCGCAGCTGCATGAACTCGAAACCCACGGTGCGGCCGTCACGCAGGCTGCGGCTGCTGCCCAACAGGGTGTTTCCAGCCAGGGTGGACCACTGCTCGCCGGCGCCGGCCGGCTGGCCATCAAGCTGCCAGCAACCGGCCAGCCACGCCAGGTGGTCGATCTTCGAGGACGGAGCGGCCAGGGCGTGCGGGGCCACGAGCAGCAGTGGCAACAGGGCCAGGGCGATGCGGATCGACATCAGTGCCTCCATGCGCGGGGATGTGCGGCCTGTATAGCGTTCGACGGATCACTCAGCCAGTGCCGCCCCCTCAACCGCCGAATCCGATACGATCTGTCGCATTGAGTTCGTCTCGCTTGATCCGGAGTCCCGTCATGGTCGACCGTCTCGCCATTCTGCTGGAACGTTTTTCGGTCACCGCCTCGGTGTTCCATGCCGGCGCGCTGTGCGGCATCAACACGCTGGACGGCGAGGATGAAGCCGGGCAGTTGCACCTGGTGCGACGTGGCCCGCTGCAGGTCAGCCACGGCCAGCAGACCGTGCAGGTCGAGGTGCCGAGCCTGCTGCTGTACCCGCGGCCGATGCCGCATCGGTTCAGCACCGATCCGCAGCACGGCGCCGACATGGCCTGCGCCAACCTGCATTTCGAGGGCGGCCGGCTGAACCCGATCAGCGCCGCGTTGCCCGAATTCATCTGCATGCCGCTGGCGGATCTCTACGGCGGCAGCGCAGCACTGGAGCTGCTGTTCGAAGAGGCCTTCGAGCAGCGCTGCGGGCGTGCGGCGATGGTCAACCGGCTGTTCGAGGTGGTGATGATCCAGGTGCTGCGCCAGTTGATGGAAGGCGGCGAGATGCGTGGTGGCCTGTTCGCCGGGCTCGGCCATCCGCGGCTGCGGCTGGCGTTGGTGGCGATGCATGAGGCGCCCGCACAGTCCTGGACCCTGGAAGACCTGGCCGACGTCGCCGGCATGTCGCGCAGTGTGTTTGCCGCCAGCTTCCGTGAGGCGATGGGCACCACGCCGGGCCAGTATCTGCAGGGTTGGCGGGTGGGCCTGGCGCAGCAGGCGCTGCGCCAGGGCAGACCGCTCAAGCGGATTGCCGACGATGTGGGGTACGGCAGCGAAGCGGCGCTGTCGCGCGCGTTCAAGGCGCACACCGGGCAGTCGCCGCGGGAGTGGCGCGGACAGGCCCGCGCCGGCGCGGCCTAAGCCTCAGCCCAGCACCAGCCGCGCCAGTTTCATGCCGCCGAACAGGCCGACCAGGCCCAGTGCCACCGAACCGCCGGCGTACAGCGCTGCCAGGCCATGCTGGCCGCGCTGCAGCAGCAGGCCGATTTCCAGTGCATAGGTGGAGAACGTGGTGTAGCCGCCGAGAACGCCGGTGGCCAGCAGCAGGCGCAGCTGCGGCGAGGCGCCATTGCGCAGGGCGAAGGCTTCGACCAGCACGCCCATCAGCAGCGCGCCGCTGATGTTGATCAGGAAGGTCGACCATGGCCACGGGCTGCCGACTGCCACCCGCGTACCGATCAGGTTGCAGGCATGGCGAAGGCAGGCGCCGAGCCCGCCGCCGATGAAGACCAGCAAGTAGTTGTTCAATGCGTGCATCACGTGCCTCGGGTACGGGTTCGCTGATTCGATGGCGAACGCCGAGGGCAGGCACGGCCTGCCATCGACGAACGCCGGTTCGTCTTGGCAGGAGCCATCAGCCCTTTCAGGCGGTTATCGGGGGAGCCCCATCCCCATCGGCGACCATGCTACCAGCGGTAGTGCATTCACGTCATCGAGGTCGTCAGCACCCGGATGACCTTGCTGCGGCTGAAGCCGTCCATCAGCAGTTCGAAGGCCAGCAGGTCCAGGGCCGCGTGGCGGCGGTGGTCGATCTCCAGGCCCTTCTCTTCCACCAGATGGCTGACCAGTTCGTAGGCGTCCTGCCAGACATCCAGGTGGGCCTGGCTGGGGATATAGGTATTGCCCCGCTCACCGACGCCAAGCCCGCTCACGCCATACAGCAGTTCACGCGCGTCCAGCTTGGCCGCATCGGCGATGCGGAACAGCTGTTCGGCCTTCACATGGGCGGGGCTGACGTGGTCGTTGAGCCAGTTGCTGATGGTTGCCGTCGTCGAATCGGCGGCGCGGGCCAGATCGGCCGGGCGAGGGTGCCCGGCTTTCTTCATGGCAATGGCGAGTCGTTGGCCGAGAGTATTCATCTATGCAAGCCAGCTTAACGCGTGGATCGCAAAGATCCCTTGTTCCAAGAATAAGTCTGGTTAACAGAAGGACCGACCGTGACCGAATTCTGGAGCAAGGGGCAGGTGCGCACCCGGCTGGGTTTCCGCACCGATGCCGAACTGGCGCGCTTCTTTGGCATAAGCCGATCTGCAGTGTCGCAATGGCCCAAGGATTTCCCGATTCCTGCGTTACGCCAATACATCCTGCATCAGCGCTATCCCAACCTGTTCCCGGCAACTGAAGCCACGCAGGGCGAATAAGCCTCAACTGCGCCGCCTTTTGTCGCATATAGCACTCTAAGTGCCATTTGCTAAGTATGCTTAGCAACATAGGAAACTTCGATGGAACGGGGTCGGGCTATCGATGAGGCCTACCAGGGCAGAGGCTGGAGGAATCGGGTAGGTTGTCGGCTCCGGCCCATCCGGGAAGCCTGTCATCCCGTATGTGGTTTCGTGAACGATTAATAATTTCGATCACGAAAGTCGCTGCATGTAATTGACCTGTCGTGAAATCTATGACTAATTGGCATCAACTGGGCGTGAAGCCCGGGAGTCTTTCAGTAGCTCGCAAGTGAGTCGGTAGACCGTCAACGATGCAGAACAAGTCCAACGGAGGTCGTATGGAATACGGCATGCATGGCTTGGCTGAACGGGTACGCCGCGAACTGGAAGCCAGTTATCACAAACACGGATGCGGTCCGGCGTTCTGGGATACCTACCAGCAGGTGCTGGACCGCCTGGTCCCGCAGGGGACCGAGCGTACCGAAGTCACCAATGAAATGGCGCTGATCATCGAACAGCTCGGCATCGTCCGACGTGCGCAGCTGGTGCCGCCGCACGCCAATGGGCCGCGTTGACCCGTTGATTCAAAGCAGGCGCCAGGCGCCACAGGCCAACAGCGCCAGCAGCATCGACAGCAGTGCCAGGGTCCGCGGTCGCCACCATTGCCGCGGTTGCCCGGCCATGGCCTGCGGACTGCAGTAGCGCACCAGCCCCGGGCCGAAACCGGCCTGGTGCTGCTGCCGCGAGCAGGCGTCCAGGCAGGCGCCGCAGGCCAGGCAATCGGCCTGCGGTCCCTGGCGGATGTCCAGCTGCATCGGGCAGGCGCTGACACACGCGGCGCAGTCGGTGCAGTCGCCCAGGCGATCGGCGCTGAAGGTGGGCATCGGTCCGGCCAGCAGCGGATGTGCGGCGCGGAACACGTAGTCCTGTGCGGTGGTCGGGTCGAGCAGGCCGCGTCCGCGTCCGAGCACGCCCCCCATGCCCGGAGGGCGCATGCCGCGCGGTTCGCCGCGGCGCGCGTCGTACAGCATGCGTGGTGTATGTGGATCGATCAGCAGTGGTTGCATGCGCGCGAACGGGCACAGCGAACGGCACACCTGCTCGCGCAGGAAGCCGGCATTGCCCCAGGTGGCGGCGGCATAGAACAGCACCCAGAATGTTTCCCAGCCGCTCCAGCCGGCATGCGGAGCGGCGGCCAGCAGTCCGGCGATCGGGCTGAACAGGCCGACGAAGGTGATGCCAGTCCACAGCGACAGCAACCCCCAGGCGACCTGGGTGGTCGGGCGCGCGGCTGGCACTGGCAAGACCTTGGCCATGCCGTGCGCGATCCAGTCGAAGGCACGACGCCACAGCGTCTGCGGGCAGGCATGACCGCACCAGATGCGGCCGGCGAGGTGGGTGAGCAGCGCAAGGCCCACCGCCAGCACCGCCAGCAACCCGATCAGCACGCCGACATCGCCGGGCCACAACCTCCAGCCGAACAGGTCGAAGCGCCGTGCGTTGATGTCCAGCAGCAGGGCCTGGTGTCCATTCCAGCGCAGCCATGGCAGGGCATAGAACAGGACCAGCAAGAGCGCGCTGAGCGCGCCGCGCCAACGCCAGGGGCGTGGGGTTCCGGTTCCGGTACAGGGCGTACTCATCCCAGCGGCAGCTCGTCGTCGTCATCGCTCGGCAGGGGCCGCTGCAGGTACCAGGTGACTGCGCTGGAAAGTGCGGTCACCGACCAGAACATGAAGAATCCTGCCGTATAGCCCAGTTCACGGCTGATCGCCGTGCCCGGGAAGCTGATCGCCTGCAACCGCAGCGGGTCGACGAAGGCGAAGAACACCACGCTGGCCAGGCCGGCAGCGATGAAGCTGGGCCAGAGGATGGCGCCCCAGTGCTGGATCAGCTGCTGGCGGCGGCTGGGAGAGGGTCTGTTCATGCTGTCCCGGATCGGAATGAGGGCGGCGCGTATACTCCGCCGAGGCCGGCGCAGCATCCGCAGGGCATGCTTCCTGCAATCGTGGCAGCCTAGGTGCAGCGGACTGCGCCGACATTGATCTGGATCAACGGCGGTGCCGGCCGGCTGCGGCACACTGCTGGCACGCTTTGGGTACCCCGATGAACGCAATACCGCCACCTGTCCTGCCCGTCGCCTCGCCCGGGCTGTGCACCGAGCAGGAAGTGACCCGCCTGGTCCACGACTTCTATGCGCGCGTGCGCGAGGAAGAGCGGTTGGGGCCGGTGTTCCAGGCGCATGTCCACGACTGGCCGGAACATCTGGCGCAGCTGGTCGATTTCTGGTCGGCGATGCTGCGCGGCACGCGCCGCTTCAAGGGCTCGCCGATGTCCAAGCACATGGCCATCGAGCTGGACAAGGACTTGTTCGATCGCTGGCTGGTGCTGTTCCGGATCACCACCGCCGAGTGCGGCAACCCGCTGATGCAGGAGCTGGCCAACGACGTCGCCGCGCGCATCGGTGACACCTTCTGGAAGCGCTACCAGATGCTGCGCTGGCCGCAGGTGGGCCTGCCGGTGCTGGGAATCCCCACCCGCGATTGATCTGGGTCAAGGCGGTCATGGCCGTCCGGCGCGATGCTGGCGGCATGGACACGTTCTCTCCCGCCGCCGGTGGCCTGGCCTGGACCTTCGACCCCGACCTGCTGCGCCGGCATGACCGGCCGGGGCCGCGCTACACCTCGTATCCGACCGCGCCGCACTTCCACGATGGCTTCGACGCGCCGGCGCTGCGCCAGGCGATCGCCGACAGCAACCAGCTGGCGCGCGCGCTGTCGCTGTACGTGCATGTGCCGTTCTGCTCCAGCCCCTGCTTCTACTGCGGCTGCAACCGGGTGATCACCCGCGACCGCGGTCGGGGCCACAGCTACGTCGCGCGCGTGCTGGCCGAGGCCGACCTGCTGGCGCCGCAGTTCGAGGACGGCCGTGAGGTCATCCAGCTGCATCTGGGCGGTGGTACGCCGAACTTCCTCGAGGCCGAGGCGATGACCACGCTGGTGGAGGGGCTGCGCCGGCGCTTCGATTTCAGCGATTCGCCGCAGCGCGATTTCTCGATCGAACTCGATCCGCGCTTCATCGATACCCGCGATGTCGCCATGCTGGCGCGGCTGGGCTTCAACCGGGCCAGCCTGGGCGTGCAGGATTTCGATCCGCATGTGCAGGAGTCGATCAACCGCATACAGGGCGTGCAGCAGACGCTGGACATCCTGCATGCCTGCCGCGACAGCGGCATGCGCTCTGTCAACGTCGACCTGATCTATGGGCTGCCTGGACAGAGCCTGCAGGGATTCGGCCGCACCCTGGAACGAGTGCTGGCATTGCGACCGGATCGCCTGGCGGTGTATGGCTACGCACACCTGCCACACCTGTTCCGCGCGCAGAAGCAGATCGACGAGCGCCGGTTGCCTTCACCGGAAGACAAGCTGGCGCTGCTGGGCCTGGCGGTGGAGAAGCTCTCTGCTGCGGGTTACCAGTACATCGGCATGGACCATTTCGCACTGCCGGAAGAAGATCTGTCACGCGCGCAGCGTGCCGGCCAGCTGCATCGCAACTTCATGGGCTATACCACCCACGCCGATACCGACCTGCTCGGCTTGGGCGTGAGTGCGATCAGTCATATCGGTGCCACCTACAGCCAGAATCCGCGCGACCTGCCTTCGTGGGAGGACGCGGTGGACCAGGGCCAGCTGCCGGTCTGGCGCGGCGTGGCACTGAGCGCCGACGACCAGCTGCGCGCTGAACTCATCCAGCAGCTGATGTGCCAGGGCGAGGTGGACGGTGCCGTGCTGGGCCAGCGCCATGGCGTCGATTTCGAGCAGTACTTCGCCGAGGACCTGCGTTCGGTGCAGCGGTTGCAGGAAGACGGCCTGGCCGAATACCGCGACGGTGTGGTGCGCGCCAGCGAGCCGGGTCGGCCGCTGCTGCGGCTGCTGGCGATGTGTTTCGACCCCTACCTGCGCGCGGCGCATGAACAGCCGCGTTACTCGCGTGCAATCTAAGGTGTACTCGCGCAGCGCGGTTGGTGCCCGGAGCCGGAATCAGAACCCCTTGTGCTGCAAGGGGCTCGGGGGATTCTGGGGAAAATCTGGGCAGTCCTGCAGTTTCGGGGGCCAACGTGCCGGGAACGGCGGTCTAGCCTCCGCTCCTCCTCTCGTCATCGGCCCAACGTAGGACCTCCGACCGCTTCCACTTCTTCTCGTTTCCGATCTGAAGTGGGGCAGGGAAGCTGGGACGGCACGCAAGCCTTTCGAGGAAGCCACGCCGGTTGGGCTTCCCGTCCGGCGTCGTGAGCCCCAAGAGGACGGCACAGGAGTCGGCGCTGAGCCAGCGCTCGCCCTCGATCATCGCGGCCAGGACAGTGATGGTCGGGTCAGGAGCAGTCGATTCGATCACGACGCCTCCTCAGCCGAATCCAAGAAAGTCGGAGCCGCCGTAGGCCGCCGCAGGTGGGACGCGTACTCAAGCCACAGCAGTGCCCCGGCCATCTCTTGGATGGTCTGCTCGAAGGAGTCTCCAGGTGCCACCGAACGGGCGACCTCCGGCCATTCCTGCCCCATCATCTGTGCCGATGCGCGCGCTTGGTTAATCTTGGCTCCTTCGGCAGCGGCGAAGATCCCAAACGTGATTGCGCGTCGGATGTCCCTGACTGCTTTGGCGGAGATCTGGTAGTCGGGTTCGGCCTCCAAGTGGGCCAAATCGACCAGGTCATCGAAGATGCTCATGCTTCGGCTCCTGCGGCTCGATACAGGCCGGTCGCGATATCGAGAAGGAAGTCCATCGTCACAACCTCGTCGTATGGCCGATATCATGGGAAGGCTTGGCAAGACAGCATGGGTAGCGGCTGACTGTGCAGCGATCGATGGCGAAACCGGGTATGCCGGTATTGGCTACTACGCCGGCAGCGCGGTCACCGGTCGAGATGCAATGAACGCGATCCTCCCCAGCTACGGTGCGGGTTGCTACCAGGATCCGAGCGGGCCGCTACGATTCACGCGGGTGATTGCGCCGGAGACCTCGGGGGCAGCGCCAGCGTTTGATCTGAGCGAGGCGGACATGGCTGAGGACCTGCTTTGTGTCCCCGATGACGCGCCGAATCTGACCCGCCGGATGGCGTATCGGCCGAACGCCCAGGCGCTGTCGGCATCGGACCTGGTGACAGACGTAGTGGATGTGCCTCAATGGCGCCGCGACGAACTGGTGGGCCTGTTCAGGGCGCAGGTATATGGAGCCGGGGCGCTCCATCCTCACTATCGCAAAGCTGACGCTGCCGATCCAGTCCTGTCGCTGTTTTGGCGCTCGGTGGACGCACAAGCAGAGATCGACCGCGTAGTGGGCATCTACCGCGACCAACGCTTCTTCTATCAGGTCACCGTCCGGGGCGATCAACAGTTGGCCCCGCTTCCGGCACAGATTGGCCGGCTGACTTACAGCCGTTATGGCCTGGCCGACGGTAAGCCGGTGTTGGTGCGGCGCGTGGAGCGCAACCCTGCCACGGGAGACGTGGTGCTTACCCTGTGGGGGTGATGACGTGTTGATTGGATATGGCATGCCGGCGGTGGAAGCGGTCACGCTCACCGGCGGAACGTGGCTGTCGGCGGACCAGGGCTCGGCGCTCTTCGATGGTAAGCCGGGGCGAGCGTCGCGGATGCGGCGCACCAGTTCGCTGGCGATCACGATCACCCTGGCCGAGGCTGTTGTGCCGGGGATCATCGCGATTCTCGGCCTCAACATCCCGCCCGGCGTGCAGGTGAGCGCGGCCGGCGCCAGCGCCGCCACGGTGCGACTGCCCGACGGTAGTGTCTGCGCGTGGCTGTTTCCGCAGGCCGGCGCCCTGGTCTCGACAGTGTCCGTCGAGATCGCCACAACTGCCACAAACGTGGACGTGGGCGAGATCGCTGTTTTCCGGGCAGTCGAGGTGGGCATCAGCGACGGCTGGGCGGTGGCCACGATCGACACCAGCCTGCACACCCGTACCAAGGGTGCGCAGGTCAACACGGTTGCTGGGCGTCTGTACCGCCGGCTGACGTGCACCTTGTCCGGCCGGGCGACAGCTGCCGTGCGCGGCGGTGGGTTGGGCGGGACCGATTGGGAGACGGTGGCGGCAGCGATCGCGGGGCGCCGGCGCTCCTGCGTTGTGCCGCAGTATCGGGACATGGTCAGCAAGGCGTTCGACCCGCTGCTGGCAGCGCGGTCGGTGCTCTACGGATACCCAACACAGCTGCCTTCGGCGGAGAACATCAGCCGTCAGTACTTTTCAGGATATATGGAGTTTGAAGAAATTCCGGCCTAGGCCGCTAAGGATTTGGGAGACAACAAAACAAGTGTCTATGAATAAGATTGATGCAGAAAATGCCATGGTCGACGATCTAGAGGCGTGGTCGCTGGAGTTCCTGGCAAGCGCTGGACTAGCCATGGGGCTTCTTCTCATCTTAAAACTTGGTGGGTCGTTCCAGTTTCCATTTGAAAGCAAGCTGGTGGAGGACGCGATCGAAGGGATATCTTCCAGAGCCCTCGTAGCTGTCTGTGGCGGGCTAGCAGTAATGGGGTGCCTGGCGAGAGTGCTGTTTGGCATCTGCCCGCCACTGGGTAGTTTCCTTGGTAGGTGGTTAGATCAGTTCCTGTCGTCCGTGACTCAGTTTGGGGCAGCTTGCTTCGGTGTATCTGTCGGATTGTTGTTGTTGTCTTGGTTCAACGCGGACCACATTGTTGACGCAGCGATCATGCTGATGATCAGCACTTGGCTATTGATCGTTCGAGCGCTAATGAAGAGTCTGTATTCCAACGGATACGAGTTCTCACCTATGGTCCAGTTCGCTCTGACTTTAGGGAGCGGAATTGCACTGATCACAATGTTCAAATGGGTCCTATCAGGTTAAGCAAGGTTCGCCCTCAAGAACGTCGCAGGTTGTTCATCGAAGCCCCGCCAAGTGCGGGGCTTCTTCGTTTCCGGAGCTACCATGTCTCTCTACACCCTCACCGTCGATCTGCTGCTGAAATCGGGCTCGTTCGAGCGCGACAGCGGGAAAGCCGCGCGCATCGTGCAGCGCGACATGGCTACGATTCAATCGTCTATGTCAGACGCCGCGCGCCGCGGCGCCAATGAGGTCGCGGCCGGATTTCGTCGGGTAGCGACTGAGGCGGTGGGTGTTACATCAGCCTTGGTGGCCGTAAAATCCGCAGTTGGCAAGGCCGACGAATGGACGAACCTCAACAACAGGCTGCGGCTGGTCACGCAGGGCCAGGCGCAGTTCGCTGCAGCGCAGGCTGACGTGATCCGGATTGCCGGCGCAGCGCGACAGCCTCTGGGTGCGACTGCGGAGTTGTACCAGCGAATCGCGATGAACCAGGAGGCCCTCGGTCTGTCTGGGAGAGACTTGGCACGCGTTGTCGAGACCATCAGCAAAACGATGGTGATCAGTGGTACGTCTGCGGCGGGTGCCGATGCCGCCCTCGTGCAGCTGGGTCAGGCGTTTGCCTCCGGCACCCTTCGAGGTGAAGAGCTGAACTCGGTACTCGAGCAGGCGCCAGCCCTGGCCCAGGCCATCGCCAAGGGCCTGAACGTGCCGATCGGGAAACTGCGTGAACTGGGCGCCGCGGGCAAGTTGTCGTCACAGCAAGTGATTAACGCGCTGCAGAGCCAGGCTGGCGCCGTGGACGAGGCGTTCGGCAAGATGGATTCCACCGTTGGGCAGGCAATGACACTGTTCAACAACAACCTGCAGGTCATGATTGGCCGTGCCGACGAGGCAACCGGCGCCTCCAAGGCGCTTGCAGCCGGCATCAGTGCCGTCGGCAGCAATCTGGAAATGGTAGCTGTCGCCGGAGCGGCGGTCGCATCTGGACCGCTGCTGAAAGCCCTCCTGGCGCGGGTCGCTGCGGCCAACGCTGGTATGGCGGCAGACCGGGCCGCAGCGGCTCAGAACTTGGCCGCTGCGCAGCAGCTCGAGCTGCGGACCCGTGCCGCAATGCTCGATGCGGAGGCGGAAGTGCGCCGCACGGCTGCGATCGGCGGTAGCGTTTCGGTGAGCAGCAAAGCCGCTGCAGCGACCCTTGAGCATCGACAGGCCACGCTGCTGCTGGCTCAGGCCCAAACGCAGGCTGCAGCGGCCAACGCCGGTTGGCTTGCGCGTGCTGGATCAGCGACGCTTGCCATGCTGGGAGGTCCGGCGGGCATTGTGACCGTGCTGGCCACTGCCGCTGCGGGCTGGTTGATCTTCCGCGACAACACGAAGATTGCGTCGGCTGCGCTGATCGATTTTGGTGGTGCGGCTGACACTGCCATCGAGAAGTTCAAGACCCTCAACGCCCAGATGCAGGCCGGCGAGATCCTTCGACTGCAGAAGGAGATCGACGAGAACTACCGGACCATCACCAGCTCGATTACGGAGATGGTTGCTGCGGCGACAAACTTTTCCACCGCGAGCCAGGCTTCAGAGTTCATCCAGGAATCGCAGCGGCTGGATGCCGCCTTTAAGGCCGGCAGGATTGGCGCCGATGAGTTCTCCAGTGGTCTGGAGGCGGCATGGCGAGCAATGATCGCTGGCTCGCCAGCTGCTGCCACCGTGGCCAAGAGCCTCACGGAAGAGACCGCTGCGGCGGCGACTGCTGGCAGAGAGGTCGATCGTAAGCGCGCGATCCTCGACGCCTTCACGGGCAGCAGTAGCCAAGCGAAGACCGCAACCGACGCGCTGTCGGGTTCGTTCAACGTGCTGGGCGACTCGGCTGGCGCCGCAGGCAAGCGCATCGCGTCGGCGATGCAGTCGCTGCCGGGCCAGCTCGCCCGCGTCGGCAAGAGCGCGGCCGAAGTCGCAAAGCTGGACGTAAATGACTGGTTCAAGGAGGCCCAGGCCAGCGGCGTCGACTTTTCCAAGCGCGACGACCCGAAGGTCAAGCAGTACATCGAGCAGGGCGCACAGTACATCCGGCTCCAGACCGAGCTGGCTGCCGCGCAGAAGAACTTCACGGAGTCGCGCAAGGCTTCCGTGGCGGCTGAGCGTGCCGGCGCCAAAGATCGCAAGGCGGACGCGGAGGCGATCAAGCGCTACAACGAGCAGGCGGCAATGGCGGCTGCGACGATGGCCGGCCCACTGGCCGAGGCCACCGAGCACCAGAAGCAGCTCGAGGACAAGCTGAAGGAAGCGCTAAAGGAGGGGCGCATCGAGCGGGCCGCGTACAACACATTGGTCCTGGAGTCGCAGAAAGCGTTGGAACAGTCTAGCGCGGAGATCAAGAAGGCCCTCGCCAGCCCCGAGGCGCTTCTTGCGACGATGGATGCCGAGGTCGCCATGCTCGGCAAGGTCGGTCGTGCGCGCGAGCTGTCGCGGCGCCAAATGATGAACGAGCGGGACATGCGGCAGGAGCTGCAGAAAGCGGTGGAGGCCGCCGGCGGCAAGGAGGCTCTGGCGTTGTCCAAGGGGGCAGCGAGCTACGCGCAGTACGAGCAATCCATGCTGGATGCCGCACGAGCATCGGCCGATCTGTCCCTGCGGGTGGAGGAGGCTGCTGCCAACGTTGAGGCGTGGGCCGGCGTGGTCGTCAACGGTGTGGGCGATGCCGCCGACGCCATGGCTGACTTCGTTGCTGGCGGCATGCGGGACTTCGACAACCTGTGGGACGACCTGAAGGATGCCGCCAAGCGCGGGCTGCGTGACCTGGCGCGCGAGTTCCTGCAGCAGAAGATCGTGATCCCGATCCAGACGCAGATCCTCAACGGAATGAACGGCCAGGGCGGTGGCCTGAGTCTTCAGAGCATCATGGGGCTGTTCGGTGGCAACGGCGCCGCCGGCGGCGGTCAGAACCTGGGGACCATCGCCGGGCTGCTGTCCAAGGGGCAGGGGCTGTTCAGTGCGGGCGCAAGTGCGGCGAGCAGCGGTGCCAGCGCCGGCAGTCTGCTGGGCTTCGGTAACAACGTTGCCGCCCTCACCGGTGGCGGCGCGGCCGCAGCGGGTGGTTCTTCGGCGGCGGCTGGCGCCGGTGCAGCTGGCTCGTCCGCAGCAGCGGCGGTGCCGATCATCGGCTGGATCGTCGCCGGCATGATGAAGAACGCCGAGCTGTTCGATCAGGGCTGGAACATCGCCAACGGGGAGAGCTGGGCCGGCAAGATTGCCACCGCCGGTGCGGTGGGCCTTGCCGACGAGACGTTCCGCGGGCTGGGATTCAACGACAAGGTCGCATCGATCCTGTCCGGGTCGAGCATCCACGCCAAGCTGTTCGGTCGCGGCGCGCCGAAGATCACCGGACAGGGCCTGACCGGCTCGTATGGGTTCGGTGGCTTCGACGGCCAGACCTACGCCGATATCAAGCAGAAGGGCGGCTTCTTCCGGTCCGATAAGAAGTGGACGCAGTACGGCGCGGTGGATCCCGGTATCGATCGCACGTTCGACATGGCCGCGCGTCAGGTCCGCGGTGCGGCAACCGGCCTGGCCAAGCAGCTGGGCGTCGACCTGACCCAGCAGCTGAGCGGTGTGCGGGTGAGCCTGGGCAAGCTGCAGCTATCGGCGGACTCCGCCGAGGCCAAGTCGCAGCTGGAGGCGTACCTCGGTGACATGACCAACCGGCTGTTCACCGAGGCGGTGAAGGCTGCCGGCTTCGGAGGCCAGCTGGATGGCTACTTCGAGGCGTCGGATGTGTTCAACGCGCTGAGTGCGTCGATTGCACTGGCGGTGGGCAATGCCGACGAGCTGGGCCGCGCCCTCAACGGGATGGAGGTCGACAAGGTCAACAAGGCGGTGGACTACTTCCAGGACCTGGCCAGCGTCGCCGGCACGGACCTGGCCACCCAGGTCGAGAAGGTGACCGGATTGCTTGGGAACTACGCCTCGCTGATGGCGGACGTTTCCACGCAGCTTATGACCGGCGACCTGTCCAGCTACCAGCAGCAGGCCCTGAGCATCGAGCGGACCTACCGGCAGCAGGTGAAGTCGGCCAACGACTACGCCAAGGCCCTGGGCCTGTCCGGCGCACGTGCCGAGGATCTGGCCAAGATCGAAGCGCTGCGCGCGATGAACATGGGCAAGCTGCAGGCGCAGATCGACAAGGACAAGAAGGCCATGCAGTACGGCCTGTCGATCAGCGACCTGTCCCCGCTGACGGACCAGCAGAAGCTCGGCGAGGCCATGAAGGAGCTGGAGCGGGCCGTGGCCGGTGGCGACACCAGCGCAGCCCAGGCGGCGGCACAGGCCGCCCTCGGCTTTGGCCGGAACCTGTACGCCAGCGGCACGGACTACAACGGGCTGTACGACCAAGTGGCCGGGCTCATCGACGGTATGAAGGTCGGCGACCTGGACACCGAGGACGGCACCAGCATGGGACAGCTGGCGGACGCGATCGAGGCCCTGCCGGACAACTTCAGCCGGGCGGTGTTCGACCTGGTGGTGAACAACGAGTCGCAGTCTCAGACCACGGCAGCCGTGCAGGAAATCAATGCGCTGCTCACCGAGCAGAACCAGCTGCTGCGCGAGCTGCTGGCCACCACCACTCAGGGCGTCCGCGCCTCCAGCAGCAACGCGCTGCGTCAGGCACTCAACGCGAGGTAATCCGCAATGCAAGCAAGGAAACTCACGCTGGTGGAGATCGGCGTGGGCGCGCTGCCGTCGCCGTCGCCGGCGGCGCCGCGCTACTCGAACTGGTTCCCGGTCGTGCACCGGGCAGCCGACGTGCCACCGGTGGATGGGGTGACCCCCAACCCGGTGGCCGATGGCGTGCTGCTGGAATGGCCGGCTGTCGATTTGGCCGGCGTCGTGTACGTGGTTGAGCGTGGCCCCTCTCCGGAGGGGCCGTGGACCGAGATCTATCGGACCACCGACACGCGCTACTTCTACAGCGACAACACCGGCACCAAGTGGTGGTTCAAGATCACGCCGACCGTGCGCGGCCGGCCGGGCTCGGGCTCAGTGGTGGAGGCTACGCCGCCGCCGACCACCGCCGAACTGATCAAGCAGACCGAGCGGATCACCAAGGAAATCGCGGACCGGATCGAGGCAGATGCCGCAGAAGCGGCCGCGCGGGCCGACGGCCTGGCTGCCGCTGCCCGGGATCTCCTGGCCGAGGCTGAGCTGCGGCAGCGCGGCCTGTCCGACGCTATGGAGGCGATCGCGCAGGAGGCGCAGGCCCGGGCCGACGGCCTGCTGAATGAGCGCCTCGAGCGCGAGGCTGCCATCACGCTGGAGACCCAAACCCGGCAGAGCGACGTGGAATCGCTGTCACGCGCGCTGTCCGAGGTGGCCGCCGGCAGTAGGACCCAGTTCGACAGCCTGCGCATCTGGTACTTCGACACCACCGTGGAGGAGTGGACCGGCAACGGTGCGTCACCGACGGTGGTCGATGGCTGGCTGCGGCCGGCCAATGGCACCGAGAACCCGTATGTTCAATCGCCGGCAGCGCTGGCCGTTGACGGCAGCGCTTACCGCTTCGTCAAGCTGAGGGTGAAGCGCGTAGGCGATGCCGCGTGGGACGGCTTCCTGCAGTGGATCACGCTGGCCGACCAGGCATGGGACGTGGACAAGCGGGCAGCGATCCCGGAGCCGCGGTGGGACGACAATGGCGTCGGCACGGTCGACGTGGCCGATATCGCCTGGTGGCCGGGTGAGGTCGACGCCATCCGGCTGCAGTTCGGCGCGACCCAGACCGTCTCCACCTACTTCATGACCGACTGGGTGGCCATCGGGCGTCCGACGCCCGGTGCCGGCGTGGCGCTGGTCCAGGAGGAAGCCCGCGCCCGCGTAGCCGCGGACGTGGCCGAAGCCAGCAAGCGCGAGACGCTGGCCGTGCAGCTGCGGGGCGACTACGAGGGCAGCGACCTGTCCCAGGTTCCGAGCGGGCTGTTTGCGGCGGAGCGCGATGCGCGGGTCACGGCCGATGAGGCCAACGCCAGCGCCATTGAGGTGATCCAGGCCCGGATGCCCACGGGCGATGGCACCGTGGCCACGGAGGCCAGCGTCACGGAGGAACGCCAAGCGCGCGCAGACGGCGACAGCGCCAACGCTGAGGCGATCGGGCGGGTGTCTGCGAGGATGCCCGCCGGCGACGGCAAGGTGGCCTCTGCGGAAGCGCTGGATGCCGTCACGACCCGTGTGGAAGAAACGGAGGAGGGGATCCGGGCGGTCGGCGACAGAACGTCCTCGCTGGAAGCGCAGGTGACGTACAAGCACGCCGGCGACCGGGACTGGAACGCCGGTGACCGCGACGTGCGCGCGGGTGTGAAAACCTGGCAGTCCGTGATTGCCCAAGGCGACCGCGCCGTCGCCAAACAGGTGGACTCGGTCCGGGCTGAGCTGGGGGAATTCGAGGCCACGGCCACGCGTTCCATTGAGGTCATCGCAACGCAGCAGAGCGCCCAGGCGGTGCAGATCCAGCACCTGGGCGTCGAGCTGGACGGGAAAGCATCGGCGGACTACGTCGAGGAGATCAGCGCCCGGGTCAACGTGACCGAGCATGGCATCGAAGCGGTTACTGGCCAGCTCGCCTCGGTAAAGGCTGAAGTAGCCGGCAAGGCGAGTGCGCAGGTGGTCCAGGGCATGGAGGCCCGGGTCACTCAAACTGAAGGCGGTTTGGCGCAGGTCATGGCCAAGGCATTCCTGCACCTGATCGCCGACTCCGGGAATGGGCCGCTTATTGGTGGCATGGAGCTGGGCAACGACGGCAATGTGGTCAGCCTGCGGTTCCTGACCAACAGCATGGAGATCCTCGCGCCCAACGGTGCCAGCGAGGGCATGGAGTGGCGCAACGGCTACCTGCGTGTATGGAAGGGAGCGGCGCAGCGCATCATCGGCGCCAGCTTCGGAGCCGCCGGCGACAACCTGGTCGACTACTTCGGGCCGAACGTCGGCGCCGGCGCCGCGTCGAAGGCCAACGCGGTGATGTGGATGGACGCCAGCGGCAGTGCCTACTTTGGTGGCCAGCTATCGGCGGGCATCCTGCGCAACGCGGTCCAGACGACGACCACGCAGACCGTCGGCGTGGAGCTGGTCAACGGCCCGTTCGCCACCAACGGCCGCGTGCGGAGCGTCACCGTCAGCTTCTCCCGCCGGCATATCCGGACCAAGACCACCTACGGCAGCGACGGCTTTGTCGCGGGCGCGGGCCAGAACACGGGACGTGTGGAGATCTATCGGCGGGTTGGGGAGGGCGCTGAATCGTTGTGGCAGGTCCTCAACGCCAGCGGCGGGGTGAACATCCTCAACGAAACGGATGGCCCCGACAACGCGATTTCCGACTGGGGCGGCTCGTTCACGGTGAACGACACCAGCACCAGCGCGCAGACGATGACCTACCGCGCAGTGATCACCAGCTTCACCGAGCAGGCCGTATCGCACACCTCCGGCTCCTTCCAGCAGCAGTCCATCACGCAGAGCCTGTCGATCATCTCGGTCGAGAACTGAAACCGCACAAGGCGCGGGCCGGCATGTCCGGCCCGCTTTGCCGTGGGCGATCAACAGCAGAGAACACACATGCCGCAGAAACTCATCGATCAAACCACCATCCAGCCGGACGGCCGCCCTGGTGACGACGCGTTTACCGCGTTCGCGACCTGCAACGAGAACTTCCAGGACACCGAGCAGCGCCTGACGGCGTTGGGTGCCCGCATCGATCAGGAGGCCACCGACCGCGGGCAGCACGTTGAGGCTGAGTCCTCTATTCGGGCAGCTGCGGACATAGCACTGTCCCAGTCGATCGCCGCAGCCAATGCACGCATCCCCGGAAAGAACATCGTTATCAATGGTGACTTCCGCTACTGGCAGCGTGGTACGTCCTTCGTGGGGATGACCAACGGCGCCTATACCGCTGATCGTTTCATTCCAGTGATGGTCGGTGACACCATCGACTGCCTTCGAGCGGAACATCAGCTGGGCGATCCCACAAACTTGTTCAACGCCCGATACTTCATGCGGTGCAGCGTAGGTCAGGTTGCTGGCAACGGTAACCTCGCCACTTTGCAATACCGTATTGAGAACGGTGTACGGCTGCTTGCAGGAAAAACGGTTACCGTCAGTATGCTGGTGCGTGCATCGTCAGCTACGAAGATGGGTATCGAATTTGAAATGACGTTTGGTACTGGAGGTTCCCCATCTCCGTCTATCTACGGCAATAGCAAGCTTGTGACCGGAATCACTGGCGGTTGGCAGCGAATCAGCAAGACCTTCACTCTTGCTGATATTGCAGGGAAGACGTTTGGTACTACTACTGAGGGCTATCTGTCGCTGATTCTGTGGTTGGATGCTGGTAGCAATTGGGACGCACGTTCGGCAGGCGTAGGACGGCAGGCGGGCGATTTCCAGTTCTCCAACATCCAAATTGAAGTTGGTAGTGTTGCTACGGATTTTGAGCAACGCAACGACGCGATTGAACTGGTTCTGTGCCAGCGTTACTACGAGAAGAGTTATAACCTTGGTGTTGCACCTGGCACTGCTACGCGAGTTGGGTGTCATGCTTCCGGGTTGCTTACCGGCTACCTTCTCCATGACCCGGTGGTGCGGTTCAGTCAAAGGAAGCGAACTTCCCCCGCTATCACTCTTTACAACACCGATGACGGCGCTGCGGGCCAGCTTTCGGAAAATGGCGGCGATGGGCTCCATCGTGTAAACCATCCCGCACAGATTGACGCCCTCAGTTCAATGTCGTTTGAGGTGTTTGTTACAAACGGCACGGCAGGGGTCGGTAACGTTGCACGATTCCAATGGGTGGCAGACGCGGAGCTTTGATCATGTATCAACTTACAAACGATCCTGACGTCATTCGCTGCGTGGAAACCGGCGCGTTTATCCCGCGTGACCACTACCTGTGGCCTACGGAGTGGTTGGAGAACAACACACCGCTGCCGGCACCGCCCGGCTTGGGATTTGAGCTGCATACTCCCGCGCACTACCGCTACATCCGCGACCAGGCGTTCGCGTGGATGCGCGCCGAAGCGGTAGAGCGTGGCTACGACAGCATCGAGTCGTGCGCCAGCTACTACAACAGCGGCGTGGCCCGATACCGCGCGGAGGCGCGGGCGATGGTGGCCTGGCGCGATGCTGTGAACCAGTCGCTGGAGCAGCTGGTGCTGGCGCCGCCGGATGGCATCGAGACCTGGGAGCAGGTGCGCGCGCTGTTGCCGCAGCCGGAGACGTTCTCCTGGCCGGAGAAGGCGGAGCTGCCGCTGGATGGACTGGCACCGCAGCCCGTGACTTGATCCTCACGCGGCGGCAACGGCGCTTGCGGCGAGATGGCATCCATGTGCTATTCCTGCCTGATCCACGCCGCCCACCTTTGTGTGGCGACGGGCACCTTAGACGTAATGGGACATCGAGACGTCGACACCCGGGTAAGAGCGCGAGCTCGGGCAGATTGTGGATTCGAGTATCGTGGAGGATACTCAGATCGCCCATAAGCAAGAGGATCAACTGTTGAGCACCTCCATGCTTCCCAGGATCGTCGGTTTTGACGTTCCGCAGCTTTATGAGCATGTCGACTCATCTACCGACGAGGCCATCATTGCGTTATTGGATATTGCGCCGGGTGCTCGATGGACTGAACTTTTCGTGATGAAGTGCGAGATGCTGGCGTCTCAGCTCTCCTTGGCCGAAATCCGGGTTGCGGGCTCGAAGATCTACTTCTACGGATCAATCAGTGACTCGCGGGCGCTTGCCGATGCGGTCATTTCCATCGTCCACGTGTTGAATGACCAGTTGATGCGAGAGGGTAACGACGCAGCGTCGCGGGATGAACGTTCCTAGGAACACGAGAGTCGCGACCAGCACCGGCCTGCGATTTCCGCTGCTCCAGGGTGACCACGGAGACTGGATCCGGCGGCAAGCCTGCCCTCGAGTTCGTCCAACCATTCTGCGCGTGTTCCATGCGGATCCCTGACGTAGATGTCACATGCGATCCGGATGACGGGGTCAACCTCATGGCGAAAGTTAACAGCAGGTAGGGCACCAGAGTTGAATGCCAAACTCCAGTGGGTGAGCTCGCGTTCGACGTCAACGAAATCCTTGTTCCTCATGCGTTCCATGTTCGGCTCCTATCGGGACTGTACTGTACACCCTTCAGAACATCGGCCTGTTCATGACACTTGTTCATACTTGCGCCAATCCGGCACGGCTGCGTAACGCGCTGGGGAGCACTGTGGGTTGGCAGCAGATGGCTGCATCGGAGTAAGACATGAACAATTCTCCCCAAAACCAAAACGACCGTCCCAACTCGGATGGCGAGAAGAAGCAGCCAGGCCAGCAGGGTCAGGTGGACGGGAACGAGCTTGGCGGTGAAGACCTCGCCGGAAAGCAAGGTCAGCAACAGCAGCAGCCGGGAAGCAAGGAGCGTGAGCAGTCGTCCCATGGCCAGGACCAAAAGGGCAGTGCTGGTCGCGATAGCCGCCGTTGACGTGTAAGGAGTGGCCGCGCCCAGCGCGGCTCCTTCTGTATCAATAGGAACGTCGATATGTCGTCCCACGCTCAAGCTGTGATCTTGATGACGAAGATCATGTATCAATCGCGCCCGGCGACCATGACGACGATGGCTCAGTGCCGGACCTGTCAAGGCCAAAGCCCTGGTGGAATGGAGTGTGCGCGGTGTTTGACTGAAAAGTTGGGGAGGGTGATTGCGAATAGAGGCGCTGCTCTTTGCTGGCTTGAGTCGTTCCTGAAAGTTCAGCGAGACGAAGCACACGTATTCATATGTGCGAAGAGAGTTGATGCGTCAGCCTTGTAGCAGTCGCATTTCGACCTGACATTGCGCAAGCGTATGCTCGGTGGATCTAGGAGCAACGCTATGAATTTCCCGATATGCATCTACGATCGAACGGGTACTGGACTCAGGCTTCCTTCCGAATGGTGGATTGATCTGCAGTCTGATCTCCCCGCCCTAGTGAACGGTAGCCAACGCATAGATCTACCGCGTTCTTCGAAAGATGAGCGCCCTCGTCTGGATCCCGAAGTTCTCAGTGATTTATCCAGACGGATTCGGGGCTCACAATGGCTAGAGTAGATCAAGCTCAACCGCCAGGCGTGCGCTGGCTTTTCTTCCGACTCCGCAATGGTCAGTCGATCAGCCCGGCTAGGCTAATGTCTGTCTGGTGCGAAGCTACCGAGTCAACCGAGTGCGCAGTCCGCCGCGAAATCATTGACGGCGCTGGCTACGTCTATGCTCTCTATGCGCCGAATGGACTGCGCTCTCCCCGTCGTGTGGAGTTGCGCATGAGGGCACTGCTGGAAGAAGCCGGGTATGCCTTCACGATGGGGAGCTTGGCTGGGAGGCACCCAGCCGACGGCTGAGGTGGAGCGCTGACTATGTCACCCTACTTGGCCACGAAGACCGGGCTGGGCAGCATGTGTTGCTGGGTCGCCGTGCCTTATCACGTGGTCGCATTCGACCAAGCGCGCGTTACTGACCGCTTGCCGATTGCCGCATCCTGCGCATGCGAGCAGGGTGCCTCCTGGCATGGTCTCCAAGCCAGATGTTCTGGAATGCGTGATGTGCCGGCAGCGGTTGCAGTGTACGCTGATTGCGTTCACGCGTTCGATATTGCCTTCGTCGCGGCGCACCACATCTATATCCAGAACGTAGAAAAGGCCAGTGTCGGGCATTGCTTAGTACCGAGAACTTTCGTGCATGGTGCATGTCGATGGGCCTGCATCATGTGACGAAGTTCCGAATTCAGCAATACGTGAACCTGACGCGTTCAGGGCGCGTCCGCCACCTCGCGCTGACATGAACCCGTTGCTGGTAGGCTGGTCCCTCGTCAAGGAGGTGTGCAATGCCCATCAGGGCGGTCGTATACGTGAGCAGCGCCGGCGAGGACATTGCCGGCGACAAGCTAGGCCTGTCCAGCGGAAAGCTGGACCAAGTTGTGGACGACGCGGCCCGGTTCAACCGTAACGCTGGAGTTACGGGGGTGCTCCTCTTCGATGGCGAACGCTTCCTCCAGTACCTGGAGGGGCCAGAGGATGGACTGTCAGTCGCCTATTCCCGCGTATTGGGCGCAAGTAGCCATAACGGGATCGTAGAGCTGCAGCGGGGCAGGGTGGGCCAGCGCCGCTTGCCGTTCTGGCCGATGAGATGGCTGCCCGTTGAATCGGATGAGCTTGGGCGCGTGGCCCATGCGGACTGGACCCGATTCAATCAGCGAGGCGATCACCAGGCAGCCTATGCGACTGCCATGGATCTGTTGGTCGGGCTGGTGGAGCCGTACGCCATAGCTGTCTAGGCCCCGTCATTTGGCTCTCCAATTTGCTCGGTTAGAACCGTCAACGATTGCTCGAAGGCGGCGGCGAAGAGGGCGCCGCCATCGTGTTTGTGCTTCGCCGCGATGCTAGGTAGCAGGCGCAACCAAGTATCGGTCAACTGCTCGGGCGCCGGGTGGGTCAGGACAGAAACCCGCAGCGCATACTCCATTGCCTTGAGATAGCCGCGATGAACCTCGATCGCAACTTCGCAGCAGTGGAGACGGTCCAGCAGTTCGGAGATGCCATCGGTCATTTCGGGTCCTCGATATCGAGTTGATCATCGCGCTCGGGGTCGAACAGCGCGAGGAGTCGTTCGCGACGGCACTGCTCGAGCCAGTGATGCCAGATCTCCATTTCGTCCATCAATCCTGTAGCTCCGCAAGCGGGGCACTTCAGGGTTGTGCCCCTGACGTCCGTATGGAACCCAGCGTCGTGGGCCAGTGATGACCTAAGCCCACAGTTCTTGCAGGTTGAGCGCACCTGCTCCAAGCGGATGATTGCGCCATTTAGCGCAAGCAGGGGAAGGATCGAGTGGATCCTGAAGGCATTGGGAGGGTGCATGGCCATGCCGTTTAGGGCTGGACACGGGAGCAAAGGATTCTGCGCCGGAGAAGAGCCACGAGACAGCAGTGTCTACCACATGATGTGAGCCTCGCATCACACCAAGCTCAAGTGGAAGCTCACGCTTACTTCTCTGAGCCTCATGGCTGTTGGACTCGAAGCACTCAAGCTGCCATATTTCGCGGAACTACCCGTTGCCTTCTACATGAGCATCCTCAACGTTCTTCTCGCTCGCGACCAGCTGGTCGTCGCGGTAGACACTCTGGCAGAGGATGCCCGAACAGGGGCGCATTCCTCCGGGGCAAAGCTGCTGCTCATTCCTCAGCACAATCTTGTACTGGCTACTCGCGGTTCCACCCAGTTCTTCCTTCGCATCTACGAGCTGGCGCTGCAGGCCAGCTTCCGCGCAGATTTCACGATGGAGCAGCTGTCCTCCGAGCTGGGGTTGGTGGTGGATCAGCTATGGCCGAACTACGAGAAGGCGGCAGCGGAGGCCGGGCTGCCGCTCGACCAGCTCGGGACCGAGTTGGTGCTGGGCGGCTGGTCGCCGAAGAACGGCCGGATGATGGCAACCGCGTATGCCAAGAGCGACAGTTCTCGGCCGTCGGTAGTGCAGCCCCTGGATGGAGGATTAGCCTCTCCTGGAGAGCCCTTGGTTGGCAGGCCAGACAGCCTTGGCCCTGAAGACGTGTTGGCTGCTGGCCGGATCCAAGCGGCTTGGCTCAACAAACAGGTAGGAAGGCAGGTGGCGGGCGGGCGGCTCCTAGCCGCCGCACTGCGCGAGGGGCAGGCGGTAGTTCAGGATCTAGGGCCGATCTAGGTCGTCCGGCTCTAGTCCTGCTAGCGCCAAAATTCGATCCTTCCTCATCTGCTCGCCCCAGAGGATCCACGCTTGGTCGACGGTCAAGATGCCCGTCGTACTGCAGGCCGGGCAAGTTAGCTGCACACCTCCCTCCACATCTGAGAGCCCACATCCGCGGGACATACGTGATTCGTCCCCGCATGAGCCGCACTTGGCGTGCAGGGCTTCGAGTCGCTCGATCGTTCCGTTGAGGCGCAGCAAAGGGCGGATCCGAAGGATCCGGAAAGCATTTGAGGGTGTCATGCGCCGAGCCTGTGAGGGGCTAGACACGGGGGCGAAGGATTTCGCGCCTGAGAGGAGCCAGATGCGTTAACCATACAGCATGAATTGTTAAGAACTTTGTGCTGGACAAATCCTCTGGGCTGGACGCCTTGCTGGCAAGCAGGTCAACCCGGGGTAATTGCACGGCGCCAGCAGCAATCCCGAACGATTCAGGCAGGTCGCTGGCGCTTCGCAGGATCTGCGACTGCCAGCCGTATCCTTCCGGCCATGCGCTCTTCCAACGGCTTCCGCACCGCCCCGATCCCCTCTGGCTGGGTCCAGACCGGCGAGCGCTGGGCGCTTTGGTACAACGGCCGCGAGACGGCCAGCGTTACGCCCGATGGCGGTCCTGGGGTCCGGCTATGGATGGAAGGCCAGAAGATGTGGCAGGTGAAGGATGTGCGCGCGGCCAACGTCCGGCAGGCGAAGCGGTACGCCGAGCGCTGGTGTGCGGCCAGGCTCTATCCCGATCTGCCCCTGCGCCAGGCGGTTGCCCGGCTGACCGACAGCACCCCGACCCAGCCGCCGCCGCCACTGCCAGGCCTGCCGCCAACCCGCGAGCAGCAGCAACAGGCTCGGCGCCTGGCCGAAGCCGGGGCTGTGGAACTGGAACGAATCAAGGAGGCGTTGGAGCCGCGCCGGCCGCTGAAGGAGACCAAGCCGAGGGCGAAGGACCCGATGAAGGCTTGGGTCAGGGCGGGACGAGGACAGGTGATTTCTCGCTATTGAGACTCGTTGTCTCGAGGCGATTCAGGTACAGGTGAGGCCTGGTTGCTGTCGTAGATCTCGCGGCAGTGCCGGAACTCCTCGGCATGCTGCACGACCCAAGTCCACATGGGGATCATCAGAACTAGAAGGTCTTTGCCCAGCGGGGTGATGCTGTATTCAACGCGAGGGGGAACTTCTCGGAAATCGTGTCGGTAGATCAAGCCATCCCTTTCCAGCTGGCGGAGG